>JACPSE010000156.1 GCA_016193465.1 Deltaproteobacteria bacterium
AAGAAAAAGCGAAAAAACGGCGCCCCGGCAGCAGTCGTAACGGGTGTGGCTGAAATGAAGGAAGCTATCCTCCAGATGGAGTCCTCCATGACGGAGGCGGCGGCGTTGGCAGCCACAGAGATAGGCCAAATCGACGAAATCAGGCGAGGTGTTGAAGAGACGGTGGCGCGCCTCGAGGCTCAAGTCCGAGAGAAAGAAAATGTGCTGCGGCAGAAGAGTTCCGCCCTGGAGGAGTTGGAGACAAGGTTGACCGCGCTGGGGGCTCAACTAAAGGAGCAAGCGGAGATGCTTCGTCAAAAAGAGTCCGCCTTGGGGGAGTTGCGGGAAAGCTCGGTCGCCCAAAGCCGAGATCTCGAAAACCAGATCAGGCGAAGAGAAGATCTCTTGAAGGGCCGCGAGGCGGAGATCGCGGATTTGCGCTCTCAATTGGATGGGCTCCAGCCCTCGCCGGAAGCCAGTGTCACCCTCAGCGAAGGGAATGCGGCCGCCAATGGTCTTGCGGCAAGCGCGGGAAGCGGCGCGCGGGGTAAGGCGATCGGGCAGTCGATGCGAGACGTGGTTACGAGGCCAGGAAAAACGGTCCAGCGAGAAGCAAGCGCGGACCCGAAGAAGTCTCGCTTAGTAACCTTGCTAGCCCCAATTAACAAGAGGAATTGAGGGACTTTCTCGCTTCTTTGCAGGATCGGGGTTTTTGGCTGCCGTCGCAGGCGGCGAAAAAAAGATCATGAACAAGAGGCCTTTTAGCCTTACAGCAGATCTGGATTTCCTCTACCTCAGCGAGGGGCATATGCGGGTCTTTGGCGAGATCCTCTCTGCTATCGGTCGCCGCGACGGACTTATCTGCGTGACCGGCGATCCCGGCGCCGGCAAAACCATCATCTGCCGGCGTCTCCTGGAGGAACTGGGTGATGAGTACAACGTCGTGCTCGTTACCACTCCGCCGAAGACTCCCCAGGCCATGACCGAAACCCTCGATGACGCGTTCGGGGAAATGGAGGGTGATTCCAGGATTCCCGTAGCGGTTTTCGATGAGGCGCAGCACCTGGATTTCCGCTGTCTCGATCACATCAAATTTCTCACCAACCTGGAAAAGGCGGGCGAGAAGCTTGTCCAGATTGTTCTCGTGGGCCAACCTGAGCTTGCCGAGAAAATAGGCCACAAAAGGTTTACCCAGCTCGAACAGAGGATCGGGGCAAAATTAAAGCTGGGGACGCTCAAAAAAAAGGAAGTCTTGGCCTATTTGAACCATCGGCTGACTGTGGCCGGGCTTTCGGAGGAGGCCCGCTTTACGAGAAATTCCGCCAGGTTTCTGTACCGGGAGACTGGGGGTGTGCCGCGTCTTATCAATCGGATCGCAAATATCGCGGTGGAACAAGCCCAGCAGGAACACAAAGGGAAAATTGGCGCGGGAGATGTCAAACGCGCCGCGTCCAAGGTTGGCGCCTCGCTGGGCGACTGGAAAGAGAGCGCAAGCCCCCGGAGGTTTTCTCCCCGCCTCGCTTTTCTGACAATCCTATTGGTTCTATCTGCCGGGTGGTATTTCTATTCCAATCCGGAGTGGCTTATTTTCCCATATGACAGACAGATAGCCGAAATCCAAGTCAATCCGTCTCGACCTGAGTACGCGTTAAAGTTGGGCGCCTTTCTCACCAGGGAGCAGGCCGAAGAATTGCGCGAGCGACTTGCAAGAGAGGATTTTACCGCGACCATTGCGGCAAAAGATTTCGGTGACGGCTGGACTCTATACCAGGTGCGGCTGCCGGGCCCCTATAGTGAGGACGAGGCAACTAACGTTATGGATCGACTTGGCAAGATCGGAATACAGAGCATAGAAAAAATTCCTCTGGTCCGCCAACAAGGTGAACTAAAAAAGTGAGGCAATCGGCTGTTTGTCTTTTGGCTACCTATTAGGATATCGATAAATCTTTAGTGAGGAGGATCTAAAGGGCAAGCGCTCCTATGAGTTCCGAGCTTCCAGAGCAGACGCAAGGCGATAGGGGTTCGCGCCCAGCACTCGATGCGGTGCTGGGGACGCGGGGGCGGCTCGCCCGTATTGAGTCCTTGAGCCGGGAGGCCGCCGCGCTGGCACTCAGAGAAGCCCG
The DNA here is from genome assembly GCA_016193465.1 of Deltaproteobacteria bacterium. Lineage (GTDB taxonomy): Bacteria > Desulfobacterota > Binatia > UBA9968 > UBA9968 > UBA9968. The sequence goes on from JACPSE010000156.1 coordinate 2,103, forward strand.
GCGGGCTGACGAGATCCGGAAAAATTTCGCCGCGACAGTAGCTGCATTGGAAGCCCAGTTGCAGGAGAAGGAAGGCGAGCTGCGTCAAAGAGAGTCCGGCCTTGGGGAGCAGGGTAAGAGCCTGGAAGCTAGAATCGGGGATTTGGAAAATCAGTTGCGGGAAAAAGAGGAATTGCTGCAGATCCGAAATGCGGATCTGCACGACCTCAAATCGAAGCTGGAAGAGGCGACAACCTCGGCTGCGGCAGAGGCCGAACGAGCCCAGGAAATCCAGGGGAGGTTCGAGGCGACAGTGGCGGCCCTGAAAGCTGAGCTGGGCGAGAAGGAGGTATTGTTAAAGCAAAACGACATCGCCTGCAAAGATATGGAAGAGAGCCTGGCCCGTTTGGAAGAGAGCCTAGTCAACCAAATTCGGGTCTTGGAGAGCCAGTTGGAAGAGATGGTTCAGAAAAACACGTCTGAAACGTCGCCTGAGACCGGGAAAACCAAGAGCCCCCGGAAATCCGGGAGCAAAGCTGAGGAATCGTAGGCCCATGGAGGAAGCGTAACATGGCTACACCACCGCTTAAGGCAGAGGGGAGTTCCTAGGGATCAGCGTGACCCCTAACTCCTCTAACGCCCTTCCCACCTGAGTCCTGGGACGCTTGCCCGCCAACTGGCGATCCGAATAGGCAGACTGAGGGAGCCCTTTTTTCTTAAAGACCCCACAGAAAAGCTTCAGGGTCGTGGCACTTGTCTTTTAAGTGGCTATTGGATAAAATTACTTTTTCCTTGGGAGGAAATTAAGGAGGAGGTGTTCCATGGGTTCTGAGGCTCCGAAGGAAAAACCGGGGAAAGACAATCCGCGCCTCTTAATCAACGAAGTCACTGAGATGAAGGACCGGATAACCCGGATGGAATCCTTCATCAAGCAGGCCGCGGCTTTGGCTGCGATAGAAACTCGGCGGATTGAGGAAATCAAGGGAACCCTGGAGGCAACTGTAACCGAATTAGAGGCTCAACTTGAGGAAAAGGATGAGCTACTTCACAAAAAGGACTCCGAGACTAAAGAGCGGGAGCTGAGCCTGACAGGCAAGGCACACGATTTAGAAAACCGGGTCAGGGAGGGAGAGAAGCTCCTTCAGACCCGTGATGCTGAATTGAAGGAGCTGCAGGCTAAGCATAAGGAGCTGGAAGCTCAGCTTAAGGAAAAAGACGAGCTACTCCAGAAAAGAGACGCTGAGATCAAAGAGTTTGAAGCAACCATGAATGCCGAGATGCGTGAGTTGGAAGAACGGGTCAAAAAGTTGCTTCAAAAGTAAGGTCGCTGGAAAATAGGCTGAAGCCTAAGGAGAAAGGACATGGCTGATCAAAAAGAGTCTGGCATCGGCGAGGTGCGGAAGACCTTGACCTTCAAGCTGCAGGATCTGGAAGCACTGGTCGAACAAAAAGAGAAGACTGCGGAGACCGCTGCCGCAAAGCCGGCCGAGACTAAACCCAAGACAGGACCTTCACCTTTACAGCTAAAAAAAGATGGGGAGGGCCAATCCAAGCCCTCCTCTAATAATAAGGAGAGCATAGAGGAATTAAAGGAACAGATTGCCTACGCCGAGAAAGTAAAGCAGGTCATGAATAAAATCCACGCGGCGAGTGATCTGGACCAAATATTTGTGGAGTTAAAGGAGGATATCCTTAGCCTCTTCGACGCTGAGCGTATGACGCTTTATGCCGTGGATTATGAGAAAAAAGAGATCTTCTCGAAATTTTTGAATCCCGACACAACCCAGGGTGTTGGTGAAATCCGGGTGGCCGTCAATGACAAGAGCATTGCGGGGGCTGTTGCCAAGAACCGAACGCTCGCCAATATCGGCGATGTCTACAGCAAGGCCGAGCTCTCCAAAATCCATCCTGCCCTTTCCTTTGATAGTTCGTGGGACAAGAAAACCGGCTTCAGGACCAAACAGATGCTGACGGTCCCGATATTTTCTACCAGCAACATACTGAACGGTGTTATCCAGCTCATCAATAAAAAGAGCGGAGAGCGCTTTACCCAGCGGGACGAAGAACAGGTCTTGGAGATCGCAAAAACCCTTGGGATCGCGTTTAGCAATCAATCCCAGCTTGCCAAGAAGAAACCCACAAAGTTTGACTACCTCATCTCTTCGAGTCTGATCACGGAAAGCGAACTAGAGGCAGTCAGTAAAGAGGCGAGAGAGAAACAGAAAGAGATCGAGCTTCTCTTAATGGAGAGGAAGATTGCCAAAAAGGACATTGGGAAATCGCTGAGCCTCTTTTACAAGAGTCCGTTCGTGGAGTTTGACGACAGGGTCTTTATCCCGCCGGATATGGTGAAAAATATCAGCCTCAACTATCTCAAAGCCAATTACTGGATCCCGCTGCGCCGCGGCGAGAATACGGTAGAAGTTTTAATTGACGATCCCTACTCATTTCAAAAGCTGCAGGACGTCAAGCGTCTCTTCCCGGTCAAGGAGGTCAAATTTTTTGTCGGGCTGCGGGAAGATATCCTCAAGTTTGTCAATTCGGTTGCAACGGATTTGGACCCGAACGCCCCCAAACAGTCGATTGCCGCGATCCTCGGGGAGATGACTACGGAGGATCAAGCGAAGCCGGAAGAGGCAGCGGCGGCAGGGTCTGTCGTCGACGAGAACGATAGCGCAGTCGTTCGTCTTGCCAACCAGATTGTCATCGATGCCTATAAAGAGGGCGCCTCAGATATCCACATCGAGCCCAATTCCGACAAAAAAGAGACCCTTATCCGCTTCCGCGTGGACGGGAGTTGTCATGAGTACCAAAAGGTGCCGCCGAGTTATCGTAGGGCCTTGGCCTCGCGCTTCAAGATCATGGCCCGCTTAGATATCTCGGAACGGCGCAAGCCCCAGGACGGGAAGATCAAGTTTCGTATGCCGGATCGCGAGATCGAGCTCCGTGTAGCCACCATCCCGACCTCTGGCATTGATAACGAAGATATTGTCATGCGTATCCTGGCTGCCAGCGAACCGATGCCAATAGATAAGATGGGGATTTCTGAGAGGAACCTCAAAGAGCTTAAGCAGATTCTGGATATACCCTATGGGATTTTTCTCGTTGTCGGACCGACCGGCTCCGGCAAAACGACCACACTGCATTCCGCCTTGGGCTCCATCAATGAGCCCGAGTGGAAGATTTGGACCGCTGAGGATCCGGTAGAAATAACCCAGTACGGCTTGCGTCAGGTGCAAGTCCAGCCGAAGATCGGGTTCGACTTCGCCGCTGCTATGCGCTCATTCCTGCGTGCCGATCCAGACGTCATCATGGTTGGAGAGATGCGCGATAAGGAGACATGCGAGACCGGTATCGAGGCCTCGCTCACCGGCCATCTGGTCTTCAGCACCCTCCATACCAACAGCGCGGTTGAGACCATAACCAGACTTCTCGAGATGGGCATGGACCCCTTTAACTTTGCCGATGCCCTTCTGGGCATCCTGGCCCAGAGGCTAGCGCGGACGATTTGTAAGAACTGTAAGGAGAAATTCCATCCGCCGAAGGAGCAATATGACGTTCTCGCCAAGGCCTACGGAGAAGAAGAATTTGCCAAGCTAGGGTTCAAGTACGACGATAACTTTATGCTCTATCGGGGCAAGGGATGCGATTCCTGCAACAAGACCGGGTATAAAGGCAGGATCGGCCTTCATGAGTTGTTGGTCGCGACCGATGAGCTCAAGGTGCTCATCCAACGCCGCGCCCCTGTGTCGGAGCTATTGAAGCAGGCGAGGCATGATGGAATGACAACTCTCGTTCAAGACGGGGTTGTAAAGTGCACTCAGGGACATACCGACTTCATACAGGTCAAGGCCGTAGCGATGAAATAGCCTCTCATGAGGCTCAGGATCGGCACCTCCGGTTATTCCTACCCGGGATCTCCACCCAAAGGCTGGTACGGGGTTTTCTATCCCGGGACAAAAGGGCAAAAATTCGATGAGCTCGCGTACTACTCCTCTTTTTTTGATGCCGTGGAGGTCAATACCACCTTCTACCGGCCTCCCGCCCCTGATATGGCCGCCGCATGGGTGAAAAGGACCCCGGCTGATTTTGAATTCGCGATTAAGGTGTGGCAGAAATTCACCCACCCGATGAAGTTGGGGGAAGGGGGTGGAGGGGCGGCAGCGCGCTGGGAGGCCCCCGCCGAGGCCGACGTGGAAGTCTTCAAAAAAAGCATTGGGGCCTTGTCTCATTCCGGCAAGCTGGGCGTCTTGCTCTTCCAGTATCCTCCCGGGTTTCGCTGCACGGAAGAAAATGTGGAAAAGCTCCAATGGACGCTCCATTCCTTCAGGGCCTATCCCAAAGCGGTCGAGCTTCGCCACCGAAGCTGGAGTGACAAGGGCGACGAAACCGGAGCGCTGCTGGGCCAATCAGGCGCGACCTGGGCTGTCATAGATGAGCCCAAGTTTGCCTCTTCGGTGGCGCAGGAATCTGAGGCCGTCGGAGAGATGTTTTATTTGCGCCTGCACGGGAGGAACCGGGAAAAATGGTGGAGCCACGGAGAGGCTTGGGAGAGATACGATTATTTCTACGGGCCGGAGGAGATCCGATGCTTCGCGGATAAGATCAGACAAACAGCACAGGACTCTCCACAGGCGAAAGTCTATGTCTTCTTTAATAATCATGCGAGGGGACAGGCGGTGGCGGACGCGTTGATGCTCAAGGGTGAGCTGCAGCAGGAGACGGGTGCGGAACTGCCCCGCACTCTCGTTCAGGCATATCCCCCGCTTGCCAGGCTGGGAAAAGTCGAAGGGCGAGATACACTATTTTAGGGCTCAAGTAACTCCACAGGGTATTGAAAAACTCTGTCCCAAGGCCGGTCAAGTCGGCCTCGGCCTCACGATAATAGTTGTGTATTTGCGCAAATACGGCAAGCTTCAGCCTCCCTTGGGAATGCCAGGGATCGCGTAGGCGGACATCACGCACGGAAAAGCGCACAAGCGGCCGGATCTTTTGGAGCGCGTGAGGAGAAAAATCTGCCGGGAAAACACGGGGCGTGAATCACGGATCTAGCGGCACGAACCGCGCAGGACGCGGCTGGAGGCGCTCTGCCAAGATTATCTAAAAAGGGACGCCAACCGTGATACCTCCTCAGAAATTGCCCAAACGTCGATGGCGTGCTATTGTACCGGTGAGGCTGAAACGATGAACAAAAAGGAATTAATAGCCAAGGAGATTGAGCAGGTCCCAGAGCCCTTATTAGAAGAAGTGCTGGACTTTGTCCGATTTCTTAAAAGCAAGCGCATGCAGGAAAAGCTGGAAACCAGCCTGCTAAGCGAAGCCTGCCTTAAAAGAGATTGGCTGAGACCTGAAGAAGACGAGGCTTGGGGAGATTTGTGAAAGGCGATGTAGTGGTCGTCCCCTTTCCGTTTTCGGATTTAACTCAAGCCAAGAGACGTCCAGCCCTGGTGGTAGCTGAATTGGAAGGAGACGATCTACTGCTTTGCCAGATAACCAGTCAACGAGTCAGAGACAGCTATGTAATCCCTCTTGAGGATAACGATTTCGAGACCGGCGGTCTCAAGCAAGGAAGCAATATAAGGCCAAACCCTCTGTTTACAGCCGATCAACACATCGTCCTTTACAAAGCGGGCCATCCAAGAGACGAGAAGGTAAGAGAAGTGATTCGGAAGATCGTAGAGATTGTGCAGCACTGAACGGCGAACCCAGCGATTCCGACACCCCCACACATTCCCCGCGTCCCACGTTGAGCCAACGAAAGACCCGGCCCTGTCGGTTTCCAAAATTCACCGACTCGGCCTCAACTTCACTGCGATAGTTACGTGTTTGCGCAATTGAGCAAATATGGCAAGCTTCAGCCTCCCTCGGAAATGCCAGGGATCGCGTAGGCGGACATCACGCACGGAAAAGCGCACAAGCGGCCGGATCTTACAGGGCGCGTGAAGAGAAAAACTTGCTGCGGAAACGCGTGGTATGAATCGCGGATTAGCGGCACTATCCGACTAAGAAGCGAATGGCGTCGCCCTACAAAGATTGTCTAGAAAGGAAAGCCTGAACCCTGACGCCTCCCTATTTCTCAAGCTCTTTAATGCGCATAGAGATCGCCGGCTGACTTAGGCTGATTCGGCTGCACGTTCAAACCCACCATGCTTTACCACTGCATGAAAAGCTTTGAATTGGTCAAGAAGCATAACAGCTCCAAATGAATTTTATAAAAAAGATTTATTTGACTTATAACCTTATGGGGATGTAAGAAGCAAGTTATAAAAAGCAGCGTTCCCGAGCAGATCTCTTAAAAATTATGAAATCATCCCAAAGGAGGCAGGCCATGAGCATTACAATTCTTAATAAAATCATTGCTTCCTTCGCTCTTTTGTTGATGTTGGCCACCACGCATGCGGCTGCAGCTAGTCCTGACCTGCTGAAAGCCAAGCAGGAAACCGAGGCTAAGGGTTACATCTTCTTTAGCAGTCATGACGAGATTGTGGTTATGGCAAAGAAGGAGGGAAAGCTCAGGGTAAGTACCGGCCTGGACAAGGAGGGTTTCAAGCCGCTGATTAATGCATTTAAGCAAAAGTATCCTTTTATCACTGATACCCATATTGAGGAGATGGCTGGCCTCGACGTTCACCAGAGGTTTCTCCTGGAGATGCAGTCAGGACAAGCTATGGGGTGGGACATTGCCATTATACCCCCCGACTTTGCCCAAGAGTATCCGCCTTATCTGAAGAAGCATGACATCCTGGGCATGGCCAAGCAGGGTGTGCTTAAAATCGATCCACGGATGGTTAATCCCGTTGAGAGGAACATACTAAGCACTACAAGTGCCATATCAGCCGTACCTTACAACAGGAAGCTTATTTCGGAAGATAAGGTCCCTGCTAAATGGGAGGATTTTCTGAAACCTGAGTTCAAGGGAAAAAAATTCGTCTTGGATATTCGGCCCTTGCAATTAGCTGCGCTGGTGCCTGCCTGGGGCTTGGAAAGAGCGTTGGATTTTGCCCGGAAGCTAGCCGCCCAGCAGCCCGTGTGGGGTAGAGGCGCCCACAGAGTTACCGCCGGCATAGCTGCCGGAGAGTATTCACTCTACTGTGGTTCTAATTTCGCTGTGGTTAAAAGGGCTATGAGCAAGGACCCCACAGGGAGCCTTAGCTACAAGATCAGTGAGCCTGTCCCTACCAGGACTATTGACCAGTCCAGCGCTATCCTCAATACGGCTCCTCACCCCCATGCCGGTCTCTTATGGCTTGAGTTTCTCGCCTCTCCCGAGGGTCAGGAGATCATAGATAAATACGAGCCCTTTGGAGCCTCGGTGTATACTCCTGGCTCAGTAGTAGCACAGGAGGTACGGGGAAAGGAGCTATCGGTAGTAGACTGGAATCATGCCACCAAGTTTCGGGAATATACCAAGAAAATATTTGCGGCCTACGGTTTCCCGAAAGCAGATAAAAAATAGGAGAGAGAAATCGTTTGTGGTGAGGCAATTGAGAAAGAAAGGAGATTAGAAGTGCCGAAGACAATAGCTGAGCAATTAGCAGCGGAGGCTAAGGGGTTAACCTTCCGTGAGCTGCCACCAGAGGTGGTTCATCAAGTTAAGCGTTCGGTGCTGGATACCGTGGGTATCGGCTTTGGTGGCTATCTGAGTGAGCCAAGCCGTATCATTCAGAGCCTGATTAAGGAGATGAATGGGCCGGCTGAATCAACGGTTTTCGGCAGCGGTCTCAAGACCTCTTGTCTGTATGCCACTCTGGCCAATGGCCTTATGGTCCGCCACCTTGACTACATGGACAGATGCCTCCTTAAAAAGGAGGCACGTGACCATGTAGGGCACCACTGCGAGTCGATTCCCCCAATCTTAGCTGTGGGCGAGCGGCAGCACTCTAGTGGTCAGGAGGTCATAACGGCGGTCGTTTTGGCCTACCAACTTTTAAGTAAAGTCTCTGATTCTACGGGAGGGTACGAGGGGGCCCTATTTAGAAGAGGATGGGCGCACGAGACTATAAGAGTCCCCTGCATAATCGCCTTAGTTGCGGGTAGGCTCCTTGGGCTCAACGAGGAGCAAATGGGAAACGGTCTAGCGGTGGCAGGATGCTACAATATGGTGCTGGGCATCGTGAATGGGGGAACGGGGCAGGAGGAATTGACCATGGCCCGAGACCTGAAGTTTCCGTCTGGCGCCTATAACGGTATCCTTGGTGCCTTATTGGCGCAGAAAGGTTTTAAGGGTCCACTCAATGTGTTTGAGGGGCATCACGGCCTTGCTGAGGTTGTCGCGGGCGGAGAAATGGATTTGCAGGGTTGGGGAAGTTCCAGGGTCAGGCCTGAGTATGGACTTATTCGCCCGGCCACCTTTTCCTATTCACCCCGCCACCAAAAAAGCGACGCTACGGGAAACCAAAGGCATGAGGTACTAGGCACCAGCAAAAAGATAGAGGATGGATGATCGAGGATCGACGAAAGAAGAAGAAAAGCGAGAGGTAAACTAATTCTAAAGACCGAGGTTCTCCACAAAAAACTCCCGCACGCTTTGGATGATGATTCCACGAGTAGTGGCAGGCTTGTTGAAGTAGGGGCCAAAATGCTTTTTGTCTCCGGTAAGAAGGTGAGTTGCTCCTCCCGCAACTGCCGCAGCGAAGATCGCAAGATCCTTCGGCGGCAGATCCAAGGTAACGGGAAAGTGGGCTGGAGCCTGAAAGAAATCCAGGGTCAGGTCTGTTGATTCTTAATTTCCCGCCGCTGTCAGCTCCTTATAAAAGAAACCCGGTTGGGTAGAGCCAGCCCGGGCGATGATGTGGGATCAAAGATGCGACCGGATCGGTGACCCAGCCGAAGTTAGTTTCGTGTAAAAATAGGCCAAGAAGGCAACAGGCGTTAGGCGGACTTTAGGAGAGTTCTAGTTTCGTGTCTCAGGTTTTGCGTTGAACTCGAAACTTGTTACTGCAAAAGCGCAGATGGGTCTTTTTCAATGGTCTGACTCTAGGCCTGGGATCTCTTCCTCAGATCAATCAGTTCGATTTTATAGCCGTTTGGGTCTTCGATGAAGGCGATCTCGGAACCGCCGTGCTTCATCGGCCCCGGCTCGCGTACAATCTTTGCCCCCTTGCCGCGCAGGGTCTCGCAGGTTTGATAGATGTCCTCCACGCCCAGGGCTATGTGCCCGAAGGCGGTTCCCTGGTCATATTGATGCGTGTCCCAGTTATAAGTAAGTTCGATGACCGCGGTTTCGGAGACGGGACCGTAGCCGACAAAGGCGAGGGTGAAGCGGCCCGACGGGTAATCTTTTTTCTGGAGCAGTTTCATCCCTAAGACATCGCAATAAAATCTGATCGATTCGTCCAGGTCGTTGACCCGGATCATGGCATGAAGGATCTTCATAGGGAACCTCCAGAATCCCTTTTCACCATACCGCCCGCCACAGGTCAAGGGGATTGATGTTTGCCTGCGGCTCAGCGTGTTGGAAGAGGGCGCGGATCTGGGATATATATTCGGGCTGTTATAACTTTACCGTGAAAACTGCCAAAAGAAATCGCAATCCCGAGATAGACTGGCTTCTGCTTATCAATGCCACTCTTGGGAACTTTCTCGCTGGGCTCTCTGCGCGGATGTTTACGATCTCGCTTCCCACCGTGGCCAATGGCCTGGGATCGGATATCTTAGGGATCGCTTGGGCCTTGATCTCTTTTCAAGTCGCGGGAGTAAGCTTTGCGATCGTTTTCGGCAGGCTGGGAGATATCTATGGGCGGAATACGATTTACAGCCTGGGCTTTGTCATTCTAACCGTCAGCTCTTTTTTATGCGGGGTTTCTCAAAACGTGCTCCAATTGATTGCATTTCGTTTTCTGCAAGGGGTGGCGGCGGCGATGACCCAGTCCGCCGGTCGGGCATTGGCGATGGATGCAATGCCGGCCGGTTCCGAGGGAAAGGCGCAAGGGATCATGACCACGGCATTTCACTCCGGCTTTTTTGTCGGACCGCCCCTGGGTGGATTGATGATCGATTACATTCATTGGCGTGGGACCTTCTTCTTTATCGTTTTCTTCGGCGTGGCAGGAATTGTCCTGAGCGCGCTTGGATCCCGGAGGGGATCCGCGACCGTTGTGGCCGCAGCTCGCCCCTCGGTTGATTATACGGGGGCGGGACTGCTCATTGCCCTGACGGTTATGCTGACTCTGCTTTTGGACCGTAAGGCGGCAGAGGCTCTCGGTTTGGGACAGAAAGGTTATCTGGCGGTCGCCTTCGCCGGCGCTCTTTTGGGTTTTTTGGCGCACGAACGCAAGGCCTCGAGTCCGATCGTGAGCCTCCCCCTTTTCAAGATACGGATGTTTACTTATAGCGTGATCAGCCTCCTGATCCTTTCCATCAACAGGGGCCTAGTCGGCTTTTTGATGCCTTTCTATCTCCAGGATGTTCTTCGTATGACTCCGTCTTTTATGGGGATCATGTTCCTCGCTCCGCCGATCTTTACTGTCACGTTGTCCACGGTTGGCGGGCATCTAACAGACCAGGTGGGCCCGAGGATTCCCACGACTATAGGGGTATCGGCTTCTCTCGCCGCGGTTTTGCTTGGCGCGTACCTTAGGGTCGATTCGCACTGGATTCTTCCTACTGCGCTTCTCGGGTTGACAGGGATCGGGACAGCCTTCTTTAATTCTGCCAACCAGGCTGCCATTATCGGTTCGGTGCCTAAGGAGCATCGGGGATTTGCCAATGGGATGGTTCACACGGCGTTCGAACTCGGCCACCTGCTGGGCGTCTCCGTGGGTGGGGTCCTGCTGGCTTTGGCATTCGAATACTATTCCGGCATTCCCGGGCTGACGCCCAGCACGGAAGAGCCGCAGGCATTCGTTTCTTCTATGAACGCCAGCTACGTGGCGGCTATCGCTCTGACGCTCATCGCGCTGTTTACCTCGCTCATGCGCGGCAGCGGCAAGATCCAGGCGGCCTCGGCAAAGCACTGATCCAGCCTGCTGCTTGACAGCTCAGAAGGGATTCTATATTCAGAAATTGATTACAGTGAGGGTGAAAGGGATTGGCCGCAGGAGGAGTTATGAGGTTAGAGAGCAAAGTAGCAATCGTGACCGGCGCGGGTCGTAATATCGGCGAGGAGATAGCGAAGACATTCGCTCAGGAGGGTGCTCGGGTTGCCGTTGTGGATCTCGACAAGGGGCGGGGTGAAAAAGTGGCTGGCGAGATCAACGCGACACATCCGGACCGCGCCCTGCCGCTCATTTGCGATGTTTCCTCGGGCGCGGACGTTGAGAAAACGGTGAAGGCGGTGGTCGAGAAGTGGGGTGGGGTGGACATCCTGGTCAACAATGCCGCCTGGACCGACCGCAAAAGTGTCCTCGATTTGACCGAGGAGGAGTGGGATAAAGTCATGGCGGTTTCGCTCAAGAGCGTCTTTCTCTGCGCCAAGTTTGCCGCGCGGGTCATGGTGGACCAGAAGCGCAAAGGCCGCATCGTCAACATCTCCTCGACCTCGGGCCACACCGGGAGGAGCGATGCCACCGCCTACACCGCCGCGAAGGCGGGCATTCTCAATCTTACCCGCTCTCTGGCCGTTCAGCTCGCGCCTTACGGGATCCGGGTGAATTCCGTTACCCCCAACCGCATCGGCTCTCCCGTCGGAGAGGATGTGGTGCCGGAAAACCGTTTTGTTAGAAATCTTGTCGGCCGGCGCGGAACTCCGAAGGATATTGCCACGGCCGTGCTGTTCCTCTGCTCTGAGGAATCCGATTTTATCACGGCTGCGGACCTGTTGGTTGATGGTGGGGCGATGGCTTCGAGGATCTAAAAAAGGTTGGCCCCTTTTATAAACTCCTTAGCCCCCTCGTCAAACGGTACATTCTTTTTCAGCAGCAGCGCTACCCCGCGGCCGCGGTAAACTTCGCCATGGTAAGCGGCGTAGGGCTCTTGCCCTTCCTGGAGCGCCCTGGCCAGCTTTATCAGCAGACGGCGTGACGCGATGATGGCTGCGTCGCTTGTCCCTAGATGTTCTTTGGTCCGGTCGATGATCGCCCCCATACTGGTTGTCAGAGCAATGTCCTGCTCCCTGAACGACTCGATGCCGGTATAGTACCTGGCCCGCTGCAATTCCCTGTTGATGAGGAAGTTGTTATCTTTATTTCGCTGGGTCCGCCAGGTGCCGGGGATCAATTCAGGAGTGCCGTTCGCTTTTCCAGATCGCCAGGCCTCTCGCTCCTTATCTGTCAATGCCCTGTCATATTTGTAGGTGACGCCGAAAACCCAGCAGCTCTCGTCGTCCCTTGGGACATAAACGCGGGCGCCGCCAGGAGGCGTCATGCTATAAAACGGCACTAAAAACCAGGTGATTCTCCAATAGTAGGTATCCTCGGTCGCATCCCTCCAAGCGCCTATCAGCAGTCCACCCGGCCTCTCCTTTATGTCGAAGCGTGGCACGGTGTCTGTTTGTGCATAGATCGCGTTTGGGGCGGGGACGCCCACCTCGGTGGTAACAGGGGGCTCCTCGTCCAGGCGTCTGTGGGTGAATGCGAGGTGGGAAGAGTCTATCTCACCCTCCAAGCCCTGCATGTAGTTCGACTCCTGTATCCACTTCCAAACATAGACATGATCCGGCGGCACCCGCATCCACTCCAGTTCCGGTAGTTCGGGTTTACGCTCTTTCGGCCCCATATAGGCCCAGACAAGCCCGGCATGCTCCTTAGTAGCGTAAGACGTTATGTGGATCTTGTGTTTGAAGTTGCTCTCAGGAGGCTCCGTTGGCAGATCTACGCATTTGCCCTCAGCGTCGAACTTCCAGCCATGATAGGCGCAGCGCAGGCCGCCCTCTTCGTTGCGTCCGTAAAACAATTCGGCGCGTCGGTGCGGACAATAGGCGTCAACAAGCCCAACCCTGCCTTGGGTGTCACGAAAGGCCACCAGCTCCTCGCCCAGAAGCTTAACCCGTACAGGCGGGCAATCGGATGTAGGGACCTCTTCAGAGAGCAGAGCAGGTATCCAGAACCTGCGGAACAGTTCTCCCATAGAGGTGCCAGGTCCAGTCCGGCAAAGCAGTTCATTTTCTTCAAAAGTGAGCATGGCTCAATCCTCTCTTATTGCGATTTCAATTCTCAAATTTGTTCATAGCCGTTGACTTAGGAGCTGCGGTCCATACTTTCGAGCAACAAAAGTCGCCAGGATCAATCCCACGATCATCATGACCCCCAAAGCCGCTGTCCCCGGCACGTCCCCCTCGTTCCAGCGTTCCCACACCAGGACGGGAAGCACAACGCTCTCAGGGCTGTAGATCATAATCACAGAGCCCATGGCCTTAGCCACCGCAATGGCAGAGAAGATCCATCCGTTGAGGAAAGCCGGTATTAATAACGGCAGCGTTATCCTTACAAAGGTCCTGATCCAGGAACCCCCACTGGCATAGGAGGCCTCCTCAAGCTCTCTATGCAGTTGCACCATAGCGGCGTTCATGACTCTGGTTCCGAAAGATATGCGGTGAGTCACATACGCAACCAAGAGAATCCATATCGTTCCATAAATGGGAATGGGCAGAACCAAATAAGCCCACATCAAGGAAACCCCAATGACGATGCCCGGTATGGCATGGGGCAAAATCGTTATAATATCCAAGGCCTGGCGGCTCTTCGCTTCACCTTTAACGATGAACCAGGAGATGATCGAACAAAGCGCCATCGTAATAGTTGGGGCCAATAAGACCATCACCAACGTATTTCTAATGGATAAGCCCACCTTGGGGTAATCGAATAGGCTCCAATAATTGTTCAGCGACAGATTGGACAGCGCCTTCCGGGAGGGGGCTTGATAAAATGGGAGCAAGGATGCCCAAAGCAGAATGAAAAGCGGCAAGACGACAGTGAGGATAAAATAGCAGAAGAACAGGCCAAGAGCCACATGTTTCCAGCGCCCCAGGTCGATCATTTTAGGCCGGTATCCCTTTCCAGTAACGGTGGTATATCTCTCTGAGGCGCGGGTTATTTTGCCATAAAAGTAAACCATAAGGGCGCTGATGCTCAGGAGGAGCACTGCCAGCGTGCCAACCATTCCATAGTCGGGAGGGATAGCCTCCTTTGCGAGGTATATTTTTAAGGCCAAAACATGAATCCCTGCCCGCATGCCTATGACGCCAGGGACCTCAAAGGATTCCATGGCCGAGATGAAAATGTAGATCAGCGCTGCAAAGATAGAAGGTCGTAGCACCTTCAAGGTGATTCTTCGCAAGGTGGCGAAGAGCCCTGCGCCTGCTGTGGCAGAAGCCTCCTCAAGCGCGGGGTCCATGCTCTTAAAGGCCCCCGCCATCATCAAAAACGTCACCGGCGTCAAGTGCAACCCTTCCAGAAAAATCATGCCGCCAAGGCTGTAGATGTTGATGGGAGGTTGCTCCAGGCCCAGTAGGCCCACAAGGAAAAGGTTGACCACTCCGATAGTGGGGCTCAGCAGGAGGACCCAGCCAATGGAAAAGAGAACCCCAGGAATCGCCATGGGGACGGGGATCAAGGAGTAGATAAGATCCTTTAAGGGGATGTTGGTGCGTTCGAGCAGCCAGGCAAAGATGACGCCCAGGAAAATCGCGATGGTCGCAGAGCCGGTCGCAAAGACGATAGTATTTCCGAGCAGAGTATAGGTCCGTGCATCCCTATATACCTTGAGGTAGTTCTCCAACGTTAGGGGAGAAGAGACCCCGACCGGGGCCGACCTGAAGCTGCTCCACAAGAGAAAAAGGAGAGGAACAATGACCAGGTATAAGGTCACTGCGATGACTGCGACCATGACAAGGCCCTGGAGGCTTGGCCTGGGGAGAGCGCTCGTGGTTATGGGTATTAACCTATGCCGTATTGTGTTAGTGGAAGTGCTCACTGGATGCCTAGAATTCTACTCAATTCGTTGGCAAACTCGCTGTTCTGATAAACGTACCCATCGTCCCTGCCTACATACGATAGCCCCTTGATGGCCTCCGCCTGTTGAGTACCGCTTCCCGGAAATGGGTTGCCTTTACCAGTTATCTCATCAACGGCCTTGTTCCCCTCATCAGAAAAGATCCAGTCGAGCCAGAGATAAGCGGCATTTGGATGGGGTGCGTTTTTACTCAGGATGAAGGCGCTGCCGGTAAAGAGCACCGGATTTACCCTGGCCCAGTCAATGGGCGCGCCTTTTTTCATAAGCATCCTCACCCTGTATAGGTAGACTTCTGCGGCGATAGCGAATTCGCCGGCGGCCAGCAGCGCGACTGCCTGGGTATGGCCGTTTATGATCTGGGGCTTGTTAGCAACCAATCTTGAGATATATTTCCTGACCTTCTCTTTTTCCCACGCCCCAGGCTGGGCCAACACTACCCACGGCTTGACGTCTGTTGTCACTGCCAGCTTCCCCTTCCATTTAGGGTCTAGCAGATCCTCCCAGGAGCGAGGGGCCTGGCTGGAGGGGACAAGGGTGGTGTTGTAAGCGGGCACAATGACGTTTCCGCCCATGACGACCCAGTAGCCGTTTGGGTCCTTGCCCTGCTTGTGTACATTGGCCCGCCCGGGGACAGACCACTTCTGGAGGATCCCCGCCTTGATCAAATCGGGAAACTTGCGGTTTTCGCCTCCCAAAACGACATCCCAGGTATGTCTTTTGGCATGGAACTCTGCCCAAATTTTCTCTGCGATGACTTCTCCGGTAGCCCGCCAATGTTCTACGTCGACAAAGGGATACCTCCGATTGAACCTCTTGATGACCTCGTTGGCTTCGGTGCTCGAGAGCGTAGCCCACCATACGAGTCTCTTTTCCCTTTTGGCGCCCTCAATGCGTGAGTCTGGCGCTGCCGCTTGAGCGGTAGGCAAAATGAGAAGAAGCAACAACCCAAGTGAGATAAAAATCTTCATCGTGGTCCTCCTTCAGAGACAGCCTTTTACTTTGCTTCGGCGGGCTCCCGGTCCAGCCGAGGGGTAAATTCAGCAGGGATCTCGCCGATTTCCCTAGTCGCGAATGCCGATGCTACGTTTTCTTTTTACCCTCAAACTCACTAGCCAACTCAGCCGATCTCTTTCTCTCCTGCTCGATCTTTTTGCCCGTTTCATAATACCTTCCCTGAACCGCCAGCTCCGCCTCCACCTCATCCCGGTTGCTCCAGAGGCCCAAAGAGTAGCCATGCCAGGGGGTGCGCGGCTTAAGCGCTGGCAAGTCCAGGCCTTCCCAGATCTCTTTGGCCCGCTCCATATATTTCCTCGGCGGCAGCGATATCGGGGGATAAAGAGCGTGGCGCATTCCATTGATGAGCAGAATGGATGCCTCGTGAGTCTTGGTGGCGCATTCCATTGATGAGCAGAATGGATGCCTCGTGAGTCTTGGCCACCGGCGAGATCATCGGCGCCACAGCGGCCCTCTCTCCTGGAGCGACGGAAGAGTAATCATGGACGTTGGCGAGCTTTTTGACCACACGGAGGTCTTCGTGCGGGCGTATCGCCGCGCTCATCGCCCAAACAACCAGCTCGGTATTGTAAGGGTCAATATCCTCGTCTACTGCGATGACGATCTTCAGAGAAAGCCCCTTCCCCTCACCGGTGGCTGCTTCGAGCGCGCGCCAAACCTGTTCGCGCGGAGTTCCGTGCGCCATTCTCAGCACGCACCAGCGCCCGGAGTTGGCCATTTCAATAAGCGCTACCTCTTTAAGCTCCTCGATTCCCGCGTCGTAGCGCACCCGCTTGTAAACGATGTTCTCTCGCGCCACCTGTTTGATCTTGCTCGATTCGCTCGGGGTGAACTGACTCAAAAAGGAGACCCAAGTGGGGTTCTTTCGATGGGTAATGCACCGGGCGGCAAAGCAGGGCCCCCAGGATCTCACTGCCATGTACCCATGGGCCTCACCGAAGGGGCCCTCAGGCTCCATGAAGTCCGTGGGTAAAATCCCCTCGATCACGATCTCCGCCGTCGCCGGAACCTCCAAGTCCACAGTTTTGCAGCGCACCACCTCAATAGGCTCTCCTGCAATTCCTCCGGCCAGCGATAGTTCATCAAAACCGTAAGGCACTTTAGCTACCGCTGCATAAGAAACAGCCGGCACTGCTCCGATCACCAGGGCCGTCTCTAAGGGACGTCCCATTTTGCGACACTTGTTCCAGTGAATCGCCAGGTGTGTATCGGGCGAGACACAGTAGATTCCCAAGCGGTTTGTTGCCTTCACCTGGCCGCGGTAATTTCCCATGTTGCGAACCCCGGTTTCCGGATCTTTGGTGATCCAGTGGGCGGCTGTGAGGTAGGGGGCATTGTCATACCCAGGAGTGGAGATCGGGATCGGGAACTCGTCCAAACCAGCGCTCTTGATCTCATCTTCTCCATGGATCTCTTCCTGCACCGGCCCGGAGGCGACCAAGCGCGGCGAGATGGGGTGGAGCTGCGCCTCAGACCACCGCTGGGTGATCTCATGGTGCGCGCAGCGCATGCCCAGGGCATAGATATCTTTGCTCGCCGCAAGTCCGGCCACGAGCACTGGGATCGAATAACGCCGCCCGCGACCATCGACCACCTTCTCGAAGAGAAAGGCCTTCCGCTCAGCCTCCTCCAGGCCGCGGAATTGCCAGCGCACCAAGGGATGAAGCTCGGTGTCTTTGTTAATTTCAGCCTGGATGCGCCGCAGCTTGCCTTGGCTCTCCAGAGTCGCAATATATTCCCTCAGGTCATGATAGTAAGGCATATCAACCCTCGCAATTGCAAAAGAGAAAGTTCAAATTGCGGAGCGCAA
The DNA here is from genome assembly GCA_016193465.1 of Deltaproteobacteria bacterium. Taxonomy (GTDB): domain Bacteria; phylum Desulfobacterota; class Binatia; order UBA9968; family UBA9968; genus UBA9968. The sequence continues at coordinate 19,795 of JACPSE010000156.1, forward strand.
AATCAGTTGTGAATTTTCAATTTGCAATCTGCATTTTTCATTAAGCACTGCTATCTCCCAAAGGAGCCTACAAAAGGGGAGGGCGAAATCAGCTTGCCCCATTTTTCCAGAATGCGCTGTCGCATGTCGCTTGATATCTCTACAGGGATCTTGGCCTGCTTCTTCCACTCCACGGGGGTGCAGGCATCGATGATGCACCGGGAGTTGTATCCTTTTTCTGCCTCCGGTCTCCCCGCGAAGTGGATAGAGTCCATTTGATCCGTCCAGCAGTAGCGGATGATCTCGATGGCGCGTTGCGGGTCCGAGCGGAAGAGTATTGCCCAAATCACCTCATCGAGGTTAAAGGGATCGACATCATCATCCACCACTACCACGTAGCGCCCCATAAAACCGCCGCTGTGACATTGGGATGCCAGCAGGCCTATCTGCCGGGCCTGCCCGGCATAACGCTGCTTGATCGACACCACGATCAGAAAACGTGAGTAGGTGGCGACTGCCTGGACATCGCGGGCACCGGCTCTTTCGATCTCATCCCAGATCATGCCGCCAAAAAGGAAATCACCTTGCATCTTGGCTTGGGCCGGTCGACTCAATTGACGCGGCAACTGCCCCAACAGGATAGGGTTGTGGCGGTGATATATGGCTTTGACACGAATGATCGGCGCCGGCCTTGGCTCGCTGTAACCCGTCCATTCGCCGAAAGGCCCTTCCATCTGAAACTCACCAGGGGGAACCTCGCCCTCAAGGACAATCTCAGCAGCAGCAGGGATGGGTAAGCCAGTGAGGGGCCCAGGAATGATCTCTAGCGGGCTTCCTTTGAGCCCCCCGGCAAACTCATATTCGGAAATGCCCCAAGGGACGTGGAGAATGCTGGCCATGAGCAGGGCAGGATCTCCGCCTAACAGCACCACCACAGGACACGGTTCAGATCGACTGCGATACTTGTCCAGGATCACATCCCCATGTTTCCCATAGCAGATGTACAATCCCAGGCTCTTGTTATCGTGCACCTGCAAGCGATAGTTGCCGAAATTGACCCACCCCTCTTCCGGGTCGCGCATGACCACCGCATCCGCGGTGCCGATGTAGCGCCCGCCGTCCAGCTCATGCCACAAAGGCACGGGAAATTTGAGCACGTCCGCTTCCGCTCCAACCAACCTGTTCTCCATCACCGGGCCGCCCGCGACTATCTTCGGGGGAATGGGTTCAAGCCGCTTGAGGCGCTCGCGCCATTCCCGGTTGAGGGCCTTTCCATGGGCTGTGGTGGATAGTCCCACGGTAAAGAGCCATGCCTTAAGGGATTTGGAGGGATTGGCGAGAATCCGGTAGCCTGGCGGGTACCCCTTGATCTGGTCAAAGAGCACCGGATGGCTGGAGATGTCGGCTGCGGCGCTCACTTCGTGCTTCCAGTCGGCGCCCTGAATTTGTCTAAGCTCCCCCATCGCCTCCACCTGCTGAATCCAATCCCGCAGGTCTGTGTAACTCATGAGTCCCTCTCCTTTCTCATTTGGCAAAAAAGATTTGCTCAGTGAACTTACGAATCTTTGCTCCCTGCTTCAGGTCATCTTCGGTGGTCGTTCCAAGCAGTTTTTTCCCCTTGAGCAAAAGCTCTGGATGCGGCACCGGGACATCGGCTCTTACCGGTGTATTGCCTCTTTCCCCAAGAGCTTTCTGCGCCTCGTCCCCGATTTGAAAATTCGCCCAGATCTTGGCCGCGTTGGGGTGGGGGGTGTTCTTGACAAGCCCTTGGCTAATCGCGATGTAAGCAACGCCCTCGCTCGGCGTGATCCACTTGACCGGCGCCCCCTTGAGCCGGGCAATTGCGCCCGCGAGCGCCGGTAAATACACCGGAAACTCTCCCCGGGCCAGCGATTTCTCGTTCTCGAGATACTGGGGTCTGAACTGGAGGTTCTGTTTTGCCAGTTCCGCCAGAAAGGGCCCGCCGAGGGTCTTGTAGGTTACAATAAACCAGGTATTTCCTCCACCGGCGCCTCTGGGGTCGTCGGCGAGGATTCTGCCTTTCCACTTGGGATCGAGCAGATCCTTCCATGATTTTGGCTCTTCGCCTCGCTTGACCAGGCTTGTGTTGACCAATAAGCCGTAGATGTTCAAGTAGACCGGGATCAATATATTATCAGGGTCGCGGAACTCCTCAGGGGTGTGTTTGAGGTTGGGCGGGCGGTGGGAAACCAGGACTCCCCTCCACTTGAGATCACTCATGGTGGTGGGCCCGGTGGACATGATGTCAGCAACATATCTTCCAGCCCTCTGCTCTGCGAGAATCCGGTCGTAGTTCTCGCGCCCTCGGCCTCCCGTAAAGTTCATCTCTACCCCATACCGTTGGTTGAATAAATTAAACACGGGCGCAAGGGCGATGCCGAGGTCTGGCGCCCCATAATAGTTGATCTTGCCCTCTCGCTTTGCCCCTTTTAGGGTCGCTTCGTCGAATTCTGTCTGGCCGAAGAGCTGGCTTGAAAACGCCGCGATGAAAAAACCCGTGAAAAAAGCATACCAGCCCTTTTTCCAACGAAGGCTTTTCATCGCGTTCCTATCCTCCCTGCTTAGCCTGTCAAGTCATTGCGACCGACGGCTTAGTTCTGAGAAGCCAGGTTTCGCCTACCCGGAAGAGCAAAACAACGGCAAGCATGACAAGGGCGATCACGCTCACGACCTCTGACCTGCCTGCTTCCCAGTATTTGAGTATGGTGACCGAAAGCACCTCATTCCCAGGTGAGTAGAGGAGCACGGAGGCGCTCAACTCCCGCATGAAGAGAAAAAACAATAGCATGAGGCCCGCGGTAAAGCCAGGTCGCAACAAGGCTAGATAAATTCTAACGAAGGTTTGCCACCAGGTAGCGCCATGGACCAAAGAGCATTCTTCCAAATCCGGGCTGATTTGAACGATCGTGCCTGCCATGCTCCGAACCCCGATGGGCAGCCCCAGAGTGAGGTAGGCGATCAACAGAATCCAAAAAGTCCCGTAGAGAACGACCGGCCCCGGCAGCAAGATATAGGCCCATAACATTCCGAGAGCCAACACCATGCCAGGCACGGTCCACGGCACCCAAGAACAATGGTCCAGAACGGCTCTGCCCCAGAATTTTGTCTTGAAGGTGATGTAGGCGATGATCGCTGAAAGGAACATGCACAGCCCCGCTCCTCCTATGGCCAGAAGCAGGCTGTTTCTTAGCGCACGCCAGAACGTCGGGTCGGAGAATGCCTGCTGATAGTTGGCAAGCGTTATCATCTTCAGGTCGTAGAGGCCGAAGATCATAAAGAACGAGCTCAGGATAAGCTGAGAAATGGGAAGCACGACGGCAACGGTGAAGTACGCCAGACAAAACCCAAAGGTGGTCCATTTCCAAAGGCCAAGCTTGACGACCTGGGGACGGTAACCTTTCCCGGTAATCGTGAAATACTCTTTTCCACCCATCATGCGCCGCTGGGTGAGAACCAGGATAAACGTGATCGCCATCAGGGTCACTGCTAGCGCCATGGCCCGGGCGTAGTCGGGCGGAGTGCGATGAACAAGCGAAGAATATATCTCGGTTGTGAAGACGAATATCTTGGCGGGTAGACCGAAAAAGAGCGCGCTCTCAAAGGCCTCCACCCCTCGGATAAACGTCAGGATTGCCGCTCCCATGAACGCTGGAAGCATAAGCGGCAGCGTTATGCGAAAAAACGTTTTCAGCCCGCTTGCCCCCGATGCGTGCGATGCCTCTTCCAGGGAAGGGTCCATGGCGCGAAAAGCGCCAATGATTAGCAGAAATACGAAGGCAGTGGAATAGTGCGTCATATGCCAAACAATTCCGCCGTAAGAATAAATATTAAAAGGCGGGCTCTCAAGGCCGAAGAGAGACATCAGAAATTTATTAATGATCCCCGTGGTCGGGTTTGCCAGCATGGCCCAAGCCACGGCGGTCAGGATTGGCGGGATGAAGAAAGGCAGAGTGATCAGAACTTCAAGGAGGCGAGGGTAGGGAGTATCGGTCCGGGTGACAACCCAAGCGAAAAATCCTCCCAAGAGTAGAGCGAGGATAGTTTTTACGCAGGAGATAACGAGGCTGTTCAGCAGGATGGTATAGGTGGAATAGTCGCTGTAGGCTTCGGTATAGGCCTCTAAAGTGAAATTCCCAGCGTCGCCTGGCGGGGCGCTTCTCACGCTTCCGAACAGGAGCATCATGACTGGGTAAAGTGTCAAAAAACCTACGATCAATAAGGTGAAAGTCATTAACGAATGGGACAAATTAATTGTTTGTAGCAAGCGGAGGATTTTCCAGCTCTGATCCGCTGGAGGAGGGAGAGGTTTGATCATTTCCTGGTGCCTGCAAAGAGGTAGCCGACTTTTATGGAGAATTTGCCGTGTGAGTGCAGCAAGATATGTGCCAGGGGAGGCTCGTCGTTTATTAGTAGATGCGGAGTTGGGAAGCGGCTTCCTCAAGGGGCAAACAGGAGACGCATTAAAGGGTTTTCTTAAATATGAGAAGAATGACACCTGTAATTCTTATTTCTTCGAGGGATCCGTTCTAAACCTCGGCTCTTTTGTGTTTTTGTGCCCTAACCGCTGCCTTTTTCTCCCCCAAAGAAGGCTTTTGGCTGGCATGGATTATGCAGAACGCCAGTCGCAGTTCCATGACAGCGGCCGCTGTTCTTATCTGTAAAATTTAGAGTATCGTTTGCACTTGGAGGTCAGCCTATGATGAATCTTCAGAGTTTTATTGGCGAGTATGAAAAAGCCCATCCCGAGGAAGTCATCCACATAGAGCAAGAGATCAACTCGCGCTATGAAATCACAGCCCTCGTGATTCAAGGAGACGAATACTGGAAAGATCCTCCGGTTTTCATCTTTCATCGGGTGAAGGGCTCCAACGGGAACGTTTCACCCCATCCCGCTATTGTCAACCTCTTTGCCAGTCGCCCTCGGTGCGCGCGAATCATCGGCACCGACGTGCCTCACTTCGCCCGCGAGCTGCAGCGGCGTTGCACAGAAGAAAAACGCAAACCTGTTGTTGTAAAAAAGGGAGAGGCGCCGGTAAAAGAGGTCATCAATAAAGGCAAGGATGTTGATCTGTTTGAATTTCCTATCGTCACGCACCATTACCTGGATGCCGGACCCTACTGCTCATCGGGTTTTGCCACTACCTATGATCCCGACAGTGGTGTTGATAACTGCGGCATCCAGAGGGGTTTTGTCAAGGCAAAGGACGAGATCCGTTTCTGGCCCTGCCTCGGCACTCATAACAACTTTAACCTGGAGAAACACTGGGAGCGCGGTCAGGATATGCGCTTTGCATATTGGGTAGGACACCACCCGGCAGTCATCTTGGGGGCAGAGGTGCGGTTGGGTTATCCGGAAAGCCACTATGAGGCTGCGGGCGGCGTCATCGGAGAGCCGCTGCGTCTGGTTCCTTCGGAGAGCCTCGGCGACGATTTTCTTGTGCCCGCGGATGCTGAGGTGGTGATTGAAGGAATCGCTAAGGTGGGAGAGCGGAAGGCCGAAGGGCCGTTCGGGGAGGCTTGGGGGCATACCGGCGCGCAGCGGCTCAACCCGGTCATTCGGGTTACTGCGCTAACCCACCGCCGTGACGCCTATTGGATATCGAACATGGTCAGCCACAAAGACATGCAGGTGTTTAATTCGTGGCGCGAGGTCATCATCTTAGAGGCAGCTAAAAGAGCTGTGCCCACCACTCAAAACGTTTATATACCTGTTCCAGGGATGGTTTTCTTGCAGATCAAGCAGACCCGCCGGAATCAGGGGAGAGAAGCAGGGCTGGCCGCTCTCGCCTCGGTGGAGGGGGCAAAACATATCTTTGTTGTGGATGACGATATCGATATCTACAATATGCATGATATTCTCACCGCCATTGGCAGCCGTACCCAGTGGGACAAGGATGTGATCATCGTTCCTCGAGGTCGCGGGATCGGCACGGATCCTTCCATCTCCGAGGAAGCGACAACCGCCAAGGCGGTGATCGATTGCACGAAGCCAGTGCCGCCCCAGCCTTTTGAACCGAGGAACAGCGTGCCTGAAGAGGTGATGAAGCGGGTTCGACTTGAGGATTGGGTTGCTAAAAAATATCTCTGAGAGGAGTGGTCATGCCGAAAATCAGTCTCGTAACATGTCCTGCGTGTCAGCAAAAATTTCCCGTCAACCGTTCAGATTTTATCGAGTGGGAAGGCGACTGCCGCTGTCCCTTCTGCGCCCAAGAGTTTCCTCCTGAGAAGGGGAAGCCCTATCCTCCACTTCACGCGGGAGCTGAGGAGTGATCATCGTAGATCACGATGAGGTAGAGAGAGTAGGAACAAGGGTCTACGAGGGGAGCTTTGTCACAGATGTAAAAAGCTTTCCGGTGGAGCCCTGGCCGGAGCAGGGAAACCACGCCGCCCACTTCAATTTGTCCGGTAACCGGCTGCTCCGCGCCCATATTATGGCGGTTCCACCCGGCGAGAGAAAACCCACCCACCGCCACGTCAACGAAGCAGTCATTTACATTCCGACGGGGCACGGCTATAGCATCGTGCAGCAAGAGGGCAAGCTCGAACGGCGCCTGGATTTTCAGGAAGGCAGCCTCTTCTCTCCGCCTCTGAACGCCTACCACGGTCACTACAACGGCGACGCCCAGCAATGGGTCAGGTACTTTGTAGTGACTAACATGCCTTTGAACCAGGTTGTTTACGGCGTCGGAGAGCGCAAAATCTACGAAAGATTTGTCTTTGGCAGCCCCTTTCTTTTTACCGAGAGGTATAACGGGGAGGAGAACTATTTCAGCGTGAATGAGCGGTTGGGCCCGTGTCGCTGGAAGGTCAATTATGTGAAGGACATTAACGAGATCCCTCTAGACCCTTCGCCAGAGAGGGGAGCGGGTGCCCGCACGATGCACCTTGAGATGGTGGGCAATACGACGGTCGACGTGCAGATCTCGGAGATCCCTCCGGGTGGGTGTCAGGTGGCCCACCAGCATATTCACGAAGAGATTATTCATTTCTTTCAGGGTGAAGGCTACACAGTGATTCGCCGAGCAGGAGAACGGGAGAGAAGGAAATACCTCTGGCATGCCGGCAGCCTTCTCTCGCCGCCGCGCAACTCCGTCCACCAGCATTTCTGCACCAGCCGTGAGCCCGCCCGTTATCTTTCGATCCAGACTGAAAAGCTCATGAAAGCCATGGGCATTGAGGCGCGACAGTGACTTTTAGAGATCTGAGGGGATGGATCCGTTTCCTGGAAGAAGAAGGTGAGCTCCTTCGCATCAATGACGAGGTGAAATTGGAGCCGGATGTGGCGGCCATCGGTAAAGCGATCTGTGAGAGTGAGGGTCCGGGGGTCTTTCTGGAAAAGATCGCCGGCTACACCACTCCTCTCACCATCGGCCTTCATGCCTCGTGGAGGAGAGCGGCGTTGGCCTTGGGACTCAAAAAAGATGCCACGCGGGAGGAGCAACTGGCTGCCTGGCACCGGGGATGGAAGAGATTTCCCGTCGCGCGTGTAGAGGTCGGCAAAGCCCCCTGCAAGGAAAACAAGATGGTAGGCGGGGAAGTGAATCTTTTCGCATTTCCCATTCCCCGGGTCAACCAGCAGGACGGCTCTTTTTATATCTGCAAGCCCTGCTGTATTACGCGCGATCCGGATACCGGCGTGGTCAATATCGGAATGTATCGCATGATGATTCTGGACCGGGCCAAAACCGGGATTTTGATTCCCAGTCATCAGGACGCCGGCCGGAGCTATGCTAAGTATCTCCGTCGCGGCCAAACAATGGAGATGGCTGTGGCCCTGGGAACGGAACCGATTCTTCCTATGGTCGCTGGGACACGCATTCCTCCGGACTGGAGCGAGTACGACTTTGCCGGCGCCTTAAAGGGTGAGCCTGTAGAAGTGGTTCGAGGCGAAACTGTGGATCTTCCGGTTCCGGCTGGCGCGGAGATTGTTTTGGAAGGAGAGGTCGGACCGGAAAAGGCCTTTGAGGGGCCATTTGGGGAATATCACGGCGCCTACTCGGGTTATCTGCGACTGCCGGTCTTCAGCATCCGCGCCGTGAGCCATCGGAATCATCCCATCTTCGACACTCTCTACATTGGCCGCCCAAACAGCGAAAATCATTATATGACCCTTTTTGGCAAGCTGGTGGGGGCTGAGGAAGAAATGAAAAGGTTCGTCCCCAGCATCACCCGGATGGCCTATTTGGGTCCGTACGGGATGAACGCGGTGATCCAAGGTCGGTGGCGCCACAGCGGGGAGCCGCGCCGGGCGATGAATGCCTGGTGGGGATCTTCCTTTGGACCCCATGCCAAATTGCTGGTTTGCGTGGATGAGGATGTGGATCCGTGGAACCCTTTCGACGTGATGTGGGCGATAGCAACCCGCGTCCAGGGAGAGCGGGATATCGTTCTCATGCCTCATTCCGAAGGGGTCCTGGATCCTACCTCGAATCGCGAAGGCTTGAGTTGCAAAATCGGCATCGATGCCACCAAGCCGCGCTATCCGGCGTATTCCTACGATCCTGTCGATTGGGTCACTGAGCCTCCTGGAACTGCTCAGTGGAAGGAAAAAATTTTGCAGCAGTGGAACCGGGGGCGGAATCCATGAAAGAATGTCCACGCTGCGGAGAATCCAATCCCCATAAGCTTGCCGATTCACCAGTGGCCGGGGTCTTCACTATCTGGGGCTGCCGCGAGTGCAACTATGTCTGGCGCTCCACGGAAGATCTGTCAGGGCTAAAGAAGCTCACCAAAGAGGCGAGGGAAAGAGCTGTCGATTTGAAGTACCTGACTGAGCGGTAAGATCTTTCCCGTTTTGCATAGCAGCCATGGAGAGGAACGGTGCGGGTTTTTTTGAACTAGACGCGCGTGCCGGGCTTACCCAAGCACTGGCTGGAGGAGGTAGATGACTGTGCGAAAACGTAGAGAACAAGGCCCTCCTTTATTAACAATGGTACTCATTTTTTGCGGAGGTTTGGTCTATTCTCCTCTTCCTTCGCTAGCTCAGAGCAATCTATTGAACCGACTGGTGGAGGCCTCTAAGGCGGAGATGGCAGTGAAAGGAGGCAAACTACACGTCGCTACGGAATGGACCAAGACGACGGAAGGGATACCTATACTTAAAGCCTTCCAGAAAGATTTTCCTTTCATAAAGGAACTGGACTTCACCCGCGAGAGGGGAGTGGACAACATGCAGCGAATCCTCATTGAGGTTCAAGCGGGGAGAGTCCCAAAATATGACATCTTGAAAGTCTCATCGGAGCTCTGGCCTGAATACGCAAAGGCAGGGCTATTTGTAAAACCCCCCTTTGACTACCACAAGTTAGCAAAGTCCCTTCCACCCGACTGGGGAGAAATAGACCCGCGGGCGATCGATCCGGAAGGCATGTTCATAGCCACGACGGCCAGGGCTATGGGCAACGTCTGGAACATTCAGCTCGCCCCAAAAGGAAAGGAGCCCACGAGTTGGGAAGCCTGTCTCGACCCCATGTGGAAGGGAAAGTTTTTATACGATCCCCGTCCCAAGATGAACGGCCTCTGGTACGATGCCAAAACAAGAGAGAAGCACCTCAAATGGCTCAGGGGAATAGTAGAGAATGGGGTTGTGCTCAGCCGTGGACAGACGGAAAATGTCGAGAAAGTGGTTTCGGGTGAATTTCCCCTCGTTTGTGGGGTTCAATACGAAAGCGCCGCCAGAATAATCGACCAGGGAGCCCCTCTCAGGTTTGCCTTTCCCGATCCGTTCCCCATGCACTTTTCGACCCAATTCCATGTGGTCAAGTGGTCGAAGACACCGGCCACGACACAACTCTTTGCTTTATGGGCAGCGAGCACAGGACAAGAAGCTATAGATAAACATGCCTATCTCGGCTTCCCATGGGATCCCAGGACTAGAAAGTATCTGCTGGCCAAAGGGAAGTACGTTGCCATCTGTGACGCGCAGTGCATCCTCCGGTCTGATGAGTATGACGGGTTGCATGCAAGCATCCTCAAATTACCCGGAGCGAGATCAAAATAAGACATTTTCAGGAGGGAGAATATGCCATTTCGAATAGCGACTTCTCACTACCACGTCGGCCACATCATCCCCGCCATGGTCGCTAAGGAGATGACCTACTTTGAAGAGGAGGGACTCGATGACTATGAGGTTGTCACCGGTGGCCTGGTCCCAGCGATCGTAGAGAGGGTTGCCCTTAGACGGGCGATGAAGGAGAAGGGGATCGATATCGTGGCTGACCCTAAACCCTCTTCTGTTTTCACTTTACGTGGCCAGGGTGAGGATATCTACATCGTTGGCTGCTGGCGCAATCAGCACGACTTTCAGTTCCTAGGAGCGCGAGGTTTGAAGGGTCTGAAAGACCTCAAAGGGAAACGCATCGGCGTGCGCGACTATTGGGCCATCGATCATGCCGTGATGCGAGTTTATTTAGGGCGGCAAGGGATCGATCCGGAAAAGGATGTCACTTGGCTCAGAGGCGCCCATTTTCATCTCGCCAGAGAGGTGGCGGCGGATTCGCTGCGCAAGGGAATGGCTGACTGTGTCCCGGTTCCGCCATCAACCGTGCCTGGACTCCTTGCCGAGGGGTACCCGCTGCTGCTGGACACCCGTCAGCTTTACCCCAATGGTATGCCAGTCCGGGTAATTGCCACGACGCGCCGCGTTTTGGAAGAGAAATCCGAGGCCCTGGAGGCGTACCTTAGGGCTACCATAAGAGCCTACTGGTTCATTATGGACGAGGAGAAGAATCGGGGGTATATCAATGCCCTAAACCGGAGGCTAAGGCGACAGAGCCCGGATGAAGAGGAACAGAAGTTAGGTTACCTTGAAGGGAGCAGTAGCGCGACTGTTCTACCCTTAGATGGGGCCCCTTCTATCGAAGGTTTACAATCGATGCTGGCAGAAGCCAAAGAGATGGGAGATGTGCGACCGGATTTCTCTCTAGAGGATGTCTTGAAGCTGGATCCTGTACGGCGGGCGTATGAAACCCTTCGCCGGAAGGAAGATCTTGCATCTGCCCTCAAGAGGGCGCAGGAGCTTTTTCACAACAGCCGAAGACCGCTCCTATCAACGGCGAGCCAGGAAAAGAGTGCAGAGAGATGAGTCAAGGGCAGAAGAGAAACTCTTCTGTGGAGGGTCAGGTAGTCTCCTGACGGCTTAAACGGCTGACCAGCCACCTGCCCGTAGTCGTAAGCGCCGCTAGGGCCAGTATGAGCACAACTCCCAGAGCGCAGCTCTGTCCTATCTTCCCCTGAGTCCATAGATCCCACATCACTACCGAAAGCACCCAGCTTTCGCTGGTCGTAAGCATCAGCGGTATGGAAAAGGAGCGCAGAGAGTGAGAGGCGACCCAGATACAGCCGCCGACAAAGGCCGGCAGCAAAAGGGGAAGCACAATGGTGCGCAGCACAGTAGTCCCTTGGGCTCCTGCGACCTGAGCTGCCTCCTCCAACTCCTGGTGGATCTGGGCCACAGCCCCGTTCATCGTCCGGCTGCCAAACGCTATATAGCTGGCAGTCAGCCCCATGACGATAACCCAAATGGTCCCATAGAGCGGGAGATAATTGAGAGGAGGCTGAAGGTAGAGGATCACCAGGGCTATGCCAATGATCACCCCCGGAATCGCATGGGGTAAGAAAGTGAGCGCGTCCAGTAAGACTCGCCCTCTGAACCTGCCTCTCGCCCCCACCCAGGCTGTGATGAGAGAGAGAGACATGGTCAGGAACGCAGTGGCCAGCCCTACGATGATGGTGTTGAAGGCCGCTTCAAGGACGCGCTCCTCCCCCAGGGCGTCCCAATAATTTTCGAGCGTGAGCCGCGGAAGCGCGGACCAGGACGGCATGACGTAGAAACGCAGCAAAGAGCGCCAGAGGAGAATAAAGGTTGGGGCTGCAATCGTGAGGATGAAGTAGATGAGGAAGAGGGCGAGTGCAAGGTAGCGCCATTTTCCCAGAGAGACTATGCGCGGTCGATATCCTTTGCCTGTAACAGTGGTGTAACGCTCCCCCTGTCCAATGAGGCGTCGATACCAATAGACCAAAAGGATGCTGACAACCAGGAAGATGGCTCCCAGGGCGGCGGAGAGGCCGTAGCGCGGGGGCGCAAATCTCTGGGCGGTAAAATAGATATAGGTCGGAAAGACGTAGATCCCAGCCTGGAAGCCGATGACAAGGGGTATTTCCAGGGATTCAAGATGGGTCATGAAGTTATACATTCCGGCAGCGAAGAGGGCTGGCGTTAAGAGAGGGATGAATATGCGGAAGAAGGTTGCCCGGTTTGACGCCCCGGCGACCCGGGAGGCCTCCTCGAGACTTGGGTCCATAGCGCGGAAGGCTCCGACCACCATAAGAAAGATAGTCGTGACCCCTCTCAAGCCTTCGAGGAAGACCATGCCCCAGAGGCTGTAAATATTGAGCGGGCCATCGCTCAGCTCCGCCCCAAAAAGGGATACGAGCCAGCGCAGCCACACATTGAAAAGGCCGATCTTAGGCGAGAGCAGCAGGGTCCAGGAAATGGCGAACAGGATGCCCGGCACAGCCATAGGGATGAGCATCAATCCCCAGGCCACATTTCTGAAGGGCATGTCGGTCCGTTCGGTGAGAAAGGCAAATAAGACCGCGATACCGACGGAGAGGAGGGTGCTTGTCATGGCCAGGATAGCGGTGTTTAGAAACATGGTGTAAACTTGGGGATCGGAATAGGCAACAAGATAATTTTCCAGGGTAAAACTTCCCGGCTGCCAGGGAGTCCCCAGGCGAAAGCTAAAGCTGATGAGCAGGACGAGGGGGACTATGATGAGCCAGGCCGTGAGGCCAACAGCCAAAACGGAAAGAAAATTACCCCTTATTCGGGGCAGAAAAGCCCACTGACGAAGGGACATGGTTACCCCAATGCTCAGTGTCCGGGGGCTACTATTTCGCCCCCGGCATCCCTAGGATTCTAGCGTGCTCGGCGTCGTAATCCGGTGATTTTTTCAGACACTCCACGTCGCAGACGGCTGCGTATTTACCCCTGGCCATAGGATATTTTCTGGAATTGGGATCCCAGGGGAAGCCGCGGTAGGCGTATTTTTCCACCAGCGGCTGTGCCTTCGTGGCTAGCCAGGTGATAAAGAGTTGCGCTGTGGCGGGGGTCTGGGACCACTTAACAATGTGGATCTGGGTACCAAATTCCAAGGGGAAAGGGTCAGGGAAAAGGAAGACCAGCGGGGCCCCCCTGTCGATTGCCGTCATAGCGCTCGTGTAGTTGACCCCACAGAAAAGGGGATGTTCCCCAGCGGCCACCTTTTCCACATTCTCTGATTGGCCCCGGCCGAGGACCACCTTGTTCTCTACAATTCCTTTCAACCATTTCAGGTGGGCCTCTCTGGTCTTAGGGTCGTGCTGAAGGGCAGTTAGTTTGGGGCGAGGATCATAGAAGAATTGTCCCCGCCAGGTGGGATCGAGACAGTCCTCCCACTTTTTGGGCGCCTTATTCGGCGAGACTGAATCCTTGTTATAGACGATCCCCCGGGCAAGGCCGGCGGTGGCAATAAAGTAGCCCTCTCGGTCCACAGCCCTTGGATCTGGCGCTGGCCAGTCGCGAGGAAGAGAACGGACCAGCTCCGTGTAAGGGACAGGCGGCTTCACAAACACCCCTGCATCTCGATAGCTGGGCCAAGCCTCAAAGGAGACATGAACGATATCGTATTTGGGGATCCGTCCGGCCCGGTATTCTACCAAAATGCGTTGCATCTGGTCCGTGGTTCTCACACGCTCGAAGCTGGCCTCTTTGATCGCTGGAAGCTCCTTTTTAAAGGCCTCTACGATCTGCTTCCCGCCCGCCTCCCATTCCAGCGCTACCAGGAGCTTTCCCCCTTTCTTGGCCATCTCGGCCTTGGAGGCTTCCATAAGCTGGCTAAAGGGATTGGCCTGAGCCGATACCGCGATCGGGAAAGCTGTTTGCCAGAGAACCATCGCCATTCCCGAGAGAAAAGAAAACCAATATTTGCTTGTACCCATGGGATCTCCCTCCTTTTGTGGAGTCTTGTATATCTGTTCTTTTGTCATCGCAAGACCATTAGTCCTATTCCGTAGAGTGGCGACCCGCCGCGCCAATCCCACCGCGCCCCTTTTTTTAGTTACTAAAAAGGGTTAAAAAGCACTTTGGGCCAGAGAACAGTCACAATAAATATTCCAAGAGCTTAGTAAGGACGTTGTCCCTTGGCCACGAATGGGTAATCCGGTGGTAGACTGAGAGGAGTTGGATATGCGGCACGGTGACTATCAAGAGTTTGCATTTGAGGAATACGTCATAAAAGAAGAGCCTTTTTATCTCCCGCTTGGCCACGAAGTTGAGATCTTTGAGGCTGCCTATGCCAAGAAGCTGCCAGTTCTCTTAAAAGGCCCAACTGGCTGCGGGAAAACCCGTTTCGTCGAGCACATGTCGTATCGGCTCGGCAGCGTTCCCTTGGTCACCGTTGCTTGCCATGAGGACCTGACGGCCACCGATCTGGTCGGTCGTTATCTTCTCGATGGTCAGGAGACGCGATGGCTGGATGGTCCGCTAAGCCGAGCCGTGAAAGTAGGGGCCATCTGCTATCTGGACGAAATTGTGGAAGCGCGGAAAGACACGACGGTGCTGATTCACCCTCTCAGCGATCACCGCCGGATTCTCCCGGTCGAACGTCGGGGCAAGGTCCTGAGCGCGAACGAAGGTTTTATGCTTGTGATTTCCTACAACCCCGGTTACCAGACTGTTCTCAAGGATCTGAAGCACAGCACCCGGCAACGTTTTCTTGCCATTGAGTTCGACTATCCCCCCGAGGAGATCGAACGCCAAATTGTGCGCCACGAAAGTGGTGTGTCAGATGAGTGCGCGACGCAGCTAGCGCGCTTGGGGGCGAAAATACGGAATCTGCGCGAGCACGGCCTGCAAGAGGGAGCGAGCACGCGTCTGCTCATCTACGCAGGGGGGCTGATCTGCGCCGGGGTGGCTCCGAGGCTGTCCTGTCAGGTTGCTGTGGTGCAAGCACTGACCGATGACAGGGAAGTGAAACAAAGCCTGCAAGAAGTGGTCGACGCGATCTTTCCGGAGTGAGCGGCTAGGCTCAAGAGTTCCTGGTCAAAACCCAAAGCGCTCGATCAGAGGTTGGATCCTCTCCAAGTTCCGCTTGGTTTCGTCCCTTTGGCATAGCTCTTCCCAGGCCTCCTGGACCAACTCAAGCCTTAGCATAGTTTGGAGCTGCTCGAAGGTGAAAGATTCCGGCACCTTGCCGGTTTCCTTCGATTCCTGAAAGTGATCCGCAAGGCCCTGCATACTCGGCTGCCCATTCATCGAACCATGCCATGATTCATACATTGACATGGGACGCAGGTTGCGCTGCATCTCATTTTCATCGGGGTTGTTCGTGCGCAGCTTGGCCTCGCAGTAACGCAGGAAGGGGTAGTGATCGGGGACGATGCGGATGAAGTGATAAGCCCGAATTGCCGCCTTCCAATACCGCTTGATGATTTCCGGATTACGGTCGATGAAACTCTGGCGGGCCACTGTTGATCGCGCCGGTCGTCCATGCGGGTAGACCTGCATGAAGTCAACCAATTTGTTAAACCCGTCTTCTTGTAGCTGTGGCACCCAGTCCAGCCGGACGATGGCTGCGTCGGTCTTGCCTTCACGTAGCGGCCCGGCTGCCTCTCTGTTAGAGCCGAATTTGTAACCCACTACCCATTCGACATCCCTCGATGGGTCGAGGCCGGCCTTCTGGAGCTGGAGCTCGATAAGCCGGCTAACCTCGGTTCCTTTGACCCAGACCCCGATGCGCTTACCTTTGAGGTCTCTCAGCGACTTCACGTGGGGAGCGCTCATCAGAGTAGCAACCAATCGGTTTCTCCATACCCCGATAAGCCGCAACTCATCCCGCCCGCTGATTTTATCGAGGCAGACGGTGGCTAGCTCGACATCGGTGACGATGTCGATGTTAAAACGAATCATGTCTCGCAGCACATACGGCGACTCGTCATAGCGGTAGTCGCCCGGCCGGCTGGCCTTGATTCCCTCATTATAAATGCAGCCTGACACGACCTCAGCGTCCAGTCCCTCTTCCGCGAAGAAACCGGCCTCTTGAGCTACGAAGACATCCGTCACATGGCCTGCGTGCCAGCACGCGTTGCCAACTCTAACCTTCACGCAATACCTCCATCCCGTTTCCCACAAGCGTCAGCTCCCGCAGGAACACCACCAACTTCCAAGTTTTTGTTATTGACGCGCTAGAACCCATACCTCTCAATGACGGGCGCCAGACGCTCTAAGTTGCGCTTGATCTCGTCGCGCGGTTGCAGTTCCTCCCACGCCTCCCAGACAAACTCTAAACGCAGGACCGCTTGCACGTCGTCCAGCGTTACTGTTGGGAGAAGCTTGCCAGTGCCCTTGACCTCGTCGAGGTGCTGCTCCAGCCCCTCTATCGTTGGCTGGCCGTTCATCGAGCCGTGATAGTACTCCCACATCTTCATGGGTTTTAGTTGCCGCATCCTTTCATGCTGGTCGGGGTTGTTGATGCGCAGCTTGGCCTCGCAGTAACGCAGGAAGGGGTAATGCTCCGGCACGATCCGCATGTACTGGAAGGCCCGGATGGCGGCCTTCCAGTACCGCTTGATGATCTCCGGATTACGGTCGATGAAACTCTGGCGGGCCACGGTCAGTCGCGCTGGCCGGCCATGCGGGTAGCCTTCCAGGAAGTTGAACAGTTGATGGAAACCCTCTTCTAGTAGGGCGGGCACCCAATCCAGGCTTACGATAGCCGCGTCCGTTTTTCCTTCCCGTAGCGGGTTGGCGGCCTCACGAGCCGAGCCGTACTGGTAGCCCACTACCCACTGGACGTCGCTTTGCGGGTTCAATCCGGCCTTGCGCACGGTCCACTCCAGCCATAGCGATTTCTCGGTGCCGGGCACCCAGACACCGATTCGCTTTCCCTTTAGCTTGTCCATGCTGTTGAAGCCGGGGGCAGCGACAAAGGCCGACGTTTCCTGATTGCGCCACACCCCGATGATCCGTAGCTCGTCTCTACCCTCCAGGTGGTCGAGTAGGATGGTTGCCAGCTCCACGTCTGTGACGATGTCAATATTATGCCGCGTCATGTCCTGCAACACGTATGGCGATTCGTCGTACCTCCCGCCACCGGGGCGGCTGGCATTTAGCCCTTGTGGATAGATGCGGGCAGTGACCACGTCACCATCGATTCCCTCCTGGGCGAAGAAGTTGGCCTCTGAGGCCACCACGCTATCCTGTACGTGGGCTGCGTGCCAGCACGCATTGCCAACTCTAACCTTCATACATGATGAGCGATAAGGCTCCTCCCACTATTTATTTTTTCTTGGGACTGTAGCCCACCTTGGGCAACCCCCAAGCCTCCACAGCGATACGAGCTATGAGATTGTCTTCCTGATCCCGGCAACCGCCACCGCAAATGGACAAGTTGCGGCCACCGACGAGTCCGTTGCTGATCGTGCCCTCAACAAGGAACGAGGCCTTTCCCGGGTCCTCAGCATCGGCGATATCCTGCGCCTCCCTGGAGGCGAGAAACTCAATCCACAACAACCCCGCATGGGGATTCTTTGCGTTGGCATAGATCCCCTCGGGTTCGTGGAAGGCTATAGCTAAGGGATCAGGCACCACGAGTTTGACCGGGAGGGCGGGATCTTTCTTAAGGCTTCTCAGGGTGGTGTGCAAATACATGCTGCAATTCAAGGGATACTCACCCGTGCCAAGCCTCAACAGGTGACCCGTCTGCCCTCGGACCCAGATCGGGTCGTTCTCTTTAAGCTTTCTGGCGTACGCCAGGGCCTTCTCTTCTCCCCAGAGGGGAACCAGCCAACTCAAAGTATTGGGCTTCGTGTCCACGGCGATCTTCCCCTTCCACTGCGGATCGATACAACTCTCCCAACCCGTTGGTGCTTTATCAAGAGGGACCAGCTTGAAATTGTAGGCGATCACAGCCATGTTGCTGCCGAGCCACACCACGACACCCGAGTCATCAATCATCTTGAGAGGCATCTTGAGATGGCCAGCCTTGGCCATGGCTTTGAAGTCGTACCTCTTGATGAGATTCTGCCTAAAGTAGTCACTCCACTGAGAGCTGTGAGGGCTGAAGGCGTCCAAAGAGGATTTCCCAGCAGCCATCTCGAAGAGCTGCCTCTGGGCCGCCGTGATGCCGGTGACCATATCCCAAGAGGCATCAATAAACGGGTACCTCTTCCGGAAGGCCTTAACCAAATGGGGGATAGCGCTTTGGTCGTAGCCCGGAGAGAGAGAGACTTTGCCCTCTTTCTTAGCTCCAGCGATGATCTCATCCCGTGTAAGACTGATCATCCCTTCCTGCGCATGAACGGGGCCTGAGAAGGGGAAAGTCGCAGACACAACAACCGCAGCAAAGAGAACGATCTGGGCCGCTTTTTTTAAAACTTCTCGCTTCATAGACTTCCTCCTCGTAAGGGTAATTTCAACAGGCACATTTTAGGGCCGATCAAAATCCGAAGCGCTCGATCAGCGGCTGGATCCTCTCTAAGTTTTGCTTGGTTTCGTCCCTTTGGCATAGCTCTTCCCAGGCCTCCTGGACCAACTCAAGCCGCAACATGCTCTGAAGCTGCTCGAAGGTGAAAGATGCCGGCACCTTGCCCGTTTCCTTCGACTCCTGAAGGTGATCCGCCAGACCCTGCATGCTCGGCTGCCCGTTCATCGAACTATGCCACGATTCATACATTGACATCGGCATCAAGTTGCGCTGCATCTCGTTTTCGTCGGGGTTGTTAGTGCGTTGTTTGGCTTCACAGTAGCGCAAGAAGGGGTAGTGCTCCGGGACGATGCGGATGAAGTGGTGCGCCCGAATAGCTGCTTTCCAATACCGCTTGATGATCTCCGGATTACGGTCGATGAAACTCTGGCGGGCCACGGTTAGCCTGGCAGGTCGCCCATGGGGGTAGACCTCCAAGAAGTCGACCAGCTTAGTAAAGCCTTCCTCCTGAAGTTTTGACGCCCAGTCGATGCGCACGATAGCTGCATCCGTCTTGCCTTCGCACAGCGGCCCGGCAGCCTCTCTGTTAGAGCCGAACTTGTAGCCCACTACCCACTCGACGTCTGTGGCTGGGTCCAGACCGCCCTTGCGGAGCTGAAGCTCGATGAGCCGGCCCACCTCGGTTCCTTTGACCCAAATGCCGATGCGCTTCCCCTTAAGGTCGGCTAGGGTCTTGACGTGGGGAGCACCCATCATCGCGGCGACTAGCCGATTGCGCCAGACACCGATGATCCGCAATTCTCCTTGGCTCCGGATCTTGTCAAGGCAAACGGTTGCCAACTCGACATCGGTGACGATGTCGATGTTAAAACGAATCATATCTCGCAACACGTACGGTGACTCGTCATAGCGATAGTCGCCGGGCCGGCTGGCCTTGATGCCCTCGGTATAGATAGAGCCCGAGACAATCTCGGTGTCCAGCCCCTCCTCGGCGAAAAAGCCAGCCTCCTGGGCCACGTATGCGTCCGTCACGTGGGCAGCGTGCCAGCACGCATTGCCAACCCTAACCTTCATACAATTTCCCGTATTCTTGAGGCCTTTATCCAGAGCCCTCCTGGCGGCTTACGCGGCTGACCAGCCACCGGCCTGTGGTCGAAAAGACGGCCAGGGCCACTATGATCAAGACTCCTAGCGCGGCCGTCGGGCCCGCTCTTCCTTGATCCCATAAGTCCCACATAACAACCGAAAGCACCTGGGTCTCTCTCGTCGATAACATGAGCGGGATAGAGAACGAGCGCAGAGAGTGGGAGGCCACCCAGATCCAGCCGCTGACAAAGGCCGGCAGCAGCAAGGGAAACACAACGGTACGCAGCACCGTGGTCCTTTGGGCTCCAGCGGCCAGAGCTGCTTCCTCCAGCTCGACGTGAAGCTGGGCTACGGCCCCGTTCATGGTCCGGCTGCCAAAGGCTATATAGCTTGCGCTCATGCCGAGAACGATGATCCAGAGGGTACCATACAGCGGCAGGTAGCTTAGAGGGGGTTGGAGGTAGAGGATAATGAGCGATATTCCGATGACGACGCCGGGGATCGCGTGCGGCAGAAAAGTCAGCCCGTCCAGTAAAACTCGCCATTTGACCCGGCTTCTTATCACTACCCAGGATGTGACGAGAGAGAGAAACATCGTTAGGAACGCGGTGGCCAGGCCCACGATAGCGGTATTGAACAGCGCGTGAAGGGTAAACTCGTTGTTCAAGACGGTCCAGTAGTTTGCGAGACTGATTTGAGCCAGGGCAGACCAGGAGGGCGCGACATAGAACCGGATCAGAGAGCGCCAGAGGAGAACGAAAGTTGGGGCTGCAATCGTGACAGTAAAATAGATGAGGAAGAGCGCGAAAGCCGGATAACGCCATTTGCCTAGGGAGATTATGCGAGGCCGGTAGCCCTTTCCCGTGACCGTCGTAAAACTCTCCCCACGTCCGATCAACCGTCGATACCAATAGACTAAAATCAGGCTCGCCACCAGGAAGGTTGCGCCTAAAGCGGCGGATAGACCGTAGCGGGGGGGCGCGAATCTCTGGGCCGCAAAATAGATGTACGTTGGTAAGACGTAGATCCCCGCTGGGAAGCCAATGACAATGGGTATCTCTAATGACTCAAGGTGGGTCATAAAACTATACATTCCGGCGGCAAATAAGGCGGGCATCAACATCGGAATGAATATGCGGAAGAAAGTCATGCGATTCGAAGCCCCGCATACCCGCGATGCCTCCTCGAAGTTTGGGTCCATCGCGCGGAAGGCGCCGACGACCATGAGAAAGATGGTTGTCACACCTCTTATTCCTTCGAGGAAGACCATGCCCCATAGGCTATAGATATTGAGGGGGCCTTCGTGCATCTCCATGCCAAAGAGAGATGCGATAGAGCGCAGCCATACATTGAAAAGGCCGATCTTGGGGGAGAGCAGAAGGGTCCAAGAGATGGCGAAGAGAATGCCGGGCATAGCCATGGGAACAAGCATTAAACCCCAAGCGACATTTCTAAAAGGCATGTCCGTGCGCTCTGTGAGGAAGGCGAATAAAACAGCTATAGCAAGGGCGAGGAGAGTGCTGCCCGCTGCCAGGAGGGCTGTATTTAGGAACATGATGTAGACCTGCGGGTCAGAGTAGGCAGTGATGTAATGCTGGACGGTGAAGTTACCTGGTTGCCAGGGGGTACCCTCGCGAAAGCTGAACGTGATCAGCAAAAAAAGGGGAGCTATGATGAGCCAGAGGACAAAGCCAACGGCCAGCAAAGAAACGGCATTGCCTCTGATTTGTGGCCAGAGACTAAACCAGCGAAGCGGACCGGCCTCCCCTCTACTGTTAGCCATGCGCTTCTTACTTGGCCCCTGGGAGCTTCAGGATTCTGGCGTGTTCAGCGTCATATTCCTCCGACCGTTTCAAGCACTCAACATCACAAACAGCTGCATATTTACCTTTGACCAAAGGGGCTTTTCTGGAGCCGGGATTCCAAGGAAATTCCCGGTAGGCAGGTTGCTCCCCTTTTGTCGCCACCCATAGACCGAAAAGCTGGCTTGTAGCCTGGGTCTTGGACCACTTAACGATACGCATCTGGCTGCCAAATTCCATCGGATAGGGGTCAGGAACAACGAAAATAACAGGGGCTCCTTGATCCATCTCTCTGGTAGCACTGTGGTAGTTGACTCCACAAACGAGGGGATATTCTCCTGACGCTACCTTTTGCACATTCTCGGTCTGCCCTCGCCCAAGAACCACTTTGTTCTCAACGATCCCCTTGAGCCACTTGAGATGAGGCTCCCTGGTTTTAGGGTCATGTTGGAGGGCGGTTAGTTTGGAGCGAGGATCATAGAGGAATTTCCCCCTCCACATAGGATCAAGACAATCCTCCCACCTTTTGGGCGCCTTATCAGGCGGGACTATATTCTTGTTATAGGCAATGCCGCGAACAAGACCGGTGGTAGCAATATATTCTCCCTTAGGATCAACGGACCTTGGATCAGGCGTTGGCCAGTCTGAGGGAAGAGATTTAACTAGCTCCTTATAGGAGAAGGGGGGCTTTGGAAAGGCTCCGGCCTCCTGATAAGCGGGCCAGGCCTCCATGGAGACGTGCATGATATCGTATTTCAGACTGCGTCCAGCTTTGAATTCCAGGAGGACGCGCTGCATCGCGTCAACTGTTCTTGTCCGCTCGTAGGCTATCTCTTTAATGAAAGGAAAATCCTTCTTGAACGCGTTGAGGACAGCCTTCCCCTCGTCCTCGGGCCATTCTAATGTTACCGTTAGAATTCCTCCCTTCTTGGCCATTTCAGCCTTGGATGTCTCCAGGAGCTGGTTAAATAGATTGGCTTGGGCCGATATTGCCGGGGAGGCATAAGCGATTCCCCAGAAAACAAGCCCAATCGTTAGCAAAAGAGAAGCTGGTTTTTTGCGTATGTGCATCTCGTTATCCTCCTTACTAAATTTGATCGAAATAACCCTTCAGAACAAACCTTTTGCGCTATTACTTCATTCTTCCGCCCCGCCCATGCTGCTCTTATTTCGCCCCCGGGAGGCCGAGGATCTTGGCGTGTTCGGCGTCGTACTCCTCGGACTTTTTCAGGCACTCCACATCACAAACCGCTATGTACTTGCCTTTGGCCAGAAGGTATTTCCTGGAATGGGTATCCCAGGGGAAGCCACGGTAACTGTACTTTTCAACCATAGATTGTCCTTTGATAGCCGACCACAGGATAAAAAGCTGGGTTGTAGCCGGGGTCTTGGACCACTTGAGGATATGGATTTGTGTTCCGAACTCCAGGGGGAAAGGGTCAGGGAAGATAAAGTTCAAAGGAGCCCCGTCGTCAATCTGTCTTATGGCGCTGTGATAGTTGACCCCGCAGAAGAGAGGATATTCACTCGCGGCCACTTTCTCCACATTTGCAGTTTGCGCTCCGGCAACCCCCAGAATCACTTTGTTCTCAACGATCCCCTTGAGCCACCTGAGATGAGCCTCCCGGGTTTTGGGGTCGTGCTGAAGGGCAGTGAGTTTGGGACGAGGATCATAGAGAAATTTTCCCCTCCACATAGGATCAAGACAATCCTCCCACCCTTTGGGCGCCTTATCAGGCGAGACTATGTTCTTATTATAGACAATGCCCCGGGCCAGGCCGGCGATGGCCAGGAAATAGCCGTTAGGGTCAATGGCTCTTGGATCTGGGGGTGTCCAGTCCGGGGGAAGAGATTTCATCAACTCCTTGTAAGAGAAGGGTGGTCTTACGAAAGCTCCAGCATCCCGATAAGTAGGCCAGGCCTCGAACGAGACATGCATGATGTCGTACTTCGGGGTGCGGCCGGCTTTATATTCCATAAAAGTGCGCTGCATCAACTCTGTTCCCCTCACCCGGCTGAAGCTCGTCTCCTTAATAAAGGGGAAGTCCTTTTTGAAGCTCTCCAGAAGGGGCTTTGCCTCTTCATCGGTCCACTCCAGCGCCACCGATAGAGATCCTCCCTTCTTTGCCATTTCGGAGTTGGAGGACTCCACGAGTTGGTGCAATAGATTGCCCTGCGCCGCTATCAGCGGGCGGGCGTCGGCGATTGCGATGAAAATGGCGGCAATCGCTGACGCAACAAAAACCCGCGTTTTTCGGTCATCCATGCCCTTCCTCCAGACTCCCTCTATCATCCAGCGCTATAGCGGTCAATGCCGCCAAAGACACTACCGAATTTAAAAAAGGCCACGGAGATAACGCCCATGGCTGCTAGTTCCGAGTATTGCCCTCCCTCCCACAGATCCCAAATGAGCACTGGGATAATCACGTTATGCTTCTGACCCAGCAGAATAGGGGTGGAGAGCGCTCTAAACGGTATGGTAAACACGTAGATCCAACCGGCAAAAAGAGCTGGAGATAACAGTGGCAGGATGATTCGTTTGGACGAGAAGAACGAGAAAGTGATTTAGCAGGCATGATCGGTTTATCATGAAGACCTCCTACTGACCCTCTCTATGTAGGTGGCCGGGTCCATCTTCTTTTTGAGCTCTTCGGAGACGGTGGCGTGAAGCGAGAAGGGCTGCTTAAAAGGCCTGGTGGCATCGATCCCAAGACGGGTTGAGACCTCCTCCAGATGTGAAGCGCCAAGCGCCTCAGGATCGCAGCCACCACCGGGGAGAGCCGGGATGATAATAAAATCCTCAGCAGTGGTTCTGGAGGCCACAGCCCACCATACCTCTTGCTCGTCGAAAACATCCACGTCATCATCCACCGCCACCACATATTTGTTGTGACCTCTCTCCATGGCCATAATGGTGAGAATGGCGGCGCGGGCGTCCCCTTTTTGCCGGTGTTTGAGGGAGACGAAGGTCCAATAAGACCCTCCACCGGAGACCGGACAATAGATCGCCTTTACAAGTGGGGCGACCAGTCTGACCCTCTCGTAGAGGGCGGCCGCTTTGCCTGTTAGCAAATTGACGCAGGAGTTTCCCCATGCGGCGTGAGGGACGAACCAAGCGTCCCGCCGGTGGGTGATGGCTTTGACGTGAAGGACAGGGTAATTGCGGGGCATAGGGTAACCGTAAGGCCCATCCGGCCAAACCCCCTTGAATCCCTTGTAATAGCCGAAATGCTCCACAAAAGGGCCCTCTTCCCCCCACTCCCCGGGCAGGGCTTCGGCTTCGATAATAATCTCAGCATCGGCTGGCACTAAAAAATCTTCACCCCAAGTCTCCGACGGTACCAGGCGAAGAGGCTCCTGTAAGAGGGCCGTTATATCGGCATACTCATCCTCCCCGTAGGGGCCTGCCCACTGCGTCGCCATATAAGTCGCCAGATGATGGCCGCTCACAATCACCACCGGGCAAGGCCGGTTGAGCCTTTGATATTCGTTGTAAACCAGGCGGCTGTGGGTGCCTGGCGTGACTCCATACATAATTGTGGCGGGGTCCTTGACGTGGAAGCGGTTAATCGAGATGTTGTAGTGCCCGTTGGAAGGGATTCTGGTGATGACAGGCATCCCAGTGATGTAGTAACCGCCGTCATGCTCGTAGTATTTTGGAATAGGAAATTCAAAGAGGTCTACGTCTCCTCTCACCTTTCTCACCTCTTTGACCGGAGCCTCGCCCCGCGCCACTGTTGCTGTCCCGATATTGCGGTTTTGGGTAAGGAGCTGCTGCATTTTCAAGGTCAGTTCCATGCGCCATTGGTCTGGGGGCAGGCCGATGGCTACAGCCATTCGCTGCCGTGAACCAGCCATATTCATGCACAGGGGGAAACTGGATCTCTTTCCGTGCATATTTTTGACATTGTCAAAAAGAACTAAAGGATATCTTCCTTTAGCCTCAAGGTTGTGAATGAGGGCCGCTGCCTCAAGGCAGGGGTCTACTTCTCTGGTGACCCGAACCGTATCCTCAGGCACAACTTCAGTCAATTGAGCCAAGAAGTAGCGAAAGTCTTTGGCCATAGTCTTTCTCCTCGGGTAAGTTTCAGAGATATGGCTGTCCATTTAGGAGGGAAAAATCTCCTTCCATTTTTCCATGACCTGTCTTTTGAGGTTTTCCTCGACGTCCACCGTGTCCGGAAATTCGTCTCGCCATTCATAGGGACGGCAAGCATCAATGATCGCTCGAGAATTAAAACCCTTTCGGCTTTTTGGAATGATGGGATCCAGAGGGCCGCTCCAGCAGCGACGGATGATCTCGATCGAGGATTCCGGGTCAGAACGGGTGCAAACCGCCCACATAACGTCATTCAGATCACTCACATCAATATCGTCGTCCACGACGATTACATAGCGTCCCAGATAAGCCGAGCCGCGGCAGAAAGAGGCGATCATCCCTGCCTGGCGTGCGTGGCCTGGATAGCGCTGACGAATGGAGACGACAATCATCAGCCGGTGACCTCCCACCTCGTGAGACCAGACCCCAACAACATCCGGCACACCGGCCTTTTCCAACTCTACCTTGATCTGGCCGGCGCGAGCGAAGCAAGAGGCCATGGTGCCCTGGGCGTGTGGTGGGCGGCCAGGAGGGTTGCCCAGGATAATCGGGTTGTTCCGATGGTAGATTGCCTTGACCACAAAGAGATTCTCTCCCCGCACCGAGCTGCCATAATAGCCAGTCCACTCGCCGAACGGACCCTCGGGCACGCTCTTATCAGGGAGGACTTCGCCCTCGATGGCAATTTCGGAGTCGGCTGGAATCGGGAGGCCAGTAAACTCTCCGCGAATAACCTCGATGGCTTTGCCGCGCATGCCTCCGGCCCAGTCGTACTCCGACTCACCATAAGGGATGGCCTGAAAGCCCGCAAGAAAGAGGAGCGGATCATGCCCGACGCTAATCACCATTGGGCACGGCTTGCCCTTGTCGAAGTATTTTGTGCGATGGATGCGCCCATCTTTGCCTGGCGAGATGTAGCAAGTGACGTGGGTGCGATCCACAATCATGGTGCGGTAAACGCCAAAGTTGACCCACCCGCCGTCCGGATCGCGAGTGATCGTGATGCTGCCGGTGCCAATATAACGGCCGCCGTCCTTAAAGTGCCATATAGGCGTGGGAAACTTCAGTAAGTCTACCGCGTCTCCTTTGAGGACGTTTTCTGTAACGGGACCATGCGGGACCTCAACGGGGGGGGTCGGCCGCAGGGAAATGTGCTTCTCACGCCATGCATCCACGTATTGGAGTTTAGTCAGTCCCAACGGAAGGCGGGCTGCAAGCGCTACACGGTTGAGGGAATTTAGGGCGTTGCTTAGAACCCGAAAGCCGGGACGATAATCTTGAATCTCATCAAAAAGGAGGGCAGGGGCGTGCGGTTGCCTTCGGCTGCACTCGGTGATAGCGCCGATTTCTTGATTCCAGTGGGCGCCCTTCAACTGCTTGAGCTCGCCCATCGCTTCAACCTGTTCGAGCCAGTCGCGCAGGTCGCGGTAAGTCGTTACAGCATCTCGTTCCATGTAAACACCTCAACCAGAGCCTTATTCGGGATCTCCACCCTTGGCTCTTGGAATTCTATCCTTAATCTTTTGGAGCCGCTTTAAATTGGCTACTTCATGTCGGCCCTGGGGAACCCGAAGGCAGCGATCACTTTTCTCCTCTACTCTTGAGCGAAGAAACCGGCGTCGTTAGCCACCACTGTATCTTGTACGTGAGCCGCGTGCCAGCATGCGTTGCCAGCCCGGATTTTCATGCTGCCAGTTTACCTCGGATCTCAGAAGTATCTAACAGTGATGGCAGGATCGCAAACCCTCATTGACACACCTTTTGAGAACCCTGAGGCCGGCGATGTCATCCCGCGGGCGGCTTGTTCACGCGCTGATAGATCTCCTGAGCGCGCTTGAGAGAAGGGGCCAGTTCCTCTCGGCGGCAGAGGGCTTCGTAGGCACGCTTAACCGCTCCCAGTTCTACGGCATCTTCCACTCTCGTTCCATCCGGCACCTCGTCCATCTCCCTCGCCTCCTCCAACATGATCTTTAGCCCTTCCATAGAGGGCGCCCCGTCCAAAGGCAGCACACTGCCGCTGCTCGCCCCTTCAAGCACGCCCATCTTCTGTTCTTCCTCATCCGGGCTCTGCTTTCGCAGGCGGCGGTTCAGGGCGTTGATGTAGTCTCGGCTTTTCTCCGAGTCCATGATGAACCAATAGGCCCTGATGGTAGCCCTGAGATAGGCCTCCAAGGCGTCCAGCTTCTCATCAAGGACCCTGCGCGTGGTGGCTATGAGCCGCACCGGAACCCCGTGCGGATAGAGCTTGCGAGTGTCCAAGAGGCAAGGGTAGCCTTCGGCCAGAAGCTGCTCAGCGGCCTTCAGGGGGACTGGGACACAGTCCACATCCCCTTCGCGCAGCGCCTCAGCGGTTGTCATCCTGGCTATGTGGTAGCGGCTGCCTCGCACCCACTCTACGTCTCGGTCTGGGTCAAGCCCGGAGCGCTTCAGGTGCAACCGCATCACCACATTGCTGATGCCGCCGTAGTCGCGGGTGCCGATGCGCTTGCCCTTGAGGTCTCGGAGGTTGTTGAGACCTTTTTTGGCAAAGAAGCGGAAATTTTGGTGATTTCTCCAGCATCCGACGATGAAGAGATCTTCGCCCCGGTTACGGTGGGAGAATATGGTTACAGGTTTAGGGTCAGCTACGACATCGACCCCTTTTTCCTTCATTGCCCTTCTGAGAGCGATCTTCTCCGCCAGGCCCGGGACCAGCCCCCCGGTTACGATGTTGTAATCCTCAAGTCCTTCCTCCTCAAAGTAGGTCATCTCCTTGGCCACTATGGCGGGGACGATGTGAGCCACGTGATAATGAGCTGTCGCAATACGTAGCATGTTACCCTCCGATGCTGTCTTTAAATACAAAGCCTGTATCCATCATCTTTTCCATGATAGGCCTGCTGTTCATTTCCAGGTAGCGGGCAGGCTCTTTGCCACTGCGATGACCGTGTTCGTGCCATGTGTTGACGGGTATGGCGATGAGATCTCCGGCTCCCCATTCATACCTTTCCTCAGCCGTTTTCTCGCTCCAGACCCTCGTGTACCCGGCACCGCTTAGTATATAAAGGAAACTCTCGTAGTAGTGCCGGTGAGGTTTGCGTGTTGTGCCTGGGGGTAGCTCCACCACATGAGCGCCGATGGTGGTGTTGGCAGATAATTCAAGCCCGATTCCCAGTCCACCCCGTTCAGGCCATGGGGAGAGGGGAAGGGAACCGAGGTCCTCGACCCAAACGCCCTTATAAGTGGCGGGAAAGTCATCACCACGTTTCTCAATCACCACTTTCTCAGGGTCATAGGGAATGGATCGGGCGTAGTTTCGCAGAGGGTGGCCGGTGGTAAGGTCGAAGCCCCGTGCCTGGTCCCTCCCGATCAGTCTTCCCATCAGGGGGACATTGATAATGGCAAGGTAACGAATGA
Organism: Deltaproteobacteria bacterium; assembly: GCA_016193465.1. GTDB lineage: Bacteria > Desulfobacterota > Binatia > UBA9968 > UBA9968 > UBA9968. Next base: position 48,639 of record JACPSE010000156.1, read on the forward strand.
AACTACCTTTGTCCGGGAAATGATCATGGTGCCAGTTCAATGGCGGGGAAAGTACGCTTCCCTCATGATACGGGAACCGGTAGCGTTGGCTCCCCTCCTCTTTCCATAGCTCGATTGTGCCCTTTCCGCTCACCACATAGACGAAGGCCTCGTAATAGTGCTTGTGCCGCCCGGGGATGTCACGGTGTCCTCCGTATGGGACTTCCGCCAGAAATGGCTTGATCGCTTCGAGGCCCGTATCGAAGGAAGTCCGACTACACTCCCAACCCTCGAGGTTCACAGGGTGAACCGGATGGGTCTTGAGATCCTTGAAACACTTTCCCGCGTAAATGTAGTGAACCCGCTCTTCATCCGCGGTCCAGCGCTCCTTCACAACTTGATAGTTCGTCGACATGAATCTCCTCCTCTGTTAGTTGTCTTTAAAGATAAAGCCCGGATCAAAAAGCTTCTCCATCATTGGACGATTGTTGGCCTCAAAGTAGCGGACAGGCTTGTCAGTGCTGGAGTTAAAATGTTGATGCCAGTGGTTTAGGGGGATACTTAGAAAGTCTCCTTCAGCCCAATCGTATCTCTTTTTGCTCTCATCTCCCTTGCCTATGAGCGTGTATCCCTGCCCGCTCAAGATATAGACAAAGGATTCGTAATAATGGCGGTGTGCCTTTTTCTCGCTTGCGCCGGGAGGAATTTCCGCCACATGCGTGGCGATCGTACGGTTTTCTGCGAGGTCGAGGAAGAGGGCCGAGCCTCCTTGCTCAGGCCAGGGCTTCAACGGCAGGCTCCTGATATCGGAAAAACAAATCCCGCGCGCGGCCGCAGGGAACCCATATCTCTTTCCACGAAGAGTCTGGGTCTTCTTGGGATCATAGGGCACCTCCCTCTCATAGTCCTTGGGGACGTCACTGTGATCGCTATGGCGAACAATGCCGCCGCCGACGTGCAGATCCATGAAATGCTCGTTGATGATCGCCAAATAACGCGCCGGCTTATCCGGGCTCGTGTTGTAGTGATCGTGGTGCCAGTTGAATGGCGGAGACCAGATGCTTCCCTCTTGCCAACGGAATTTGTATTTTCGCCCGCCTTCACGCCATATTTCACTGTAGCCCTCGCCGCAAGGTATATAGATGACCGCTTCCATATAGTGGCGATGCATGCCCGTCACTTTTCTCTTTCCCCCCGGTGGGATCTCCACAATGAAGGCCTTTATGGCTGTGTTGAAGGGACCGAAGCGGGTCTGAGTGAAGGCGGTGAGATCTTTGCCCGCCATTCCCGGAGCAAAAGTGGGCAAGGTTTTTAGGTTTCGTGCTAGTAAGTCTTTATGGTAATGAACGTCGATTGTGGCCCCTTCTTTATAGAACCAGGGCTCGGTTTTGAAGATATATTCGTCACTCGATGGTATGCCGCTCATTGTTTTCCTCCTTGGAGTCTATATTTACTTACGGTCACTTAAAAAAAATCTCGGTTGCCTTCTGCACATAAAAGGGCCTATTGCGGGCTTTCTCTTTGGACTGCAAAGGCATAATTCTGATTTCTTTGAGGTTACTCTCTTGCGTCCTTCTAGGTGCGAATAAGTGAATCTTGTTGGAAGGAGCAAAATATGTGCCACGCCTGTTGAGAAACGCTTTAAGTCTCAGGTCATAGAAAATAAGATTGAGTTAGTTCGCCGCCCTTTCCGAACTTTGGAAAAAGGGAGGGGATAATTCTTACTTATAGGAATATTCGCCTCTCCTGTTTCATGGTCCATGCTTGGATGTTTTGTTATTTGAGACTTCCGGGGGAGCCACATTTTTTGTAGCTGTTTGCCTACTTTTCTTCTTCGGTTCCATTGGCATGACTCTTGCGGTTATTGTTGAAGCTCGGAAATGGAGGAGCAAAATGAGAATTTTTAAGATGGCCGCTCTGCTTGCTATTTTAGAACTATGGGCTCTGGGTTCCATTGCTTTTGCTGCTGCAGCAAGTCCCGATTTGCTCAACGCCAAGAAGGAAGCCGAGGCCAAGGGCTACACTTTCATCACCGCCCACGACGAAATTCTGGCTAAGGCCAAGGATGAGAGAAGGCTACGCGTCCTCAGCTCCCTCCAACCGGACGCCCTCAAGGAGATGGCGAAAGCCTTTATGCAGAAATACCCCTTTATTGATGTCCACGCAGAAGAGAGTACCGGAACGGAAGCCGCCCAACGTCTCCTGTTGGGGTTGGAAGCAGGTATGGTGAGAGATTGGGATACCTTTAATTTGTCTGCAGATTTTTATGACCAGCTCGCTCCTCATACCAGAAAATTTGACATTCTGGGCATGGCCAAGCATGGAGTGTTATCCATTCCAACGGGAATGATCGATCCCCATAACCGTAATATTATAGCCTGGGGAAGCAGTGTTAGCGCTATTGCATATAACAGGACGCTTATCCCGCTGGATAAGGTCCCAAATAAATGGGAGGACTTTCTAAAGCCGGAGTTCAAGGGAAGAAAGCTCCTGGTGGACATTCGTCCCACAGGCATGGTTAGTTTGGTGCAAGCAATGGGAGAGCAGTGGGTCATCAATTATGCTCGCGGGCTTAAGGAGCAAGAACCCATATGGGTCCGCGGTCATAGTCGGTCGCTTACCGCCATGGTTGCTGGAGAATATGGTCTTTTCCAACTCACTAACTACAATTCTTGCATGCGGCGGCTCGTGGGGACAGAAGCGGTATTCAGCCCTGCTCCCCGTCCCTACGCTGCTTTGCTCTGGCTAGAGTTCCAAGCTAGCCCAGAAGGGCAGAAGATCATTGACGAACACGACATGCTTACCTCTTCCATGTATGCCCCGGGCTCGGCAGTAGAGGAGTTAACCAGGGAAAAGAAAGTATCGGTTAATGACTGGGATACCTACTCCTTGACCTCAAAGTGGATGAAGATGATCATCGAGGCCTTCGGTTTTCCGCGAGCGGCAGGGCCGAAGAAGAAATAGGAGAACGACTGGATAGGAAGGAGTTTTGATCTTCGCGCCGCGCACTAGTGCCCCCTCTGACAGATCTCCTGAGCGCGCTTCAGATAAGGGGCTAATTCTTCCCGGCGCCGCAGGATTTCGTAGGCGCGCTTGGCCGGCTCAAGCTCTATGGCCTCCTCAACCGTGGCTTCCGACGGCACCTCGCCCATCTCCTTCGCCTCCTCCAGCACGGTCTTTAACCCTTCCACTGAAGGGAAACCATCGAAGGTCAAGACATTGCTGAGTTCGGCGGGACCTAATTTCTGCTCTTCCTCATCTGGGCTCTGCCTTCGCAGCCTGCGGTTTAGGGCCTCGAGGTAGCCCTGGTTTTTTTCCCAGTCCATGATGAACCAGTAAGCCCTAATGGTGGCCCGAAGATAGGCTTCCAGCGCCTCGCCCTTCTCCTCCAGAACCCTGCGTGTGGTTGCTATGAGCCGCACCGGAACCCCTTTGGGATATAGCTGGCTGGTGTCCAGCACGCAGGAGTAGCCCTCGGCCAGAAGTTGCTCAGCCGCCAATTTGGGCACTGGCACGCAATCCACGTCTCCTTCGCGCAGCGCCTCAGCGGCGGTCATCCTGGCCAGGTGGTAGCGGCTGCCCCGTACCCATTGCACATCTCTATCCGGATCCAGGCCGGTACGCTTTAGGTGGAGACGCATCGCCACATAGCTGATGCCGCCGATGTCGCGAGTTCCGATGCGCTTGCCTTTGAGCTCTTTGAGGCTCTTCAGTCCCTTCCTGGCGAAATAGCGAAAGTGTTGGTGGTTTCTCCAACTGGCTACGATAAAGAGATCCTCGCCCCGGCGGCGGTGGCTGAAAACCGTGACCGGCTTGGCGTCGGCAACGATATCGATCCCTTTCTCTTTCATGGCCCTTCTGAGGGCGATCTTTTCCACCATGCCCGGCAGCAGGCCGCCGGTTACGACCTCGTAGTCCTCGAGCCCCTCCTCCTCGAAGTAGGTCCTCTCTTTGGCCACCATCGCCGGCATGATATGGCCAACATGATAGTGTGAGGTGGCGATACGCAAGATAGGCTTCGTCTGCATGTTTTTCCTCCCTTTTCAGCGAAGAGTCGAAGGATCACCGGGCAGCCCCAGCTCTTTCCATCGCGCTATGGTTTTTTTCTTCAATTCGGGATCGGGCATGTTCCTCTTGGGGAATTGATCAATCCACTTGTGAGGTTTGCAGGCGTTGATGAGAGCGGTCGAGCTGTAGGGTCGGTCTTCCACGGGCCAGATCGAAGGCTCCAAGTAAGTTCCCCAGGTATCCCTGATAAGATCGATATCGTTTTTCAGATCGACCCGGGTAGTCAAAGCCCACATCACCTCGCCCAGGCTAAAGATGTTGATGTCGTCGTCCACTACGATGACATACTTGTTGTGATAAGCCGCTTGCGGGACTTGGGCGGCCAGGCAAGCTACCTGTTTAGCGTGGCCGGCGTGCAACTGCTTTATGGAAACCACTGTCATCATGCCGCCGCTCGCCTGAGGATGGTTCCACACCCCGGTTATGCCTTTCACACCGACCCGTTCAAGATCCTCCCAGATCCCCGCGGCCCTGCCGATGGTCCCCATCAAGCCCTGTGAGTCGCTCGGATAGCTCGCCATCTGCGCGCCACACAGTATGGGGTTGTTGCGGTAGTAGAGCCTCTTCACCTCAATATAAGGGATCTTTTCTTTCGGTTTTGAGTAATAGCCCTGAGATTCACCGAAAGGTCCTTCTTCCATTGTGGCATTGGGATAAGAATAGCCTTCTATGGCGATCTCGGCATGTGCGGGGATGGGGAGGCCGGTTTCTTCTCCCTCGATGACCTCAACGGCTTCACCCCTCAGGCCGCCTACATAGTCAAGTTCAGATTCGCCCACCGGGAAGGCGCGGCCGCTGATCAAAATAAATGCCGGTTCCTGGCCAAATGTAATAGCAACTGGGCAGGGCTTGCCTTTCGCCCACCACCTTTCCCGAATGATGCGAGCATGGTGGCCATGGGAGACCCAGAACCCCAATTTGTTCTTGTCCAGAATCATCGCTCTATAGGTTCCCAGATTGACCCAATCAGAATCCGCGTCTTTGGTGATGACCACATCGTGCGTGCCAAGATACCGGCCACCGTCGAAAGGCCACCACTTAGGGGCCGGCAAGCAATTGAGATCGATCTCGTTATCGCGGAAAATATTTTCCTTGATCGGGCCGGTGGTGACTTTTTTTGGCGGGACCTTTTTCTTGACCCGTTCTCTCCAGCCCTGCATCAATGCCGGGATATCCGAATCTACGGGCAGGTAAGTGGTCACAGCGTAACGTTTTGTGCTCATACCGATCGGAGCCGCCAGCACCCGAGAGCCGGGCAGAGAATCCTTCACATTCTCGAATAAGAGGGCAGGGCCTGAGAGTTCAAAGTTCAAGCGGACAATCGTAGACAGTTCCAGATTCCAATCCACCTCTTTGCCCACCCGATGCAGTTCCCCTATCTTCTCGACTTTCTCTATCCACTCTCTAAGATCGCGCATACAATTACCTCCGTTAGTTTTTTCTCTGGAATATCTCTGCCGCGCCCACGCCTCCGCCAACGCGCATGCGGTCAATCACATAAACGGTCTGGGAGGCAGAGGCCTCGTTTAACTCGATGAGGTCCACCTGCCGAAGCCTGATTCCGGTATGGCGTAGAACTTTAGGAATAGCGACCATTGGACCCGTTCCTACGATTTCAGGAGGGACTCCTCCCGCAGCATACCCTCTGAACATGCCCAAGGGCTTCACTTCAAGGGAACGGGCCCTCTCTCTGGATGACGCGCCAAGACGTGCAGCAATATGTATGCCAACAAGATCCGGATTGAGATGATAGGCGAAGCGGCGAGTTTTGAGACAAGTCTTCTCAAGGCTGAGAAGAGAACAGATGAATTTTCCTAATTATTGGAGATTAGATTGCGGGTTATTCCTGTAAGTCAGTGATTCTTACGTTAGTCCCAAGGGATTTTCTCGCCTTCAGGCCCAAAATTCGCTCGGCGTTGGCGTGAAAGCAGGTATCTACCACCTGGTAAACATCAGGTCCCATCCCAAGTAGCCCTTGATAAGTCCCCTAAGCGAGCTGCATCGGTCGATCCGAGTTTGAAGGGACGCTGAAAGGAAAAGAAGCGATTCAACGGCAGTTTGTAGAAGAGGAGAGATCTAGCCTCTTTTGTTCGGGCCTACCCTCTCGATGTGGATGCGGATCACAACCCGCTGCTCCTCTTTCATTTTCTCGCGGTACTCGTCCCAATTCGGGTGCTCCCCCTTCACCCGGCGGTGCCAGTAGATTAGCAGATCCATCGCCTCAGGCTGCGAGATGATTTCCGCAGTGCCGTGGATCTGCATATACTTCGAGCCGTGGAACTGCTCGCCCATGACCAACATCGAGACCCGCGGGTCGCGCCGGATATTCTTGACTTTGTATGTCGTTCCGCGCGAGGTAATGATCACGCGGCCTTGCGCATCGATTCCCGGTGTGACCAGCGTTATCTGCGGCCAGCCATCCCGCTTCCGGGCCACCAACACGCCGCGGTGATTATCCGCCAAAAACTTCTGGACGTCGGTAATTTCCATAACGCCTCCCGAATAGGACAATTTGTCCGTGTATCCTATCTGACTTGGCGGTCTTCATACAAGAAGAAGCGGGTGAGAGAAAGGGCTCGCTCTTGGCTCTTTAGAGAGTTTCGAGTTTGGCGCGCTAAACTCTTTGCCCCTTTCCTATGAACGTGTTAGGTTCCGGGGTCGTCAACCAAAAGCGAGAGGACAAGGCCCATGCAGATCATAGAGCGTTCACTGAGCAGCAAGAGCGACGGCATGGCCGGCTATCTGGCTTATCCGGAGCGCACAACTCCGGGACCCGGCCTGCTACTGATCCACCCGAAGTCCGGGGTCACCGACTGCATTAAGATCGAGGCACGCAAGTTTGCCAGGCTGGGCTATAGCACGTTTGCAGTCAATGTTTTCGAGCTTCTCGGGTACCCGGCCGCGACCCATATCGAAACCGGATCGCAGATTCAGGCCAAGACCTCTGATGCCGAGTTTACGCGGGTCCTCACCGAGAGTTGGCGTCACTTGCTTTCCCAGCCTTATGTGGACGCGAAAAGAGTCGCGGTGTGCGGCTATTGCATGGGCGGGCGCATCGCCATTCACCTCGTTGCCGCCACGCCGGAGGTGCGCGCCTTTGTCGGTTACTATCCAACGGTGCGCGACGAACCGCCAACGCCGATGAGGCCGGTTCACCCGTCGGAGGCAGCAAAAAAGATTTGCTGCCCATCTATCATTCTTTACGGTGCCAACGATGTGACTACGAGGGTCCCGGTTCAGGAGAAGATGTGGGATGCTTTCAAGGCCAACGGCCAATCCCTGGAATGGCACTTCTTTCCGTTCGGCGGTCACGGTTATGTCGACCCCGGCGCCCCGGGGTACCATGCGCACGCCGCTGAGCTGTCATGGCCGTTGGTGGTGGATTTCATGGAGCGCGAGCTCCAGTGGAGTTCGCCGTCTTCTTAACCTTTTGCCTTTTTACTTGCCCGCGCGAGTCGCCTTCCACTTGCCGTTATTTCCGCCGGATTTGACGGTTCCCTCAATGGCGTTGCCGCTCACGCGACCGGTATATTGAGCGCCGCCGGCAGTGAAAGTGATCTGATCCCCGAGCAGCCTGCCATCCGTGATCGGCGTGGTATTCCTGCCGGACTTAAGCGTGCCGGAAAGCATCTGGAACTTCTGCTTGAGCGTGAGTTCGCCTTGCGGCAGTTGCCAGGCGCCTTCCGCTTTTGCCGGCACGATCCAGAGAAGGGCGGTGCACCAGTTGGTGCAGCCGTCGCTTATCGTGGCGGTCTCGTCGGCCGTCCATTCTTCCATCGTGAAGGAATTCGACACGATACGAGTGCCGGGCTTGAGATCGAGGATCCTCGGGCGCA
>JACPSE010000022.1 GCA_016193465.1 Deltaproteobacteria bacterium
CTCCTCTGAGGTGGCTGCGTTCTTGACGTTGGACTTCGCGTCAGAGTCGTAACCCCGGCGCCGGTAAGCCGCAAACTGCGGGATCGCTATCGCGGCCAAAATACCGATGATGGCTATAACCACGAGCAGCTCGATGAGGGTGAAACCCCCTTCGGCTCTCAGTCTTAATCGGGTCATAAATTCCCTCCTTTGCAGCTCTGATGCCGGCCCAGGAATTGTTTCTAAACCGTTGTCTAACACGATCTCCGAAAAGAATGCCGACTTGTGTGGAGCCTCTCGGCTCTAAGCGCGCCTTGTATGGGGTTTCTGGCCCTTTGTCAAGCCGGAAAGAGTCAAATTTTCGTGAACTCGATCATCGGCTCGCTCACGGAATTAGAAGACTCGGGGCTCAACCCCGGTTCTGGAAAAATGAGCGCTGAGATGCTAGACTCTTTTTCGTGCAAGTCAGCGGCCGTTTTCCCCTTTTAGAGAGCCTCAAGTTACCACTCTAATTTATCCCCTTCGAGGGATGACCTTATGAAATACCTGGCGATCTGTGAGGATGACCTGCTTTTCCAATTTATGCGCAAGGTTGCCACCAGGCGGGGCGAGGTCCTTTTTTTGGTCCAGAGGCCGGAGGTCGCCAGGCGGATTAGGCGCCACGGCGGAAGCAGCCAGTGGGGTGATTTGGAGAAGGAAGAGACTTACCAGAAGAGTCACTTGGAACAGGTAAATCAGGTGATCCTCTTTATCCGGGGCCTTGAGCTACGCTCAAGGGTCTACCTGCTTTTAAGAAGCCTCAAGCCAGAGCTGCCGATCCTCTCTCTCTCCTCTGAAAAAGAGACCACAGGGGACCGTAAAGACCCCTTTTTGCGGCACATCCCGCTGGAGGATATATTCCAGGAATTTTGCGCTCCACAGCTTCTCGATACTTTTAATCGGCAGAAGGTGGAGAGGATCCGCTCTTTGTTCCGGGAAAAAGACAAGATCCATATCCTCTTGCAGCACGATCCTGACCCCGATGCCATTGGCAGCGCCCTCGCCTTGCGGGAACTTTTAGGACGCAACCGGCCTACTACCCCGCTCGTAACTTTCGGACAAGTAACCCGGCCAGAAAACGTCGCTATGATTCGCCTCTTGGATATTCAAATTGACAGGATTTCGTACGACGATCTGCACCGAGACGGCGCCAGGCTGGCTTTGGTGGATGTGCAACCTCCCTATTTCGGCGCGTCATTAGGCAAGGTGGATTTGGTGGTGGATCATCATCCCAAGCGGATACCATTCAGTGCCCGTTTCACCGATTTAAGGCCTCATTACGGCGCGACCTCGACGATTTTCACTGAATACCTGAGGGCGACAGGCATGGAGCCCTCGCAAAGATTGGCCACGGCCCTGCTCTACGGGATCAAAAGCGATACGCTTTTTTTGGATCGGGGCAGTCACATCGCCGATCTTGAGGCTTTTACTTTTCTTTACCTGTTTGCCAATCGGGCCATGATCACGCGTATGGAGAGGCCGGAGTTGCCGCGCCAGGACCTCGAGGCCCTGGGCAGGGCTCTGAGCCGACTTCAGTTGGACGACGGGGTGGCGGTTATCCACATGGGAGAGGTCCAGAGGGAGGATGTGATCCCTCAGATGGCGGAGTTCTGCCTGCAGATCGAGGGGGTGGAATGGGGAGTCGCCTCCGGGCTGTGCGGCGATCGGGTGGTCATATCGGTGCGCAACGTAGGATATGTAAAGAGCGCCGGTGATATCATGAAGCGGCTCTTCGACGAAATCGGCAGCGCCGGCGGTCATCGGGCCATGGCCAAGGCGGTTATCCCGGTGGAGCGCTTTAAAGAACACTTCGGTGAGGTGAGCGAGAAGGTCATCCGCGAGGCCATGGTGCCGCTGATCACGCAGCGGGAGGAAGAGTCGGGCAATGACTGATCGCCCAGACGGCTACCGTCAGATCGAGCATACCGCGGATCTCGGCGTGGAGATCGAGGCAGCCGATCTGCCGGGGCTTTTCTCCTTCGGGGCGGAGGCGCTTTTCGGATTGATCGCCGATCCCGGTGGGATCGAAGAGAAAGGGGAGATTACAGTCACAGCCACAGGTGAAGGCTGGGAAGAGCTTTTCCACGCCTGGCTGCGCGAGCTTTTAGCGCAATTCAACCTTAAGGGCTTTGTCGGCAGGCGATGCGAGGTGGATGAGGTCGTGCCTGGCTGCGCGGAAGGGAGGATCAAAGGGGAGACCCTGGATCTCAAGCGCCATCGCTTCTACACCGAGATCAAGGGTGTGACGTACCATGGATTCAGAGTCTGGCAGGAGAACGGCCGATGGCGCGCCCGGGTGATTTTCGATGTCTAAGGGAAACGAGTTAGTCACGGGAGAGATCAGACTCCAGCGCGTCGAGGAATGCCTTTGGGAGATCCCGCGGCAGGGCGGGATGAGAGTCCCAGGACGCATTTACGCCAGCGAAAAACTTTTGGCGGGCCTCAAAGAAGATAACAGCTTGAGGCAGGTCATGAACGTGGCCCATCTGCCGGGCATCGTGGGTTACTCGCTCGCCATGCCCGACATCCACTGGGGCTACGGCTTCCCCATCGGCGGCGTCGCAGCCGTGGAATTAAACGATGGAGTGATCTCGCCCGGAGGCGTCGGCTATGACATCAATTGCGGCGTGCGCCTGGTGAAGAGCCATCTGACCTACAGCGCAATTCAGCAAAAGATGCCCAAGCTGGTGGAAACGCTTTTTTCTTTCATCCCCTCGGGTGTGGGCGCACAGGGGGCGATCCCGAAGCTCTCCAAAGGCGAGGAGAAGCGTCTGCTGCGTGGTGGCGCGCGCTGGGCGGTGGAGCAGGGCTATGGCCGCCAGGAGAATCTGGACTACATGGAAGAAGGAGGCAGGCTTGAGAACGCTGATGCGGAGCTCGTAAGCGACCGGGCGCTGGAGAGAGGACTCAAGCAAGTCGGCACTCTGGGCTCGGGAAACCATTTTCTTGAGATCGGAAGAGTCGATGAGATCTATCTCTCGGACGTGGCTCAGGCCTTAGGCCTTTTCCCGGATCAACTGGTTGTGCTGATCCATACGGGGTCGCGTGGCCTGGGCTACCAGACCTGCGAAGACTTCCTGAAAGTCATGAATCAAGCAATGGCAAAGTACGGTATTCAGCTTCCGGACCGCCAATTGGCCTGCACGCCGATCGGGTCTCGTGAGGGACAAGACTACCTGGCCGCTATGGCCTCGGCCGCGAACTACGCCTGGGCCAATCGGCAAGTGATCATGAGTCTGGCGGAGAAAGCTTTTTGGAAGGCTCTGAATATCAGTCCCGCCGAGTTAGGCTTCTCTCTGATCTATGATGTCTGCCACAACATCGCCAAGATGGAAGAGCATGTGGTGGACGGAAAACGGCGACGGCTCTGCGTTCACCGAAAAGGGGCTACGCGCGCATTTCCCCCCGGCCATCCACAGCTACCAAAGGCCTATCAAGAATTAGGTCAACCGGTGCTCGTCCCGGGAGACATGGGACGCTACTCCTATCTCCTCGTCGGAACTGAAGCGGCCATGGAGAAGAGTTTCGGCAGCACCTGTCACGGCGCCGGTCGGGTCATGAGCCGGGCTCAGTCCAAGAGGGAGAGCCGCGGCATTGACATTGATCAGGAGATGGCGCGCCGGGGCGTGGTTGCGCGCTACCAGGGGAGAGCCACGATGGCCGAGGAGATGCCCCATGCCTACAAAGACGTCGCCGACGTGGTCGAGACTATGGATCAAGCAGGCATTTCGAAAAAGGTCGCTCGCTTCCGTCCTGTAGGGGTCATCAAGGGCTAGAGACAATTGACTTACGTTGTCTGATTTGCTAGTAAATCAAAAACGTCTTTGACTTTTCACGAGGAGGGAACTAAATGACCTATGTAATTACTGAGCCTTGCATCAATGTCAAAGATACCGCCTGCGTTGACGTTTGCCCGGTAGATTGCATCCATCCGACAAAAAATGAGGCTGAAGAGTTTGAGAAAGAAAATAAACTCTACATCGATCCTGAGGAGTGCATTGATTGCGGGGCCTGCGAGCCGGTTTGTCCGGTAGAGGCGATTTTTGAGGAGGCGGCGGTTCCAGTCAAGTGGAAACACTTTACTCAGATAGACGCCGACTGGTTTAAGAACAAGAAGGGATAAAGCTTCACACTTTCGGGCCTTCCCTAGACCCGTATCAAGGCAAAAATAGCCCGCTGACCTGGGCGCGACTCCCCATCTCCTTCTAGTAGCCGGCGGGCATATTTTCAGCCCATCCGGCCTTTGCCCACAGATCTATTTTTCTCCTTCACAATATTCTGAGCCCTCTCAACTTGCTTAAATCGTTTCTCCTGGACTAATGTACGAAGCGTCAGCGAAAGAGGGGAAAATCATGGTCTTAGTCCTCAAGAATGAACAGATCGAAGGCCTCGTCCCGATGGAGGAAGAAGTTGAAGTCATTGAGGAGGCTTTCCGGGAACTGGGAGAAGGCGTGGCCATGAACGCGCCGCGCGCCCGACTGAGAGTGCCGTGGAAAGAAGCGGAGACGACTATCTGGCGCGCCGCGAGCTGGATGACGAGACGATCCGACGCGCAGGACTCATCGTCGTAGGCTACAAGCAGCAGATCTTTATGGACCGCCAGGCGGAGTTCGCCGAGCGGCTGGAACGGGGCTTGGTGAAGCCCGAGGATCTTCACGAGCTGGGAGAGCTTCTCGCCGGGAAGTGCCGCGGGAGAAAAAACGAAAAAGAGATCACCCTTTTTAAAAACAACACCGGCATGGGGATCCAGTTTGCGGCGACGGCAAGAAAGGTCTACGAGAAGGCCAGAGAAAAAGGGATCGGCACGGAGCTTCCGTTGGAACTCTTCATGACCCGAAGGGGCGACAGAGCTTACTCCCCTTAGAAGTGGCTGAAGTTGTATCCAAATCGACAACCTAAAATGGATAGGGGGCCTTGCAACCTCATCTCCGGGGTGGTACCAAGTCAAACAGATGGAGTCTGTCGATTTCAGCGCTCTCCCGGGTGGCGAGTTGGTTCGCCGGGGCCTTGAGGATCTAGCCAGGGGAAAAGAATCTGAAGAGGCCCTGCTGGTTTTGATCGGAGCCCCCCGCCTACGCGGGCTCGGTCTGTCCGTGCCCGAAGACAACTCAAACCTGCCAGAGCATCGGCTTTACAAACTCCTCGCCTGCTCCAACCCCGATTCGGCGCACTCACGCTACAACGCGCTTGTCAGGCGCCTCGTGCGCTTCGAACGAGCCATCGAATGCGTCGCCTAGCCGACCAAGACCTTATCCGTCGCTTCATAAGCGCCCTTTCTGATAGTGCTACGCGTCCAGTCCGCCTTTACTTCACTGGAGGAGCCACGGCTGTGCTATTGGGGTGGCGCGCCAGCACCATCGACGTCGATATCCTCCTTGTTCCCGACGACGACCGCCTCTTACAAGCCCTTCCAGATCTCAAGGAAAATCTTGAAATCAATGTAGAGCTGGCCTGTCCTGCCCACTTCATTCCCGAACTTCCGGGATGGGAGGAGCGGAGCCTGTTTATCACCCACGGCAGACGGTTAAGCTTTTTCCACTATGACCTCTATGCACAGGCCCTGGCCAAGATTGAGCGGGGCCACTCGCTGGATGTCTCGGATGTCCAGGAGATGTTCCGCCTCGGTTTTGTCGAGCCCGCACGGTTGCTTCAGCTTTTTGAAGCTATTGTGCCGCAACTCTACCGCTATCCCGCCATCGACGCCCGGGCCTTTCGACAAGCAGTAGAAAAAATGGTCAAGACCTTGGAAAGGCCACAGCGCAAGTAGCCCACCGTGCTCGCGCGGGCGGACAAGGTAATCAAATAATTTTGGATCTAAAATCGTTACCCCCTATCCGGCTTCACGCGGTTTTTGGCGCATTCTTCCTCGTAGAGCTTCCTCAAAGCTGAGTCCTCTTGTTCGAATTCGATCTATTCGATTCCCTTCTCTTCCCTCTGTACCGCCGTGTTGGCATGAGGTGCGACAAACTTACGCGGCTTATTTCCACTCTGACCGCGCCGGGCTCGGCAAGCAAGAGGTGGTCTGTCAACTCTTTCTTGAATCCCTGGCACGTCTGTTGTAGGGGGGCTCGCCGCTGAACTTTAGGGTCTGGGAATAAAATCAGTCCGGGGGCGATATTGTCATGGAGTGTAAAAAGTGTTAGGAAACTTACTCTAATAAATTTTCGCTTGGGTGACAGGAAAGGAGTAGTTAGATGGCGACGAAGTTAAAGTTTGGACTGCTGCTGCCCCACTTCGGCGAATACGCATCGATTGAGAGGTGCATCAACGGAGCGAAGAAGGCTGAGGAGTACGGTTTTGACTCGGTTTGGGTAAGAGACCATCTCGTTTTCGAACCCCACGGCATGGAGGGGGAGGACAACACCCACATTGAAGGGCTCCTGGTACTCGCCTCCATAGCGTCGGTCTGTAAGAAACTGACCCTCGGCACCGGGACGGTCATCTCCCACCGCCACCCGATTCATTTGGCCCAGGCGATGGCGGGACTCAGCAACATCTGCGGAGGCAAGGCCATTATGGGTCTTGGTCTCGGCACCTTCCAGCATGAGTTCGCCGCCGCGGGCTATCCAAACACGCTGCAGGACCGGGCTAATCTAGCGAAGATCAACGCGACGCTTTGCCGCAGACTTTGGGCAGGTGAGAAGGTCAGTTACAAGGATAATTATTTCAACTTCGAGGACGTCGGGCTCAAGCCCCGGCCGATCAACCCGATACCAATCTGGTACGGCGGTGGAACGCCCGCTTCCTGCCGCCGTGCGGCTGAGTACTGTGATGGCTGGATGCCCGGGCGCATTCCTATGGCAACCTTCGTAAAGATGGTCAAATACCTCCGGGAACAATACCAGAAAGCCGGCAAGCCCATGGGCACCGTCGGGGCCATTCCGATCGTCAGCATTGATAAAGATCTGGACACGGCGCTCGGCAAGGTCAACACTAAAGGGTTGATCAACGAAGGCAACAAGAAGCCGACTTGGGTGAGGCCGCCATCGGGCACCTTCTCCAAGTTTGAAGACATCAGAGGTCTGCTGTTAGCGGGCAAGCCGGAGGACATTGTCCGCGACACGAAAGAATACGAGGCGAATGGCCTCAATCACATCGTTTATGATCTCAGGTTCCGCTACGCCGATTGGTATCAGCAGATCGACTTCTTGGGCAAGGAGGTCCTGCTCGCGCTGCGCGCCTAACGATTCGAACTACTCGAACTGTTCGAAC
Organism: Deltaproteobacteria bacterium; assembly: GCA_016193465.1. Lineage (GTDB taxonomy): Bacteria > Desulfobacterota > Binatia > UBA9968 > UBA9968 > UBA9968. Next base: position 7,231 of record JACPSE010000022.1, read on the forward strand.
GGTTTGAACCGTTCCAATCGTTCCAGTCGACGAATAGCAACCTGATATTACTTAGCCGGAGACCAAGATGCGTACGGAAAAAGTCAGTTTTTACAGCGAAGGCGATAAGCTGAGCGGCGTCGTCTACCTCCCCGACAGCGACCCGGGCAAGCCCTGGCCGGCAATTGTCCAAGGACCGGGCTTTCTCGGTCTCAAGGACGCGAGGCACTACATCATGATGTTTGAGAAGCTCTGCGCGGCCGGTTACGCCTGCTTGTGCTTTGATTATCGCGGCTGGGGAGACAGCGAGGGAAAGCAGCGCGGCTGGGTGATGCCTCAGTGGCAGGCAGAAGACATCCGCAATAGCATCACCTATTTACAGACCCGTGCTGACATCAATCCCGACAGGATCGCGACCTACGGCTCCGGAGGAACCGGAGGCGGCAACGCGATTTACGTGGCGGCTATGGACCAGCGCGTGAAGTGTGCCGTCTGTTATCTCGGCATCAGCAATGGCCGGGATTGGCTCCATTCCATGAGGCGGGAGCACGAGTGGGTCGATTACCTCAAGCGCATCCAGGAAGATCGGAAAAAGCGGGTGCTCACCGGCGCCGGTGAAATCGTGAGCGCGCGGGAAGAGATCATGGTCCAGACCCCCGAGCGCCAGACGACGACGGTGAAAAAAGAGGTCGAGGCAAAGATTCCTCAGCAGATGCCGCTGCAATGCGCCGAGGCGATCATCGAGTACAGTCCGGAGGACGTCGTGCACAAGATCGCGCCCCGGGCGACTTTGTTCATCGCCGTCGAGAACGACGCGGTCACGCCCGAGGAACAGTCGGTCAGGTTATACGAAAAGGCCGGAGAGCCGAAGAAGCTGATCCTGTTTAGACAAACCACCCATTATGGGATCTACAACGACTACTTTAATGAGGTGGCTGGTGCTGTGGTGGATTTTTACAACCGCTATTTGAAATACCACAAGATCGACGTAACGGAGAAAAGCTAGGAGTCTTCCATGAAAAAGATCCAGTTTGGCGTGAGGATACCTAATTCCGGCCCCTTGGCCTCGAAAGAGAACATCGTCAAAGCCACCAAGGAGGCGGAGGGGTTGGGGTTTGATTCTGTTTGGGTTCATGATCACGTGGTGTGGAGCTCGGAGATGCACCAGCACCACATTTCCTCAGGCGCCACTGAGGCAATCACTGAAGATCAAGACGCGAACTTCTTTGAAGCCCTGACCACTCTGGCTCACCTGTCGGCCGAGACCAAATCGATCCAGCTTGGCGTCGCCTGTCTGGTAATGCCTTGCCGCAACCCGGTCTACGCGGCCAAGCAGTGTGCTACACTGGACTGGTTTTGTGACGGCCGGCTGATCGTCGGCGTGGGTCTCGGCTCCAAGGCAACGCGTGAGTCTAAAGAGTTCGATGTGTTCGGCGTTCCTATCAAGCCGCGCGCCCGACGAACCGACGAGTACATTGAGGCAATGAAGGCCGTGTGGACACAGCCCCTGGCTTGCTATCAAGGAAAATATATCAGCTTCAAAGACGCCGAGATCTTTCCCAAACCCGTGCAAAAACCCCACCCGCCGGTTTGGGTGGGCGGCTGGATGGATCTGGCGGCGGTGCGAGCGGGAAAGTACGGCGAGGGATGGATTCCTGGCTGGCTCTCCCCCTCGGAGATGGCGCGCGGCTGTGAGATTCTCGACAAGACAGCGAGAGAGCACGGCAGGGATCCGGATAAGATTACCATCGCCGTGGAGAAGCTCGCCGCCATCGCGTCCACGCGCGACGACGCCCTGAGTCTCGCCCTGCCCACGATTCGCGCAAGCAGCGCCAGTTACGAGCGCGACGTGGACAATATCCAGTTCGCCCTGGACCGCCACATCATTGGCTCCGTGGCCGACGTGCGGCGCCGGGTGGATGAGTTCATCGAAGCGGGCGTTCAGCACTTCGAGCTCAAGATCATCTACCCCAGCATGGAAAGCCTTGTTCAACAGATGGCCCTTTGGTCCAAGGAAATCATCCCGCACTATGACTGAAAGGATGAGCGTTCAAATCGTTTGAATCGTTCGAACCGTTTGAACAACTTGAACGGCTTGAACCACCGGACCCAAGTATGAGGCTCTGCTTTCAATTGAATGGTCGTCCGGTCGAAATAGAATGCGAGGCGGCGGACACCCTGGCGGAACTCCTGCGCAACCACCTCAATCTCACCGGCACCAAAGTCTCCTGCGAGGTGCAGGTCTGCGGCGCGTGCACGGTACTTGTCGGTGGCCTGCCGGTAAGCTCCTGCACCCTGCTTGCTTACGAAGTGCGGGATAAGAATGTCGTGACAATTGAGGGGCTCGCGCAGCCAGACGGCACGCTCCACCCCATTCAGCAGGCCTTCATTGATGATTTCGCCTTCCAGTGCGGCTTTTGCACTCCAGGAATGATCCTGGCGGCAAAGGCACTGCTGGATGAGAATCCCAAGCCGAGCGAGGACGATGTTATCCATTACATGGATGGCAACATCTGCCGCTGCACCGGCTACGTGCCGATTGTCCGCGCGATCCAGAAGGCGGCCGAAACGCTAAAAGAAAGTAAAAAGTAAAAGGGAAAAAGGCAAAAATGTGCAGGAGCTTTTTACTTTTAACTTTTGCCTTTTTACTTCGAGTTAAGGCATGAGCGAGCAGAAAAAAACCGACTTTCACGTCGTTAACCATTCTGTGCCGCGGCGCGACGGGCGGGCCAAAGTCACCGGCAAAGCGCTCTACGTGGGCGATGTCAAACTCACCGGGATGGCCTACGCCAGAGTTCTGCGCAGTCCCTACGGGCACGCGAAGATCGTCTCGATTGACGCCTCGCGCGCCGCCGCGCGTCCGGGCGTCATTGCCTTTCTGACAGGCGACAATCTGGGCGGCCTGAATCCCTACTATGGCCATGCGGTCAAAGACCACCCGCTGGTTGCTATCGAGAAGGTCCGCTACGCCGGTGAGCCGGTTGCGGCGGTTGTGGCTGAGGACGAGCGCGCGGCTTTTGAAGCGCTGGAGTTCATCGATGTCCGATACGAAGAGTTGAAGCCGGTCCTGACGCCGAAGGAGGCGCTCGAGAAGGGCGCGCCGCTGCTCCATGAGCGAAAATTCGAAGCTGGTGCCCTGCGTGGCTTCGAAGGCGACGTGACTGCGGGACGCGGCACCAATATCTGCCAGGAAGCCCACCTCCGCTGGGGCGACGTGGAGGCCGCCTTCGCCAAGGCTGCAGCCGTGGTTGAGGCCGAGTACTATTTCCCGATGGCCTATGCCTACGCCATGGAGCCGTACGTCGCCATCGCCGAAGTGAATGAAAACGGCGTGACCATTTATTCTTCGGCGCAACATCCCTTTATGGTGCGCCATGATCTGACGACGGTTTTCAATCTGCCGGTGAGCCAGATCCGCTTGATCGTTCCCTTCGTCGGCGGCGGCTACGGCAGCAAGTCCTACACCAAGATCGAGCCGCTCGTGGCTGCCTGCGCGTGGAAGGCGAAGCGGCCGGTCAAGCTGCAACTCAGCGTCGAAGAGGCGATGCTCACCACCCGGAGTGATGATGCTCTGACCTGGATGCGCACCGCCGTGGACTCCAACGGGAAAATCATCGCGCGCCAGGCTAAAATCTACATGAACACCGGCGCCTACGCAGAGAACAGCCCGCTCGTTTGCGAGAAGGCGACGAACCGCTGTGTTGGGCCCTATGCCATCGCTAACGTCCAGATAGACACCTATTCGATTTATACCAATACGGTGCCGGCGAGTTCGTATCGCGGCTTCGGTTGCGCCCAGGTAACGATGGCGGGGGAATCGCAGATCGATGAACTCGCAGCCAAGATCGGTAAAGACCCCTATGAGTTTCGGCTGATGAACGTGGCGCATCCGAGCGAAGAATTCTTCCCCAAGATGCGTGCCTTTGACGGCAACCTAAAACAAGACCTGGAAATCGTAGCCCAAGCGATCCATTGGAAAGAGCCTCGTTCGAAAGGACGCGGGCGAAGTATCGGCTGTTCCGTGAGCGATGCCGGGGCTTATCCGCTCACATCCACGGTGGTCCGGGTCCACGCGGACGGTTCGGTCTCGATCATGACCGGGAGCACAGAGCTGGGCCAGGGAAGCCACACGATCATACCCCAGATCGCCGCGGAAGAACTCGGCGTCCCGTTTGAAAATGTCCGTGTGGTAGCCTCGGACACTGCGATCACGCCCTACGACCGCTCCACCGGCGCCAGCCGGACAACCACGCTGATGGGGCGGGCGGTGCTGGAGGCGAGCCGCGAGGCCATCGAGCAGATGGCGCGCATGGCGGCGGACGTGCTGAAGCGCGCAGCAGATGAGATCGAAGTAATCAAGGGCGGGGTGCAGTGCGGCGAGGCGCGTCTCACCTGGTCTGAGGTGATCAGTCGCTACTACGGCCTTCCTGATGGCGAAGTGATTGGACGGGCTTATATCCGCAAGTCAGGCGATTTCGCCAAGCTGCCGGTCTTCTGGGAGACCGCCTGTACGGGAGTAGAAGTTTCAGTGGATGAGGAAACAGGCCGTATTCGCATGGAAAAGCTCGCCACAGCGGGCGATGTCGGGCTGGCGATTAACCCTGCGCTTGCCGAGGGGCAGGATATCGGCGCGGCAACCATGGGGATGGGGATCGGGCTTTTCGAAGAGTTGGTTTATGAAGGGTCCCAGCTAGTGAATGGGAGCCTGCTTGATTATCGCGTGCCGCGTTTTTCCGACTTGCCACGGGATGTAAAATTACAGCTCGTCGAGAACCGGGACGGCGTTGGGCCCTACGGCGCCAAGGGAGGCGGCGAGGCGGCGCTCAACTCCATGCCGGCGAATATCGCTAACGCTGTTTATGATGCCGCCGGAGTTCGCATCCGCCAGGCCCCTCTGACACCGGAGAAAGTCTGGCGGGCGTTAAAAGAGAAGAAGGCAGAAGGCAGAAAGCAGTAAAAAGAAGAAGTGACTCTCTGCTGCATACTGAGAAGAACATGATGCCCTTAAGACGTTTTCAGATGCACCAGCCGAAGAGCGTAAAGGAAGCGGCTGAGATGCTGGCGCACTACGGCGAGAAGGGGCGCCTGTATGCCGGCGGCACAGAGCTTCTGCTCGCGATGAAGCACGACCTTCTACGCTATGAGCATCTGGTAGACGTGAAAACCGTGCCGGGTCTGGACAAGATCGAAGCGCAAAACTCGTCTCTTCGGATTGGCTCTGTGGCGACGCACAGATCTATAGAAAAGTCTCCTCTGGTGAAGGAGCGTCTGCCGGTCATGGCGGAGATGACCAGATATATAGCCAACGTGCGCGTTCGCGCGACCGGAACATTGGGGGGAAATATCGGTTTCGCCGAGCCCCACTCCGATCCGGCAACCCTCCTCCTTGCCTTGGGGGCTAAAGCCACACTTCAGGGACAAACCGGAGAGAGAAGCCTGGCGATGAATGAGATCATCGTCGGCGCTTACGAGACCGCCCTTGCCCCGGACGAAATTTTAACTGCAATCGAGATTCCGCTCCCGGCGAGATCACAGCGCGCCATCTATCTCAAGTTCCAAATCCACGAACGGCCGGTTCTCGGTCTGGCACTCATAGTGGACGTGGATGCAAGCGGCAATACTATCACGAAGGCAAAAGCGGTCGTCGGCGCTGTCAGTCCCGCCCCATGCCGTTCCGATAAGGCCGACGCTCTGCTAGTGGGTCCAAAAGATAAGGTGGAGAAGCAGCTAACCGATGCGGCTCGGGCCCTGGCTGATGCCGCTGATCCCGTGGATGACCTCGAGGGAAGCGCCGAGTACAAGCGCCATCTGATCGGCGTCTATCTCCGCCGCGCCTTCACCCAAGCTTTAGCGAGCCCGTTAAGGAATCCATGAGTTTTATCGGGACCGGATAACTCAACTCCAAAGGAGGATCCTATGTGCAGAAAATTCCTGTTTTTAGCGGTAGCTTTCGCCATCGGTTTTTCATTGATCCCGGTTATTGCCCTCGCCGCCGCTCCTTTTTTTGAGGGCAAAACGATCCGCATTGTTGTGGGCTATTCGGCCGGAGGCGGCTATGATGCCTATGCCAGGGTGTTCTCTCGCCACATGGCCAAACACATCCCGGGCAATCCCACCATTATCGTTGAAAACATGACGGGGGCAGGAAGCCTGGTATCGGCCAACTATCTTTATAAGGCGGCAAAACCCGATGGTCTTACCATCGGCCATTTTAATGGCGGCCTGTTCTTCAATCAGGTTATGGCCCAACCTGGGATCGAGTTCGACGCGCGGAAATTCGAGTTCATCGGCGCGGCTGTAAAGGAGGATGTTGCTTACGCCTTTACCAAGAAGAGCGGTATTACGAGCATGGACAAATGGGTTACCTCCAAGAGCCCGGTCAAGATGGGCGGCGTGGCACCCGGCGCCTATGCGCCCGACAACGTCATCAGGGTTTTGAAAGCGGCGCTGGAACTTCCCATTCAGCTCGTCTCTGGCTACAAGGGGACCGCCGACATTCGTTTGGCCGCAGAGAGCGGGGAGCTGGCTGGAAGCGCTTGGGGCTGGGATTCTATGAGGGCCACATGGCGCAAGGCGCTTGATACGGGCGATGCCATCGTCGTCCTGCAAGGAGTGCCCAAGCCTCTCTCGGACCTCCCTAAAGTCCCCCTCGCTATTAGCTTCGCCAAAACAGCAGAGGCGCGCCAGTTGATCGAAATGGGGATCCATAGTCCCAGTGTGTTCGCCCGCCCCTTCGTTCTCCCTCCCGGAACACCCAAAGAGCGAACGCAGCTCCTGCAAAAGGCCTTTCAGGAGACCTTGAAGGACAAAGAGCTCCTCGCCGAGACCGAAAAAAGCAACCTGGGTCTTGACCCGGTAAGCGCGGGAGATCTCGAGAAGACAGTCGCAGGTATCTTCAAACTTGATCCCGGACTGGTCGCCAAATTGAACGAGATTCTTTTTAAGTAGCGAGTGCAATATGGAGAATCACATTCTCCTGAAGCACATCGTCATCACGGAACGCACGGTTGCGAGCTTCGAAAACGTGAAGATGGGTGAGATTGACATGTCGGAGTAAGTGCTTACGGAATGGCCGAAAGTACGGACCGTGCAAAAGCTTCCAGGCGTGATCGCAATCAGCTCACCTCCTTCGCCCAGCGCCGGCCCAGCGCGTAGTTAGCGAGCTAACCCTTCAAGTCAGTTCTTCGCAGCTTCCATAAACCAGGCGTAGGAAAAATATCTTGTTAACCGGGCCGATATCCGCTATCAAATAGGGCACGAGGCAGGCCTCTCTCGGCAGCAAGAAGCGCGCGCCAAGCTCCCGGGTCGGATTTTTCAAGATATCCATAGGGAAGCGACTCAATGTGGTCAGAAGTTTTTTTCAACAAGGTCGGTGGCTTTTCCCGTGAGGTTTGGATTTCTAACTTTGCCGGGTTCAGTCACCATCTAACGGTCGGGATGATTCATTTCCTCCCTCCCCTCTACGCACTCAGGCTTGGCGGCTCCCCAGGTATTGTCGGGCTTGTCGCCGCAGCCTCAAGCCTGGGCGGTCTGGTACTTGCGCTCCCGGGAGGAAAAGTGATCGACCGACTCGGAGCAAGAAAAGCAGCCCTGTATGCCGTCACCTTAAAGATTATGGCGATTTTGTTATACCTCGTGATCGCTTCACCGATTGGGCTGACCCTTCCCTCCTTTCTCACCAGCCTCTTTGGAACCATGACGGTGCTTTCGCTCCAAAGCTACGTCTCCGGTTTATCACGGGGCGTGGAACGAGCTAGAGGAATCAGCGATTTTGCGGTCTTCTCAAGTGTCGGTGAATTAGCTGGTCCTCTACTGGCGGGAGCAATCGCCGACCTTTTCGGCTACCCCATGGCATTCCTTGCCGCAGCCTCGATGGGTACTCTCAACCTAGTCGCGGTTTTTTATTTCTCCGACACTAACACGACGCCAAGAGTCAGCGAGCGTAGAAAACCACTGCGGGGATTCCGTGGTTTGCTGCTGGATCGGCGTGTTCAGGCGGTTCTCTGGGCATCGTGCATCCTCTCCTCTTTACGAAGCTTCCATAGAGCCTTTCTACCGGCCTTGCTCTATGAAGCCTTCTCGGCCACTCAAATCGGCTCCCTCTTTTTTGTCGCGGGCATCGCCTCTTTCCTCGGCAGATCTGCCGTCCGCTGGACAGTAAAGATTTCACCCCTTGAAAAAACCCTACCGATGTCCCTGATCCTCAACGCAGCGCCGACGATTCTGATTGCCGTATTCTCCAGCTACGCGGCCCTTTCCGGTTCGATGTTCCTATTCGGAGCCGGTAACGGCTATGTTACCGTCGTGACGGTCGTGCTGATAGCAGAATACGTCTCTTCCGGGGAACGCGGCTTGGCTCTCGGCATGCGTCTTACTGCGATGCGCTTAGGCGCCTTTATCGGTCAGGTCGCTTTTGGAACCTTCGCGGAAATGACCTCCGTCGCCGCGGCGTTTGTGGGCATGGGCACTGTAGGGCTTGCAGTCGGGTTGTTGCTTATCTTTCTCCATCATACACCGTCCTCAGCCGCATATTCTGAGGAACCGGACGGAGATAGCGGAGATATTCAATGAGCCGAATAGTCCCCTGTTGAAAAAAGGCGCTCCCTGTCATTTGCCAGATCCCTCCTTGATCTCCCTCAGCAGGCTCCAGTCCACCACCTGGCTCAGCGGAACCTCTTTGATCATTTTGAGCCTCTCCCTGGTCAACTGAACATCGAGCAGCAGCCCTTGATCGGAGACAAAGCCGTCATCGGTGAACGAGCGAATCGAGGCATCATAGGCGACGGCAGCCTGAGAGTGGGCAATCCCAAGATAATCGGTCATTATCTGGAGAGTCGCCGCCCGATACTGCTTCATGAAGCGGGAGCCCCGCAGCGTAGCCCGAACCACCCTTTTTACCTGCTCTCGTTCTTTGGCGAGCTTTCTCTCCGTCACCGCTATCCCTGAGATGGGAAGATCGATAATATCGGCAAGGTTGAGGATGCGTCTCAAGCCTTCTTCCTCCGCCTTTGCCGCAAACGCGACATCGATGGCCGTGGCATCAACCGACCCTGCCCTGATCGCCGCCAGGCGCAGCGGGCTCTCACCGGTGACGATAACTTTGATATCTTTGTCCGGATCGAGACCGTAGTGTCTGGCTGCGACACGGGAGAGATAGTCGACGGTGCCGGCATAAGAATCCACCCCGATGGTCTTACCCTTAAGATCCCTTCCCGACTTGATTTCCGGCCTGGCAATGAGGATGTGGAGCGGCCTGGAGGCCATGCCGGCTACTACCTTGATCGGCACTCCGGTAATCGCCGCTCGCAGCGAAGAACCCCACGCCAGGATATAGTCCACATCTCCCGCCACCAAGGCCTTCACGCCGATCTGCGGCTGTATCTGAATCTTTCTGACCTCGATCCCTTCGTCTCTGTAATATCCCTTGCGTATCGCCACAACGGCGGGAAGCTCGAAAAGGCCATGGCTCGGTGTAGCCATCGTGACGCGCTCAGCGGCCGCTGTCGCGACGGGTACGCGAGGGTTGAAAAAAAACCACAAGGCCCATACTACGGCCATGAGAGCTTTTCTTCGGCACACGCCTCCTCTCCGCTTCAAAGCTCTAAACACAAGAGGTGTCAGCATACTTTCACAGCCGGCTCAGGGATCAGAAACAATTTCCCGCCTTACTCCAGTCTCACGTTTTTCTTAAAGTCGTAGTCAGGAGAGAAATCGCTGTCAAAAGTCCACAGAACCCGGCTTCTATCCCAACCGCCGCCAAAGGTCTTTCTAAGAAACGAGAGCAAAAGTTTCCAGGCATCCCTGGCCTGCTCTTTGCGGTATCTTCCCGGCATGGTGTCGTTGAGCCAGCCGTGCGGGGCATCCCGGTAAAGCCGGACATGGTAGCTCTTCTTCTGTTGCTCCAGACAGCCGCGGAATCTAAGGACATCGTCTACTGAGATGATGTGGTCCGCCTCGCCGAAAACACCAAGCACGGGACAAGAAACTTTCCCGATCAGGCTTTCGATCGGCTCAGGCCTCAGCTCATCTGTAGTCCATTCTTTCCCCCCGGCGGCGCCGTAAAAAACAACGCAGGAGGAGAGACCTTTTCTATGCGCTGCAAGCAGCAGGGCCTGGCGCCCGGTTTGACAGATACCCACTACCGAGATGTGAGAAGGATCAACGACGTTAACTTTTTTTAGATATTCGACCGCCGCGCCTAAGTCCTGGACCGCTTCATCGTCACGCAGATCCACCCTGACCTCGCCGCGCCGCAGACCCTTTTTGTCTCCCGTAAAACGGGAAAAGAGATCCGGGGCGAAGCCCGCATAGCCAGCCTCGGCCAGTTTCACGGTCAGATCTTTGGTGTGTTGCACGATGCCGTATCTCTCATGGAGAAGGATGACTGCCGGCCTCCTCCCTTTGGCTCTGGGCAGCGCGCGAAAGGCGGAGAGGCCGCTGCCGAATTGAACTGTCGAAGATCGAATCCCTGGTGATTTTTTTTCAGCCATAGTTACCTCCGGGCCTTAGACTGTAGGAATCCGACTGAAGCGATCTTAGCCCCGGCTTAGAACAAAAACCCCACCGACGATAAAGCTTGCCGCCACCCCATCCCTCAGCGTTACCACTTCGATCCCTCTCAAGGTAAAGCGGGCAAGGACAAACGTGACTAAAGGTGAGACGCGCCAGATCGGCGAAACCAGCACCGCCGGGCCGTAAACGAGCGCGAAAAAAGTAAACAACGAGCCCAAAGCCTCGGTGATCCCGGCAAGAGAAAACAAAATGAGGCTCCTTGCCGGAATCCTCTCCCACTTCGGCTTGATCTGAAGGAAACGACCGGCGGTCAGCATGACGACTAGGGCTGTCGATTGGGTGATGAGGGCCCCCAGTGTCGGCAGGCTGCTCGCGTCTACCCCGATCTTCTTCAAGACCGGATTGATGCCGAAACAGAGCGCCGCCATAAGGGGGTAAAAAAAATATTTCACCGGGCCACCCTGTCTCTCCTCTCCCTTGCCCTCCGCGCGACTAAGCACCAGAATGCCGACAACGATTAAAACAGAGCCGACGCCGACCGGAAAAGTCACATCCTCGCCCAAAAGGATGACAGCTAAAAGGACCGTGAGGAGCGGAGAGCTGTTTTTAACCGACGTAGACTTTGAAGCGCCAACTGTATCGATGCCTTTGTAGTAAAAGATCTTTCCAAAACTCGCCCCTACCGCGCCAGCGCCAACGAAGGCCCAAAAAGCTTTACCGGAAAAGTCTAAAAGAAAGAGTTCTCCCCGAGCAGTAGCAATAATAGCCAACAACATGACAGAGGTGTACTGCTCGATAAGCGTAGCCGTGCTCACATTCGAAAGCGTCATCCCCCTCTTAAGCAAAAGCGGGCCGAACCCCCACAGCATGCCGGATACGAGGGCATAGAAGATCCCCGTCTGCAGATCTGCGGTCATGACTTTTAATTAGCAGGAAAACGCTCCCGACCGCAATCGAATCTCCGATTTGATCCCCACATGAGCAAGGAGAGGCTTGCGAGATAATATTATATTGCCGAGGTCCCCGAGCTCCCCGGGTGCATGGCCGACGGCCCAACTCCCGAGGCCGCCACCAAGGAGGCTAAAAAAGCAGCTAAGTTATGGATCGAGGCCGCTAAAAAGGAAAAACGGGAAATTCCTGAACCCATTGATAAACGGCGCTATAGCGGGAAGTTTGTCGTACGCGTTCCTCCCGAACTCCAGCGCGAGCAAGCCTCCGAGGAGGGAGAGATTGAAGGTGCAGCCACAATTTATCTCTTATAGTTAGTTATGGTTTCTCCGGATTTACGGTTTTAAGCTTCTCGTCCCGAGCGGCCTCCAATAACCGGCCATCAGCAGCAACGAAGATTACCTCGTCACGCAAAACCCGCTCTAGCCAGAGGGCAGACGCCAGATGGACAGCGTCAGCCCCTCGCAATGGATATTTCTCGGTCAGGCCACGAATGACCGGCAGAAGATCATCCTCCAACTCCACGATGTTGAGAAGCTTCCAGTCCTCCTGAAATCTTTGAAATCCTATAAGGTGAACTCTCCTATCCTTAGGATTTTCCCGGTTTTTGCGGCCAAAGGCCGCGCATATCTCAGCATAACCGATTTTAGAAACGCTACACCCATCGGCACCAGACAGAATTTCGCGGACCCGATGTGTCCCTGGCTCCTGACTGTAGTTTTTGATCAGCGCGCTGGAATCAAGGTAGATCAACGACGGTCTTCTATAATGATCCGCGAAAGCGGCTTTCCCTTAACTTTAATTGGCGGAGTCTTGAGATCGAAGCGGCCTTTCTTTAAGGGCAATCGAATCTTCCC
>JACPSE010000150.1 GCA_016193465.1 Deltaproteobacteria bacterium
ACCCAGGGTCCCGCTTTCCATTTACGGCAGCGATCTCTCCGGCGAGGCGCTAAAATCGGCGCGCGCCAACTTGACGGCCGCCGGTTTGGAGCAACTGGTGAGCCTGAAGCAGGCAAACGTCCTGGAAATCTCCGCGCCGGCGAAGCAAGGCATCATCGTCACCAACCCGCCTTATGGCGTGCGCCTCGGCGAGCAGCGGGAACTGGCGGACCTCTACCCAAAGCTTGGGGACGTGCTGAAGAAAAAATTCAGCGGCTGGAGGGCCTACATTCTCAGCGCCGACATGCGCCTGCCGAAGCTCATCCGGCTCGCCGCATCCAAGCGCACGCCGCTTTTCAACGGGCCCCTCGAATGCCGGCTGTTCGAGTACAAAATGGTAGAAGGGGGAATGAGGCGAAAAAGGCGTGAAGTGTGAGGAGATAGGTGTTAAGCTTATGAGAGTATACCGGCCAATTTTCTTCCTTATAAGGAGGAAGGTTATGAAACAGTTAGAGATCGAATGGCGCCATCTGGATAAAGAGGGCAATACCTGCAGTCGCTGTTCGGATACGGGTGCGGCGCTGAATCAAGTGGTCGCGAGTCTCGCGACGGAATGCGCCCCATACGGATGGGAGATCGCGCTCAAGGAAACAAAATTGACAGAAAAAGAGATTGATGAGTCGAACATGATCCTCGTCAATGGCATGCCTATTGAGAAGCTTCTTCCGGATGCCAGTACGTCCCAAAGTCACTGCGCCTCCTGCTGTGACGTCTTGGGAGGGGAATCAGTGTGCTGTCGCACCATAGAATACGGAGAACAGTCCTATGAAGCGATCCCCGCACGACTCATTCGCCAAGCGATTTGTGCCGTTGCGCAGTGCTGCTAACCGCGCGGGCGAAAAATGGAGCTTAAGAATAGAGTAGCACTGGTCACCGGTGGAGCCACAGGCATCGGTCGGGCAACGGTCCTGCGCTTGGCCCAGGCTGGCATAGAGGGCGTTGTCATTAACTACCGCTCTTCCAAAAAAGAGGCGTCTGAGCTTGCAACAGAGGTCCGCAGCGCCGGCCCTGACGCGCTTTGTGTTTGCGCCGACGTGAAAAGCGAGGAGCAGGTGCGCCAGATGATCCAGCAGATAGAGCAGCGCTTCGGGCGATTGGATGTGCTGGTGAACAACGCGGGAGTGACTCATTGGGTGCAGGTCTCTGACCTCGAGGGGTTGACCGACGCCATGTGGGATGAAATTTTGGATATCAACGTGAAGGGCGCGTTCCGCTGCGCCCGCGCGGCGGGGCCGCTGCTCTCCAAAACGCAAGGGATGGTGATTAATGTTTCCTCGATCTCCGGCATCGTTGCCCCTGCGATGATGTCGTCTCTCGCCTATGGGACGGCTAAAGCCGCGTTAATTCACCTTACGCGCGGGCTGGCTGTGGCGCTGGCGCCCAAGGTGCGCGTCAACGCAGTGGCTCCGGCTTTTACGGATACCAAATGGACGCGGGAGCATTACGGAGATAGGTATGATCAAGTCGTTGCCGGGGCGAGCGCGGGGATTCCACTGCGGCGGATTGCCACGCCGGAGGACGTTGCCGCGGCCATTGTCGGCCTGGTGACCGGCGGCGACTTCGTGACCGGGCAGACACTGATCATTGACGGCGGCTTGAGCCTTGGCTGACAATGAAGTTTCGGGTTTCGAGTCTTGGGTTAGATTCCTATCTCTTGGAGCAAGGTTTGATAGGGTGAAAGCTGGAGTTAGAAAAGCTCTTTGCGCCGGGCACTCTAGAGGCGTTTGAAATATAGAACGCACAACTCCGGACCTCAGTTGGCTATGAGTCAAGCGGAGTCGTATCGCCGCTTTTCAGATACCCAGGCACATCCGTGGGTAGCCGTGGATGTCGTGATCTACACCTTGGACCAAAGCAGGCTCGAATGCCTGTTGGTGCAGGTCAAAGAGGGATCCTTTGCAGGGAAGTGGGCCTTCCCCGGCGGGCTTGTGGGTGCCCAGGAATCTCTCGACCAAGCGGCAGAGCGAGAGCTCTATGAGAGAACCGGAGTCAAAAACGCCTACTTGGAGCAGCTCTACACCTTCGGCAAACCGGAGAGAGATCCAGCCACGCGCGCGGTTTCGGTCTCCTATCTCGCCCTGGTTCCCTATCAGGAAGTGAAACTGAATCCTGCATCCAAGTATGCTGCTATCGGATGGTTTCCGGCCAACCGCCTCCCAAGACTAGCCTACGACCATGATCAGGTGGGGCGTCTCGCCCTTAAAAGAATGCGCTCCAAGCTCCAATATGCCAACATCGTCTATAGCCTGCTTCCCTCGGAGTTTACCCTGGGCGAGCTTCAGGAGGTCTATGAGACGATCCTTCACCGCTCCCTGGACCGGCGCAACTTCCGCAAGAAAATCCTTGCCCTCGGCCTGCTGAAGCGATTGCGGAAGAAGCGGCGCGGCACGCACCGGCCCGCTGCCCTTTACGCCTTTATTAAAAGGCGGCCCATGATCATGGAAATGCTTTAGTTAGCAGCCTGCTGAAAAAGGCCCATCTACCGTTAGCCGGTCTGCGAGTCTCTCTCAGGTCCGATGCGATACCCTGTGCTACGGAGGTTCGTCCTGAGGCTACCTAGCGGTAATCGCGCCCGTCGTAGGGTCGCAAGACGACGATCTCCGTTGCCGTGGGGAGGGCAGACTTGCTTACGATCAAGGTGTTGTTCTCGGGGCGCCGGGTGGGAAGCCCCTGCACGAAGGGCGCGAGGATGTAAGGGTTGTCCCGGTAATGCATGGGGATGGCGATCTTCGGTTTGATCTGCTGTAAGACCTCGCGGGCGGTTTGAGGGGGCATGGTAAAGATTCCCCCGATCGGGATTAACGCAACATCAACTCTCCCCATCTGCTTTAGCTGCTCTGGGGTCAATGTCTGGCTTAGATCTCCCAGGTGGGCGATGCAGAGGGTTCCCAGGTCGAATATGAAGGCGGCCCCTTTTAGGGCTGTGTCGAAACTCCTCTGATAAATCGGAACGTTGTATATGAAGACATCCCTGACGTTGATGCTGACCCGGTTCCACTCCGCCCCATGATAGGCAAGGCCCCGGAGGATGAGCGGGTTGCCTTGGGCCAGTTCCACGTAATTGTGGTTCGGGTGTTCTCTTCCCACGGTTACCACGTGGGGGGTGAGGTAGGGGGAGGGGTGCATGCCTGGCGCCAGGGGGTCGGTAACGACCTTGGTTCCCTTGCGCGTGGTGATCTGAAAAAAATTATGTCCGAAATATTCGATGATGGCATCCGCCTCCGCCGCGTGCGCGGGGGAAATGAGGAGGTTTCGGGCGACATCCATGTCGCGGCACGACGATCTTGCAGGAGAGGCGGAATAGAGAAGGGTGAGGACAGCGGCAAGAAAGAATGCTCCCGAACGTTTCATGGGTTTTTCCGGCTAAAGAGATTTCTCGGGTTTAGTTCTGATGCCTTGAAGAAAGCAGCCACATAATCAGTCGCCGGATTGCGCATCAGGTTCTCGGTGGTGTCCGCCTGCTCAAAGCGGCCCTCTCTCATAACGGCGATGCGGTCTCCCAAGGCCATGCCATCTGCCAAGTTATGGGTGACGTAAAGCGTGGTCAGACGGTTCTCGTGGTGGAACTTTAAGATCTCATGTCGCATCTTCAGCCGATTGGGAGGGTCAATGTTGCTCAGAGGTTCATCCATGAGCATGACTCTAGGCGAAGTAGTCATGGCCCGGCCCAGGGCAACGCGCTGCTGCTGTCCGCCGGAGAGCTCCTGGGGTTTGCGGCGGAAAAAGCTCTCTTCAATTCCTAAACTTTGAGTCAGAGGACGCATGAACTCCTGGATCTTTTGTTGCGACCATTTTCGGATTTTTAGCGGCAGGGATAAATTGGTGTAGCTTCGGTTGTCAAAAACTCTCATGTGAGGCCAGAGCGCGTAATTCTGGAAGATCATCTGCACGCCCCTCCGCCCCACCGGCACATCGTTTACCGGGATCCCGCCGATGTAGATGGTCCCGCTGTCAGGCGTTTCCAAGCCGGCGATCAGTCTCAGCGTGGTCGTCTTGCCGCAGCCGCTCTCGCCGACGATTACTAAAAATTCCTCGTCGTTAACAGATAGGTTGGCGCGATCCACGGCGACTACCGAACCAAACCGCTTGGTGACATCCTGTAAGACGACAGAGACCATCAGGGTTTATGTTAGTGAATGGCGAGGAGGATTACAACAGAAGGCAGCAGGCAATAGGCAAAGCGCTAAAGGATGAAAGCTGAATTATGAAAGCGGAAAGATCTCTGCTTTCCGCAGAACGAAATGCGCGAGGCCGTGAAAAGCCGGACCGATATCATGTGGCTGCAAAACGAATCCATCTGCCAGACCTACGTAAGGCCTTTTCTCGCCGCTGATCTTGTCAGAGAGGTGGAAGGCAGGATCGAGTGAACTGCTCTATCACTTCGACGGTTTTATCGACATCCTTGGAGCTTATCTGGTGGTGCAGCACGAATCGGAAGCGCTCCTTGTTCGCCCGCACCCGGATGCCGCGCTCGTAGCAGTAGCGCTCGAATTGGGTGGGATCAAATTCAGGGTTTGCGACACGAACGTAGACCATGTTGGTCTGGACCGACCTCATGTCAATCTCAAACAGCGGTAGCTTGGAGAGGCCCTCCGCGAGACGGCGGGCGTTGGCGTGGTCTGTGACGAAGCGCTCCGGGTAGTCCTTCAGCCCGACGATCCCGGCGGCGGCGATCACACCGGACTGTCGCATTGCCCCACCACACCACATACGCGCCTGTTTCGCGGCGGCGACGAAATAGGCCCTCCCGCAGAGCACTG
Source organism: Deltaproteobacteria bacterium (assembly GCA_016193465.1). Lineage (GTDB taxonomy): Bacteria > Desulfobacterota > Binatia > UBA9968 > UBA9968 > UBA9968. The sequence goes on from JACPSE010000150.1 coordinate 4,800, forward strand.
AACCTACCGGCGCGCCGAGCCCCTTGGATATGCAGAACATAGCGGAATCAGCGCCTTCGACCAGCCTGGCTGCCGGCGTGCCGAGCGCGACGGAGGCGTTGAAGATCCGCGCGCCGTCCACATGGACCGCAGCGCCACGATCCCGCCCCAAGGAAATGAGCCTCTTCATCTCGGATTCAGTGAGCAGCGTGCCGCCGGCGCTGTTGTGGGTGTTCTCGACACAAAAGAGGCCGACGGAAATCCCGTCTGCCGCCGCACGATCGAAAGCCGCTTGAACGTCGTCGCTCGCCATCACACCGAACGCCCCTCGAACCGGATAGGTGCGGGCTTGCGTCAGCGTAGCGATCCCCTGAGCTTCGACTGTCGCCATGTGCGAGCTGGCTTCCAGCACAAGCCCTCGGCGGTCGCGCGTGTGGACAAGCACGGCTATGAGGTTCGCCATCGTGCCGGAGGGGACATAGAGTCCGCCATCCATGCCGAGCAGCTCCGCCGCCGTTGCCTCCAACTTTCTTGTGGTCGGGTCGCCTTCGCGCTGGTCGTCGCCCACCTCAGCTTCCGCCATCGCCCTCAGCATGGCCGGAGTTGGTTTGGTTACAGTATCGCTTCGTAGATCGATCATAGACAAAATCTAATTGTTGCCGAAGACCGTGATATCGACCCCGGCCTTTTGCTGCTCCTCCATCACCCAGTTGACGTCGAAGATGGCCTTCGGGGATTTTGGATGAAACCAACTCTTGGGAACTAGATGCGAGTGGCAATCGATGACCATACAGGCTTATCCTTACAATGCCAAAGCATCGACCACGGCCTTTGGGTTTGAAGCCGCCACCTTGAGGAGCGCCTGAGCAGGCCCTTCTGGACGGCACCGCCCTTGCTCCCAGTTCTGAAGCGTCGATACGCTCACAGGGTTAGGGGTCAGGTCTAGACTAGAAGCATCTCCCAATCATGCAAGCCTGTTCCCTCTAACCCTTCTTGCTGCTCTAACGATTCGACCCACGGTTGTAAAATGCATCCCAAAATACTCCCCTATATGCTGATAACTATATTGACCCGTCTCGTACGCAGCCACTACCGCTCGATTTCGATCCTTGTGCCGAGTCTCGATGAGCTTTAGCGTTGGGGCTGGGCCGCGCCGCTGCACCCTGGGAATATTAACGTCGTTCGCTTCCTCATCATCCAGTCTCGCCTGCACGCGCTCCACGAAACGCTCATCTCCCAAGTAAATCTGACCTTTGAGTTTGCTCCAAAGGCTTTGCCCCCCGATACCGTCCTCCACGAACTCCTTATAGCGCCGTCTTGCCATACCCGGTTTCTGTGCAAAATGCGCCAGCAAGAGGTCCACTTCCAACCATTCGGGAGGACTCTTCGCTCCTACCGTGGCGTTGTAACTGCTCCAGAGCCAACCACCCGGTTCCTTCACCATTCCGGCTCGTACCGGATTAAGCACCACGTAGCGACTCACTTCAAGCCAATAGCTGTCCTTGTCGATTAAGATGGCCTTATACCGGCCTTGGAATAGATGCCCCGTCCTCTTATGGCGTCGGTTCGATACCTGAGTGTATACGCCATTGAGATGGCGCATCCCCTTGGAGAGATTCCCCTCTGTTGTCTCAATCACCAGATGATAATGGTTCTCCATCAAACAATAGGCATAACAACGCCAACCGAAGCGCTTGACGACGTCACCGAGAATCTCCAGATATGCAAGCCGGTCCTCATCGTCCTCGTAGATGGCCTCCTGTCGGTCGCCCCGTGAAGTTACGTGGTACAGCGCCCCCGCAAACTCAATCCTCAACGGTCTGGCCATGGGCAGTATCTAACACATCACATGCTACCTTGCTAGACCTGACCCCTAGCCGACCCAATTTGGTACGTACCCATTCCATCGACCATGTAGAGCTGAAAGAGGCGGTCCCGCGAAATCGGCTTTTGAATCTTCTGCCAGTCCCCTTTACAAGCAAGCGAACAGAACACGGGCTTTCGCAGACCCCGTCGAATGATCTCTTGGCCACACCACCTACACAATGCGATCATCATTCGCGATGCCTATTAAGTGAGCCGCCATAGGCACCGTAATTCCCGGCGGCCTATCACCGGCAGCCTCTAATCTATCTAGAGTCAAAACTGCATCAGTATCGGTCACTTATAAAAACCTTGTCAAGCATTTTCTCCTGCCTTCTTTCTTTGGTAAACCACTCCACTCTATGCTAAAAAGTTCTCATGAAACGTTCCAACAGAAACATCGAGAGGCTCATCCGTGGCGCAATGGGCGAGATCAAGGCAGATTTGATCGTATCAGGTGGAGATCTCGTCAATGTCTATTCCGGAGAAATCCTCCAGGACATGGAGATTGCCGTGCTGGACGGAAGGATCTGTTATGTCGGTCCGAGCGCGGCCCATACCAGCGGACCATCGACCCGGCGCCTGGACGCGAAGGGATTGGTTATTGCGCCCGGTTTTATAGATGCCCACACGCACATTGGCCATTTTTGTCGTCCCTACGAGTATCTCCAGGCCTATCTTCCTCACGGCACGACGTCGCTCGTCGCCTCTACCGATGAACCCACGACGGTTTTCGGCTTCAGGGGAGTGAAGCTCTTTCTCGATGAGGTGGAGGCCCATCCCGCGCGCGTCTTCACCTTGATCTCTATGGTTTCACCTCAGGACCCGCTTCTATGCAGCACCCCCTCTCTCTCCGCTTCAGAAGTTGCCGAGGGTTTGAGCGACCCACGTGTCTTGGGAATGGGAGAGATCGTCTCGTGGCAGCGTCTTGTCCGGGGTGACCAGGAGCTTTTGGAAAAGATCGAAATGACACTGCGCGCGGGCAAGATCATCCACGGTCATACGGCGGGGGCGAGGGATCAGAAACTTTGCGCCATCGCTGCCGCGGGCGTCTCCTCTTGTCATGAGCCGATACGTGAAGAGGACGTGCTGGAGAGACTTCGAACGGGTTATTGGGTGATGCTGCGCGAGGGCTCTTTCCGCCGCGATCTGGAAGCGACGCTCAAGTCCATCGTTAGCCGGCGCTTGAATACCCAGAGGCTCATTTTGGTAACTGACGGCATGGCGCCGGACGATGTTTTGCAGGATGGGCATATTGATTTTGTCGTCCGGCGAGCGATCAGTCTCGGGCTTCCTCCTGTCCAGGCGATCCAGGCCGTGACTCTCAATGCCGCCACGTATTCCGGTCTAGAGCAGGAGATCGGTGGCATCGCTCCCGGGCGTTACGCCGATTTTACCTTGCTCGAAGATCTCGAGCAGGTGCGGGTCTATGCTACGATCATCGGCGGCGAAGTAGTGGCGCAGCGGGGTCAGACGCTGGTGCAAGCTCCGCCTTTCTCCTTGCCTGCCGACACCACCGGATCACTACGATTGACTCCAAACGTTACCCCGGACTCGTTCCGCGTCGCCTGCCCTTCGTCACCGGTCAAGATCCGCGTCATGGAGCTGTTAAATCCCAACATCACGGCAGAGACGATCTTAGAAGTCCATGCGCAAAGAGGTTTTCTGGAAGCGGATCCCAGCCAGGATTTGTTGAAGGTTGCGGTCTTCGAGCGCCATCGGGAGAGGGGAAAAATAGCGTTCGGCTTTCTCAAAGGTTTTGGCGCCAGGGTAGGGGCTGTGGGAACTACGGCGGGCCTGGACGAGAATACCCTTCTGATTGCGGGCGGCAGCGACCGGGACATGGCCCTTTGCGCTAACCTGCTGATCGAGGCTGGCGGAGGAATGGCGGTGGTGGATCGCGGCGAGGTGCTGGAGAAAATGGATCTTCCCGTGGGTGGAATTTTTTCGCTCAGACCCTGGCGGGAAATGGGGGAGGGGCTTAGGCGCATCCACTCCTGCCTTCGAGAGAGGGGTTCGCCCTTTCCTAAACCCGTTTACGCGCTGATGTTTCTTACCTTTGTCACGCTTCCCGCGCTCAGGATAACCGCGCGTGGCTTGGTGGCGGCGAAGGAGCGGAAGCTGGTTTCGTTATTTGTGGAGCGATGAACCCCTTAAGATGAAGAGCCTTCGGGATTCCCTCCGGTAGCTTCTTGACGGAGCAGAGGAAGGACTTTTCCCTCTTTTTCCCTTTTCATAGAGCAATGACCTTCGAGAATCGCTCCGTCTCCGACCACCAGACTTTGGGTGACGAGGTCGCCGATGACGACCCCGGGCGGCTGGATCTCCACTTTTTTGTCCGCTTGGATATCGGCCGTTACCTTTCCACGAATGAGGGCGGAGGTGGCGACGATTTTTCCCTTGATGGTCGCATGCTCGCCGATGGTCACGTTGCCATGAACCAGGATTTCTCCCTCCACCTCTCCTTCGATCATTGTTGTCCCTTCGAAGAGCAACTTGCCGTTCGCTTTTGTTCCGGGACCTAAGTAGGCGCCTATCTCGGAGAGTTGCACTGCGGCTGGTCTGCTGGTCTCTGCCATATGCCCCCCTTTCAAATGAACAACCTAATCTAGACCAGAAAGGCCGTTTTTGTCCAGAGGCCTCTTTCACCCAGTTTTAAGTGTTGAGTGTTGAGTTTCGAGTTAAAAAAGACGCTCTGCCATAACTCAAAACTAAAAACTAAGAACTCAAAACTAATTTGACTTACAGGCGCTCTTCTGTCACAAAGCTTCATATTAGGAGCAGGTGGGTGCCGTTCGCGGATCTGAGAGAATGGCTCTCTGCTTTGGAAAAAGCCGGGGAGCTTCAGCGAGTCACGACTGAGGTTGATTGGAACCTTGAGGCAGGGGCTATCGTGCGGAGGGTTTGCGAGACCGATGGCCCCGCGGTCCTTTTCGAGAAGATCAAAGATTATCCTGCGGGCTTTCGCATTCTCGGCGCGCCCATGGCCCAGAGCCGCTGCCATCGCTATGCCCGTTTGGCGATTGCCTTGGATCTGCCTCCCGAAAGCAGCGTCCAAGAGATTACCGAGTCCTATCTCCGGCGGCGCAAAAATCTGATTCCCCCTGTCCTGGTTTCTTCGGCTCCTTGTCAGGAGAATCTTCTCGAAGGGGCAGAGATAGACCTGCTCAAGTTTCCCGTCCCCTTGATTCACGGCGGCGACGGCGGGCGCTACATCGGCAGTTGGCATACGGTGATCTCCAAAGATCCCGAGAGCGGCTGGGTCAATTACGGGATGTATCGCCTCATGGTCCTGGGGAAGAATCGCCTGGGCGGGTTGGTTGGACCCATCCAAGACTTCTATCGCCATTTGAGCGCGTATAAAAGATTAGGACGGCGCATGGAATTTGCCGTCGCGATTGGAACCGAGCCGGTGACGGCTATGATGTCGTGCGTTTCCGTGCAGGGAAAAAAGAGCGAGGCGGAAGTCATAGGCGGTCTTAGAGGGAAACCTTTGGAACTGGCGCGCTGTAAGACCGTTGACTTAGAGGCGCCGGCTACTGCGGAAATCGTTCTGGAAGGATTCATCAACCCGGATGAGACGGAAGAGGAAGGACCCTTCGGTGAATACACGGGTTACGTCGGCGGCAGGCAGCCACGTCCGGTCTTTCATGTAACTGCTGTCGCGCACAGGAAAGATCCGATATTGACCATGACCTCGATTGGGGTTCCGGTGGATGAAGATCATGTGGTGATGCCGATCAGCAATGCGGCCGAGGTTTTGGAAGAGGTGCGCGACCGCAAAGGTTATCCGGTTAACTTCATCTACGTTCCGCCCGAGTCGGCGATGCACTTTTGGGTCGTCTCGACCAAGGTGCCGGATAAGAGCTATCCCCGGCGCCTGGCGATGGCGATCTGGAGCACCAAGAGCGGTCGCTACGCCAATTATCTCTTGCTGGTGAACGAGGATGTGGACATCACGGACCTGGGCAGCGTGGTATGGGCGCTCGCTACGCGAGTTCATCCGGTGCGTGATGTCTGGCAGGTGCCGCACGCCTACACCTCGATTCTGGTTCCGTTCCTCTCCGCGGAAGAGAAAAAGAGCGGCGACGGCGCTTATATGCTTCTTGACGGGACGTGGCCCGCGGAGTTATCGGCCGACGAGGTGCCGAAGGTCTCCTCTTTTAATCGTCTTTGGCCTGAAGAGATAAGAAAAAAAGTCCTGGCACGCTGGAGCGAATACGGATTCGAAAGGTAGACAGAAATTAGTTATGGCGACGGGTGATCTCAGGGATTTTATTGAGCTGCTTGAAAAACATGGCGAGCTGCAACGCATTCAGGAAGAGGTTGATTGGAATCTGGAGATGGGGGCGATTACCCGGCGCTGCTATGACCTGGGAGCGCCTGCGGCCCTCTTCGAGAAAATAACAGATTACCCCAGAGGGTTCCGCGCCCTGGGGGCGCCGATGGGGCCGAGCAAAACCCCGGGCCATTCTCTTTACGCGCGCGTTGCCCTTGCCTTAGGGCTTGGCCCGGATGCGGGGGCGCGAGAGATTATGGACGTTTATCTTGCGCGTAAAGAAAAAACGATAAAGCCCATAGTTGTCAAGGGAGGTCCGTGCAAAGAGAACATTTTGCTGGGGAAGGATGTCGATCTCCTGAAATTTCCCATCCCGTTCATCCACGGGGGAGATGGGGGCCGGTACATCGGCACCTGGCACGCGGTGATCACCAAGGATCCGGACAGCTCCTGGGTCAATTGGGGGATGTACCGTCTCATGGTCCATGACCGGAATACGATGGGATGTCTCTTCCCGATGCAGCAGCATATCGGCCAGATGTATCAGAGGTATGAGGCGAGGAATCTCCCGATGCCTGCCGCCGTGGCCATCGGTGGCCCGCCTGTTATCCCCATTGTCAGTTGCGCCATGCTTCCCGCACAGGTTAATGAAGTGGAGGTCGCAGGCGCTCTTCTGGGAGAACCGATCCCTCTGGTTAAGTGCGAGACGGTGGACTTAGAGGTTCCCGCGACGGCGGAGATTATCCTCGAAGGAGAGGTGCTTCCGCACGAGCGCAAGGTGGAAGGACCCTTCGGCGAATATATGGGCTACGAGGCGGGGAAGTCCTCGCCTAAGCCTGTCTTTCGCGTCAACGCCATCACCCATCGCCACGACGCCATCCTGACTGTCTCTAATATGGGGATGCCGATCCATGAGTCCCAAACCGTTTTGGGCCTGACCAAAAGCGCGGATATCTACTCTGAGCTAAGAAGGCAGGGACTCCCCGTTAAGGGGGTTTTTGTTCCGCCGTACGGAGTTGGGCATATGGTAGTTGTCGCTACGGAGACGCCCTTTATCAACTTCGCCAAACGCGTGGCCCATTCGGTTTGGGCCACGAAGCCCGGGCTCTTCACCTATTATATCGTTGTGGTGGATGCGGACGTGGATCCGACCAATATGGATGAAGTCCTGCACGCGCTAACCACAAAATGCCATCCGGTAAATGGCATCCACCAGGTTCCTCATACCCCCGGTTTTCCGGTTCTGCTTCCTTTCCTTCCTCCCAAAGAGCGGCTGCTCGGCGACGCCGCCGGCGTTATATTCGACTGCACCTGGCCCAAGGATTGGCCGGCGGAATCAATCCCAGTCAAGGCAACATTAGAAAACTTATGGCCGTTTAAAAAACCAGAGAAATGAAAAAGGGGGGTCAGGGGATGGGGGTTAGGGATTGGCGGTTAGGGATTAGTAGTTGGGGGTAAGCGCGGTGCAAAAGGAGATATGAAGGTCAGTAGCTTTCGGGATTTGCGGGTGTGGCAGGCAGGTATGGATTTAGTTGAGAAAGTATATCGAGTGACAGAGAAGTTTCCTAAGCACGAAGAGTTTGGATTAAGGGCCCAGATTCGACGTGCTGCGGTTTCTATTCCATCTAACATCGCGGAGGGACACACCAGGGAGCACAGCAAGGAGTTTTTACATTACCTCTCTATTGCGCAGGGCTCTCTGGCAGAACTGGGGACGCAGATAGAACTGGCTGGGCGTCTGAGCTACATTGCGCCTCGAGAGGTACGCGACATTCTCGACTACACAGCGTCTCTGGCAAAACAAATGTATGCTCTACGCAACTCCCTAACAAATAGGGTTTCCCGCTCCAACCCCTAGTTCCTAACCAGCCTCTAACCCCTAACCCCCGACCCCTGAGCCCGTTCTCAGCTTTCGTAGGGTATTTTTACTATAAACGTTGATCCTTTCCCCACCTCGCTTTCCACCTCAACAGTTCCATTCAAAAGCTCAGTAAACTTTTTGACGATATAAAGCCCCATTCCCACGCCGCCGAAGAGCCTGGTTTCGGAGCTATCCACCTGGTGGAACTTGTCAAATATGAAGGGCATGGCGTCTTTGGGAATGCCCACTCCCGTATCCGACACCTTGAACTCCACCCACCGGGGGACAGGAGTTGGGGGATGGGGGCTGGCACTACCCCCTAATCCCTGATCCCCAACCCCTATTCGGGCTGACACCGTGACGCTTCCCTTTTGTGTAAACTTGATGGCGTTGTCAATCAGATTCTGCATGATCAGCTTAAGCTTCGCGCTGTCGGTCTTCACAACCGGAAGGTCAGCAGGATAGTCCCATTCCAGGGTAAAGTCTTTGTTGATTGGGGCTTCATAGGCTGCCTTAAGATTGCTGAGAAAATCTCCCACGCTGACCTCGTGCGTATCTATATTGATCTTCTCCGTCTCCAGCACGGTCGCATAGAGGATATTGTTAACCATGCCTAACTGATCGTTGGCTCTGTCGATGACTTTTCCTAGAGCCTCCTGCTGCTGCCTGTTAACGGCTCCCAACAAGCCGTCCTTGATCATCCCCGTATAACCCACTACCACGTTGAGCGGTGTCCTCAGCTCGTGTGACATGACGCTCAAAAACTCGTCCTTGATTTTGTTGGCCTTCTCCAGCTCATCCCTGGAGGCCCTGAGGTTATCGAACAGATCCTTATTCTCCAGCGCTATGCCCATCTGGCGGGCAATGGCCATAAGATGATCCCTTTGCTCTTCATCGAAGTAACCCAACTGACGGCTGGCCAGATAAACGAGACCCCGCACCCTATTTTCAGTCTTCAGCGGCAGTATGGCGCAGGAATGAAAGCCCGCTTCGAGTTGACGTTTGCTACGGAGTCGCGTTTCCTCTGCGATGTTGGAGGTGATGATGGGCTCGCCACTCGTAAAAACCCAATTCGCTGCCCCATCTGGCGATGCTCTATCTAATCCCTTGACATAAGGATCAGGGTAGCCCCGATGGCTGATATAGGCAAAGGCGTCTTTAGCGTCATCCCAGAGCCGGATTAAAACCGCATCAGCGCCGGTTGCCTCCTGAAGCCTTGCGATAATTCCATCCATCATTTCATGGACAGATTCCGAGGGCGCCAGGGGGGTTAGGGCCGTATAAAGACCGGATAGCTGTCCTAACGATCTTTCAAGATACTGGTTGGTTAACTCTAATTCCTTTGTGGATCGACCGATCTCTTCATATAGTTGGGCATTTTGAATGGCTATGGCGGCTTGCCCGGCGAGGGTGCTGAAAAACTCAATCTCCTCTTGGCTGAACTCATGCTCCTGTTTTGTATAAAGGCCGAGGACCCCAAGGGTTTTGTTTTTAGCAATAAAAGGGACTCCTAAGTGAGACACCAACCCATATTTGCGAAAAATCTCCGGGTTCGAGGTTTGTGGGTCCGTTTGGACGTTGCGTACTGTCAAAGGAGCCTTGATTTCGACTACCTTTTTGGCGCGCCCGTCGAGAGATCTACTATCCTGTGCCTTCCATTCCTCTTCGTTCAGGCCCCTACAGGCGAGAGCCTCTAAAACCCCGGTCTCTTCATTCATCAACCTGACAGTACTGGCCGTGGGGTAGGGGAAGAAAAGGTCGATTTTTTCCAGCAGCACGTCCAAGACTGTTTTCAGATCGAGAGTCGAGGTAATGGCAAGGTCTACCTCGTGTAGCGCATGGATGCGTTTTAGATTCTGTTGTGCCTCTTCCTGCGCCAGTTTACGTCTGGCGATTTCTTCCCTGAGCGCAACCGTTCTCTCCTCCACTTTTTTCTCCAGGTTCTCGTATAGCTGCGCCCGTTCTAGCGCCACCGCGATCTGATGCCCGACGCTGTGCAGAGTTTTAAGTTCCGCATCGCTAAAGAGCCCGGATTCCGTCCCGGCCAGATTCAAAAGCCCCAACGTCGTCTCATGGGTTAATAACGGGATAGTGGCGTGGTATTTCAGTCCCTGCGTGTCTCCGGGCGCCTTTTGTAGCCGTTCACATTCCAAGACATTAGTTGCGCCATCAAGCTCCCCGGAAAGTAGTTTCTCCCGGCAGAAGCAACTTCCCTCCAGCGCGCCAGGCGCCAGAAGCGCAGGCGGCAAATCCTGGGTGGCCGCGATCCGGAACCCAGACTCGCCCTCTCTCAACACCATCCATCCAGCTTTTACAGCCGGCAACTCTACGGCTTTCTCCAAAGCCCCTTCGGCAACATCCAGTGGAGTCCTGGAACTGTTGAGGGACTCGGCAATCTCATAGAGTCCATTCAGCGACTGGTACGAGCGCGCGAGTTCCTTTTGCCGTATTGCAAGATCCTGGTTGAGAAGAACCGCTTCCTCGTATGTGGAAATCAGCAGGTTTAGGATCTGTTGCCGTTCTGAAGTGATTAAATAGTCTTCGCCGTTAAAGCGAATCTTCAAGCCAACCTGTATCTTTTCCTCCTCCTTGCGTAGCTCCTTGTTGGCCAGCAAATATCCGATTCGCGACAGCAGGTATTCTCCGTCATAAGGCTTCCGGATGAAGTTATCCGCCCCGCACTGCAAACCCCTAATGACGTCCTGTGAGCTGGAAAGCGCAGTTAAGAGGACGACCGGGATGTCCCTCAGCGCTTTCTTGGCCTTGATCTCCTTGCAAAGTGTGAAGCCATCCATCTCTGGCATCATGATGTCGCTAATGATGAGCGTCGGCTTGCGATGACGCGCAGCTTCCAGGGCTTTTCTCCCGTTTGTCGCAACGTTGACCTTATAGCCGTGCTCTTCGAGCAAATGGCTTAATTGCTCAGCCTGGGTCGGACTGTCCTCGGCGACAAGAATTTCAACGCTCTTGTCGTCGACTATTTTAGCGGACTGCATCTTTAGACCTCCTGTGGCAGGGTCTTAAGCCTTAATATAACCCTCATTCGGTCCTACCTCTTCACTAGATTCTTTAGTGCTCCTGCGATCCTATCAGGGGAAAGCACGTAACTTTCTGCACCGAGTTTGATTGCCTCTCCCGGCATGCCCGGCACGACTGAACTCTTCTCGTCTTGCACAATAGTGATGGCGCCGCTGTCTTTCATCAACTTCAGTTCTGCTGCCCCGTCCTTGCCCATACCTGTGAGCAACACCCCAACTCCTTGCCGGCCGTAGACATCGGCTACCGAACGGAAGAGGTAAGAGACCGAAGGCCGAAGGCCATTCTCTGGCTCATCCGTTGAGAGGGCTATTCGACCTCCGGCTTTAACTCCCATCTGAAAACCATCTTGAGCGATGTAGACGTGACCGGGGGAAATATACTCGCCGTCTGCAGCTACGTGAGCCGGAAGGCCTGAGGACTGTGAAAGCCATTCAGCAAAACCCTCGATGAATCCTGAGGTCATGTGTTGAACGACAAGTATGGGAGCGGCAAAGTCCTTATCGAGCTCGGAGAGGATCGTTTGAAGAACTATCGGCCCGCCAGTGGAGGCGCCCATGGCGACAATCTTGACCTCCGCCGAGGCTCTATGGATTTCCACCCTTGGAACTGATCGAATGGCCGGCTCGGTCTTGGGCCTCGGCCAGCGTCTTACAACTTTCACTTCGGACATCAGCTTCACGGTTTGAACGAGTTCCTTTGCCGTCGCCTGGTGCTCAGGGTGCCCTATGCCTTTCGGTCGAGGGACGATCGCAAGAGCGCCTGCCTCTAAGGCACGAAAAGTGGTGGCGATCTCTTGGGCCGTGGTGCTGCCACTCACGATAACAATCGGGGTCGGATACGTTTCCATGATCCTACGGGTGGCATCGAAGCCGTTCAGTTTCGGCATGTGGATGTCCATAGTAACGACATTGGGTCGTTTTCGCTTCACGGCTTCTAAGGCCTCTTCGCCGTTATCCGCAGTTCCAATAACCTCAATGTCGGGATCGGCGCTCAGGACGTAGGATAAGAATTCCCGTACTACAGGCGAATCTTCTACTATGAGGACCTTGATCATATCAGTCTTCCAATGACCTCCAGGAGATTGCTCTGGTCAAAGCTACTTTTTACGATGTAAGCATTTGCCCCTACGTCAATCCCTCGTTCCCGGTCTTCGCGAGATTCTAGCGCGGTCACTAACACAACCGGGAGTCCTGCGAACTTCTTATCGCTTCGAATCTTTGCCGTAAGGTCAAATCCGTTCATCCTGGGCATATCCACGTCAGAGACTACGAGATCAAACTCGCTACTCCTAAGCTGCGTATAGCCATCGACCCCATCGACTGCCGCCGCGACATGGTATCCAGCCGACTCCAAAATGTTTTTAAGGAGGGTCCGGGCCGTAATGGAATCTTCCACCACCAGTATCGACTTTTTTTTCGCTTCTTTTTCAGGCTGAATGGGTGGCTTGACGGAGGCCACCGTTGCCCGAGCTGCTGATTTCATCAAATCGAAAACGTTCAGCACAGGCACCACTTGCCCTGTGCCCAAGACCGTTGCGGCGGCGACGTGTTGCACCCGGGAGAGCTGCTTCCCCAGGGTCTTGACCAGCACCTCTTGTTCGTTCAGCAGATCATCGACGAGGAAGGCTATGCGCTTCTCGGCGGAACCGAGGATGACAAGTAAAGCGGTGTCCCTGGAATCGTCGGTCGTATTTTTGCGGGAGAACTGCAACGCATCGCTTAGCTGGACTAGCGGGAGCACTTGCCCGTCCAGCGGAATGGTCTCCCGGTTTTCTACGGTCCGGATCTCCTTTTTCTTGATTCTTGTGACTCGCTCCACAAAGGTGGTAGGCATGACAAAAACACGGTCGTTGACCCGGACCAGAGTCCCCCGAAAGGTGGCGAGCGTAACGGGAAGAGTCAATTGAAAAGCAGTGCCGGCATCAGGCTTCGTTTCCACGGATACCATACCGCCGAGTTTTCCGACCTTCTCACGGACAATAGCCAGGCCGAGCCCCCTGCCGGAAATATCCGTGATGAAAGCGCTGGTGGAAACTCCCGTTTGGAAGATAAGAGAGAGCGCCTCCTGGTCGCTGAGCGCTGGCGCATCGTCAGGAATAAGGCCCAGCCTAAGCGCGGCCGACCGGACCTTAGGCACATCGACTCCTCTCCCGTCGTCGGAAATGATTAGTTCGACTTTGCTGCCGTTTTTCTGCGAGAGAGCAATGGTTATCGTTCCTCTAAGCCGTTTCCCGTTTTGTTTTCGTTCCTCAGGCTTCTCAATGCCATGATCTATGCAATTTCTAACCAAATGGATGAGCGGGTCTTTGATCTCTTCTAAGATCCGTCTGTCGATCTCGATCTCTCCTCCCTGAATGACCAAATCGACCTCTTTTTCCTGGTCTCGCGACAGCTCGCGAACAAACCTTGGAAGGATCTCTAGGACAGACGAGATGGGAAGCATGGAGAGGCTTTTCATCTCTGCCAGGAGATCATCGACCATTCTGCCAAGCATCCGCCGGTCCAGCTCAGCAGACTTCGAGATGCCTGCAAGCTTTTCCTCGATAGATGTGACAGTATGATCATTCCATTCCAGAAACTCCCTCGATTGCGAATTTCGAATCAAGGATTGCCGATTTTCCAACTCCACAGGCCCCATTCCAAAACCCGAGCGCCGAAATTTAGCCCATGCTTTTTCCCAGTCTCCGACGAGAGTAGTGATTTGTCGAAGGTCGGCGGCGCGCTGGCTGGCCGTGAGTTTTGCAGACAGAAACTCCTCCGCTTGAAGCAGAACCCTGTCCAATTTTGCCCTGGGGATTCTTACAGTGTCGCCCAAAGTTGGGATCTGGGGTTGGGGGCCGGAGCTCAAGAATTGGGGCTCGGCTGTTGATACTCCTTGTTCGGCCGCTGTTCCCTGGTTCCGGATCCCTGGTTCCCGCGCTCCGCCTTGAAGCCGCCGGATGAGCGCAGCCATCTTCGACTTGTGCTCTGCGGTTTCCTCCGCCTCAGGTGAGGAGAGGATTTTCTCCAGGACATCGACTGTCTGGTGGAGTGAGTCTAGAAGCCCAGCCGAGGGGATAGCCCCCCCTCGCTGCCATGCAGCAAAAATATTCTCCAATGCCTGGCAGACGGACTCGATGTCGGTCATGCTCACGGCCCGAGCAGCGCCCTTTAGACTGTGTGTCTCGCGGAAGATGGTTTCGACGATCTCTAGTTGCTTTTCAGGAGGCAGCGTTTTTTCCAACTCTACCAGCCCCAAGCTGATTGTCTTAAGGTGCTCTTCGGCCTCAACTTTGAATGTTGCTAGCAGTTTCTTAAGAAAGCCGTTGTCCTTTTTGGCCATATGACCCCTAGACTTTATATTTCTCCACCAACTGCTTGAGTTTTTGTCCCAGGTCGTGCAGGTTCTGCGCAGCCGTTTCAGCCTGTTTGGTGCTGGCGACGTTTTGGGTGCTTGCCTGTTTGATATTCTCCATGGCCAACGCCACCTGATCCGTTCCCACCATCTGCTGCTGGCTCGAAGCCGCAATTTGAGTGGCTGCCTGAGCTGATTCCGTAATGCTGTCTCCCAGCGCCCGAATAGCCTGACCGGCATCGGCCGACTGCTTGACGCCAGCCTCTACCGCCTTGCTTCCCTGCTCCGTTGCCATGACCGCTGCGCTGGTGGCCTTCTGAATGTCGGTCAGAATAGCCCGCACTTGAGCAGTGGCTTGCTTGGATTGTTCCGCTAGGCCTCTTACCTCCTGAGCCACGACAGCAAACCCTTTGCCTTGCTCACCGGCCTTGGCCGCTTCAATAGCGGCATTGACAGCCAAAAGATTTGATTGATCCGCCAGATCGTTGACTGTGGCGATGATCTCCCCGATGGCCTGGCTGTGCTCGCTCAGCTTGACGATGGCCTCGGCGACAGATTCCATTTGTTCCTTGATGCGCCCCATTGCTGCGGCCGTCTCCTCTACCGACTTTGCCCCCGTTTGCGATACCTGGGCGGATTTTTGGGCTGTTTCGGACATATACTTGGCTTTTTGGCTGGAGACCTGCGCGGTCTGTTTGACCTCTTCAACGGTGGTTGTGGTTTCACTGATAGCGGTTGCTGTCTCCGCCGCTCCGGAAGCCACTTGTGTGGTTGCCGCCACAATCTCGGTTGCCGATGACCCAAGCACGTTCACACCGTCGCGAATCTGGGCTCCGATTTGCCGAAGAATTCGATTCAACGAGACAAGCAAGCCCAGCCCTAACGCGATGGAGACTAGCCCGAGCACTGCAATGAGGCGGACCGATCTGGCCGCACTTGTTGTGGTCTCCAGCATCAGGCGTTCGGCGTCCTTCTTGGCCTCATTTCCAAGTTCCAAAGCAATGGAGCGGATCTTATCGAAGCGCTGCTCCTGGATGCCGACTCCCAACTCCCTCGCCGCTTCGGTCTTTCCTCGCAGGACAAGGCTGATCTGCTCATCTCGGGTCTGTCGATAGGCGGTGATGAGGCTTTTCAATTCGTCCAGCTTGCGCAGAGAGGGGGCGTCGTTTTGCGCCTGCTTGAAAAGGAAATCCAGCGCGTCGTCGATCTCTTTGGTGCCTTCTTTGATTTCTCGAACCAGCGCTTCCTGGTCAGTCCTTTTGGTCTTCGCCAGCATCTCCAGGACCCGGGCTCGCTGGATGTTCTGATCCGCGCGGATTTCCACGAGATCCACGGCCTTGACAAAGTTCACCTCAAAGAGCCTCTTCTGATTCTCCTGGATCCCCGTAATGGTCGCGTAGGAGACAATGGCGACGACGGCCAGCAGAACCAGTATTACGCAAAACCCTAGAGAGACCTTGGCTCGCAACGCGAGGTTCTTTAACCATGTCATGGCTGCTCCTCCGACGACCGAAGATTAGACCCTATACTGCTCCACCAACTGCTTTAGTTTTTGCCCCAATTCATGCAGGTTTTGAGCGGCGTTCTCGGCCTGCTTGGTGCTGGCGACATTCTGCGCATTGACCTACGATGCCGCCTCCTCATGCACGACCATCTTGTTGTCCGACAGCAGTCTCTCCGCGTCCAAGATCACTAGGCGCTCGGCCGTCACACCCTTGAGATATTGCTCTCGAATGCCTGTGAGAGTAGGGAGCGACGGCTGAATCTCCTTGACGAGCACAGAGCGTACCCCCAGGACCACATCCGCAAGGACACCGAATTCCATCTCGCTATCGTGAAGGACGATAACCTTGTTCAGGTCCGTGAGGCCCTTGTCCGGCAAATCAAAAAACTTCTTGATGTCGATAACCGAAACGATTCGACCTCGGACATTGATAATTCCTAAAACAAAGGGCGGCGTGCAGGGTAGAGGCGTGAGTTCCTTTAAAGGATAGACCTCGCGGACATAACAAGTTTCGACGCCATACCTTTCATAAGCCAGTAAAAATTCGACCAGCTCAATCGACTCTTCAAGCGCTTCCCTATCTTTTTGTTCCTGCGCGAGAGCCTTTGCCCGAGTCTTAAGAATGGCCTTTTTATCCACTGAATGTGTCCAGTCTCGCTCCATGGCTACCCCTCTCATCTCATTGCGGTTATCATTTCCGCGAGTCTGCCCGCAGTCATCCCGTCCGACTCCGGAACCACTTTATCCGTTGAATAACGGCGCAAGATCGCAAGCGCGTTAGTTAAGTGCCTGTCTGCCTCTTCGAATTTTGCCTGCCGCCGCATGAGATTCCCGAGGCTAAAATGGGCAAGGGCGAAATTGGGGTCTAGATAAAGGGCGTGCTTCAACGAAGTAACCGCCTCTTCATGCCGGCCCTGTTCCTCAAGGATGGTTGCGAGGAGAAATCGGCAAGCAGGATTTAGCTTGTCAGCGCGAATGGCCCGTTCACACCACTGCGCCGCCTCAGTCAGGTTTCCTTGGTTCGCGTAGGCACGCGTTACCAGAGCAAGAACCAGTGGATTATTGTGCTCGGTTGCAGGGAGATGGAGAATTTTATCCACAGTGCCCTGGTAGTCGCCCAGTGTGTATGCTTGCAGGGCTTCCGTGTAGGGATCGCGATCTCGTTCCGAGGTTTGAGGCTGTGGAGTCTCTAGCTGAGGAGGCTCCTTGGATTGAACGGGGGAGACGATGGCCGGGGTCGGCTCAACGAAGGATTCAAAAAATGGGAGCTGAGCCACTTCAAAGCTGTGCAGCCGCTGGCTTCCCTTGCGGTACAGGATAACACCCGGGAAGTTGACCGTAATAAAGTCTGAGAACAACTCGTGCGAGACCTCGGTCGGGCTGACAATTAACCATCCACCATCCACAAGGCAACGGTAAAACTTCTGGGCTACTTTTTTGGCTCGATCGGGGGAAAAATACATAAGGACGTTGCGGCAGAAGATGATGTCCATCGCGTTAGTATTGTTCAATAGGGAGGGATAAACATCTTCGGCTAGATTAAGATAAGAGAAAGTTGCCATTGTCTTAATGGCTGGCAGGACTTCCAAACAGCCTTTCCCGTCCCCTTGAAAATATCGGCCTTTGAGCCATGGCGGCGCATCGCGGAAAGACCATTCTTTGTACACACCCTTTGAGGCCTCCTTAAGGAAACCAGGATTAATGTCGGTCGCCAAAATTGTTATTTTCCAATTTTGCAAATCGGGAAGCACTTTACTCAGAGAGATGGCGATGGAGTACGGCTCTTCACCAGTGCAGCAGCCCGCGCTCCAGATCCTCAGGTGGCGTTCGGTTCCTTCTCGCAGGCGCATCAGTTCTGGCACTATCCGCTCTTCTAAAACATCAAAGCTTCTCTTTTCCCTGAAGAAATAGGTTTCGCCGACCGTAAGGCGACTTGCCAAAGTCTCGATCTGTCTTTTCGTCAAAGGTGAAGACACAAGCCATTGGATGCAGGGTGCCGCACTGTCGAAACCAAACTCCCGGGCGGCGTATTTCACTCCCCGTTCGAGGTCTGTCCAGCGTTCTCTTGGAAAGTGAAGGCCCATCTGAGCAGCAACGAACTCGCTGAGCTGGGAAAGCAGGGCATCTGGTATTTGTTCAGCCATTTCTTGGCCCTTGCGCTGTATCAACTGGCTGCTGCGCCTTAAGAGCGTCAGTGAGTTCCTTCTCTTCATCAAGAGAGAGAAATTTGTCTAAGTCGTGGATAAGCACAAGTCCGTCTTCTAATTTCACCACGCCTTCCACATATTCCATCCTGGGGAGAATGTCTTCCGGCTCAATAACTTCTCCTTCAGAGTGATCAACAACACCGCTCACAGCATCCACGACAAGCGCAACAGTCCGGCTTGAAGTGGTGGCAATGATCATTTGATCACTCAGATCGATTTCTCTTTCCGGTAAACGGAAACGTTTGCGAGTATTGAAAACTGGAATGACCTGCCCCTGGACATTAATCACACCGTGGACAATTTCTGGAGCTTTCGGCAGAGGAGTGATCGTAACAACACGAACGATTCTTTTAACTCTGAACAAATGAAGTGCGTAGCGGCTCTCATCAAGCGCAAAGGCAACGAGCATGTTGGGCCTCTTCACACCGACCTCCTCTGTCTGGTTGTCTGAATGTTACGCCGCCGGCTCGCCGAACAGCGCGTGAATCATCGGGAGCAGATGCGTGTAAAGGTTCGATTTCCTGGCAAAACCGTCAGCCCCTGCATCCTTCGTAGCGGAGCGATATTCGGCGTCGTCATGGATCGTCACAATGATGATTTTTGGTGCTCGCGGATTCGCTTTGATGGATCGGGTCGCTTTTAGGCCGTTCATCTCCGGCATGGCTATGTCCATGAGAACAAGATCCGGCCTCAGCTCCTGGACCTTTTTTATGGCGTCTTTCCCCGAAGTGGCCGTCCCTATCACTTCAACCGATGGACACTGAGAAAGGAAAGATGTAGCTGACCGAAGGAATTGTGCGCTGTCATCCACCAGAAGTATCTTGATCTTTCTCATGCATATATCCCTTATGCCTGACTTATGGGCAAAGCAGCCAGTGGAAAGGGTAAGGGGAAACCCCTAATTTGAAAAAAACAAAACGTAGAGAGTCAGAAAAAAGGCTGTAGAGAAACTTAGGGGGTATTTTTACGTATCGGACGTTGCGATCCCTGTCCGAATAGCGTACCGGACAAGGCCCGCGGTGTCGTGGATGTCGAGTCTTTTCATGATATCGGCGCGGTGGGTCTCAACCGTTCTAACAGCGAGATTCAGCTTGGAGGCGATCTCCTTTGTGGAGCAACCCTCGGCAATGAGTTGAAGTATTTCACGTTGGCGGGAGGTTAAAAGGCTTGGGGATTTCGCCTCGCTTTGAAGTTCAATCCTCACTGTATGGCCGTGGACACGGCTAAGATAATCACTGACGACCTGTTTAGATATTTTAGGGCTCAGGTAGATTTCCCCCTGCATGGCCGCCTTTATGGCTATTTCAAGCTCCTGCGGAGATGCGTCTTTGAGAACGTATCCAAAGGCTCCTCTCTCCAGTGCCTGAATTACATACTCTTCGTTTGAATGCATGGAGAGAATAATCACCCGAGCGCGAGGATATTTGCGAGCTATGCGTGCCAGGGTTTCCAAGCCGTTAAGTCCCCTCATGGCAACGTCCATTAAGACCAGGTCAGGGGAGTGCGTTTCCATGAGTTTTAAGGCGTCATGTCCATTGTCAGCTTCCGCCACGACTTTAACGTCCTGGATTTTGTTGAGCAAAGAGATGACCCCGGCCCTAACGAGCTTGTGATCATCTACAATTAAAATCCCTATAGGATTCATCTCACGCACTCACCCAGTTTGCGCTGGCGCCATAAATGCGTGCGGGAAGATGGCCTCGATCCTCGTGCCCGCTCCCTCAGAGGAATCAATCTTGAACACGCCGCCGGCAAGTTG
>JACPSE010000151.1 GCA_016193465.1 Deltaproteobacteria bacterium
AACCGGGGAGATTGAAAACCTTGAAGTGCTGTTTTTTTCAACACGGCTTTTGCGCAGTGATCTGTTTGAACTACCAGTCACAGCAGACCTGCGTCTAGCGGGAAAGTCCGAATAAGAGAAGACCCTCTCAACAAGTAGGCGCGCCTAATGCTGGAGGGGAGCTGAGGGTCAGGCCTGACTATTGACTTATTTCGTTAGCGCACCGCCAGCCGACGAATCTTGTGAACACGTAAGCCAACCACGTTTTCTCAATTGCGCAAATCCGCAAATATTGGTCAGGCAATAGGCAATAGTTGGACAAAAGACTTGTGCCCGTGAACCACCCTTCCACGTTTCGGGAATTCCCGAAACCTTAAAATGACTCACTTTCATGTTTTCGTAATTCCGAAAATGCGATAATGTCCGGGACTGAAAGCGAAAATTAAAAACAGCGCAACCAGCGGAGGCTCCCTTTATAGTGGCGGGAACTAGAAAGACTGGGCGGTACGACGCGTCGAAGTCCGTGGAGGGGCAATTTGAACCAGGGTCTCGTGGACAGGTGCTCAAGAACTTGCTGGGCGTTAAGCACAAGCGGGAGATGGATCAAATCGAGGCGCGCGAGCTACGACGCGCTTCGGAAGAGATCATCCGGATCTACGACCAAGATCACCGATTCACGGAGACGGATATACGGAAAATGCATCAGATTTGGCTGGGTCTCATCTACGTTTGGGCCGGCCGGTATCGGACGGTCAACCTTGTCAAAGCGGAATTTCCCTTCGCTGCGGCCAGGGAAGTGCCTCGGTTGATGGCGGAATTTGAAAGGGGACCGCTTTATCAATGTACTCCATGTCGCTTTCAATCGACCACAGAGGTCGTGAAAGCTATCGCTCTGGTTCACACCGAGTTGATGTTGATCCATCCCTTTCGGGAGGGAAACGGGCGGGCCGGACGCTTGCTGGCGGTCTTGATGGCGTTGCAAGCAGGATTGCCGCCGCTTGATTTTGGAAACATTAAGGGACGTAAACGACAGGAATACTTTGCCGCAGTACGGTCGGGTTTGGAGAGGGACTACGGGCCGATGGAAAAGGTTTTTAGCGACGTGATCCGTAGGACCCTTGGGGCTCGTTCAAGGTCGTGAACTTGTCACGGACTTCGGTCTCGGGTGGTTGGGGGAACGTTATACGGACGCCTTCAATGGCTGTCGAGGACGATACCGATGTGTCCAGCCAAGACTTGCGCTGGACCGGATCTTTTAAATAAGGATTAGTCTCGATCAGCGGCTTTTGAGGCATGCCTTATAATAACACACGTACTGGAGAAAGCTAAGAGAGGAACCGCGCGTCCGGGGTCGGATCTTGGACTTTGTTATTCAGCCGGTCGGGAGTCGGATTTTGCGCTTTCGTAAGTCCGAAGCTGGCGTCGGTGACGCTTTCATGTTTGCTCAATTGCGCAAATCCGCAAATATGAAAATGCAGTGTGCAGGTTCTGGCTCTGCTTTCTTGACACTCAGCTCTTTTAAAAATAATTCGATCGGGTGGGCTGAATCTCGCGCATGGAAGAGCTAACGGTTCTCATCGTTGTCGGCCTCGGGACCTTTTTTCACATTCAGAGCATCGGCAGCATCAACGTCTCGCTCTCGGCCATACAAAAAGATTTTGGCACGGGTCTCGCCGCCCTCCAGTGGATCGGCTTGATGGAAGCGATCATGCTTTCCGGTCTTTCGCTCTGCTTTGGACGGGCGGGTGACCTCATCGGACGAAAAAGGGTTTTCAAGATCGGTTTTCCTTAGAACCCGGCTTGCGTTGTTAGGCAAGGGGCGAAATAATGAGTCTCATGAAGGCGGTATTGTCGGAGATTTTTCTTTTCGTTCTTCTGGCGGCCTGCGCGCCGGCATCATCGCTACTGGCCCAACCCAAAGTCGAGGTGCTGGTCGAGCAGTTGGATACGCCCTGGGCGATTGCCTTTGCCCCGGACCGGCGCATATTCCTTACGGAGCGGCGCGGACGCATTCGTGTGATCAAAGGTGGGAAGCTGCAGAAAGAACCTTGGATGGAGATCGACGCCTACGAGACCGGCGAGGCGGGGCTTATGGGGCTTGCCCTGGATCCGGAGTTCGAACGGAACCGGCTCGTCTATGCCGCCTATACCTATCGCAACAGCGCCGGACAGATTAGAAACCGGTTGGCAAGGCTGCGTGAGGATCCCGCAAAAGGCAAAGGCGTGATGGACAAAGTCTTGGAGGATGGGGCAAGGGCAGCTAGGAACCACGACGGCGCGCGAGTGAAGTTCGGCCCCGATGGAAAGCTTTACTGGACGATGGGCGACGCCCAAAACGCGGACTCAGCCCAAGAGCTCTCTTCGTTGAACGGCAAAATCCTCAGAGTCAATCCGGACGGGACGATTCCATCGGATAACCCCTTCAAGAATTCTCCGGTCTATTCTTACGGCCATCGGAACCCGCAGGGGCTGGCCTGGCAGCCGGGGACGGGGCGGCTGTACGCGACGGAGCACGGTCCAAGCGGCTTTCAGGGGTGCTGCCGCGACGAGGTGAACTTCATTGAGGCGGGAAAGAACTACGGCTGGCCGGTCGTACGCGGCGACGAGACCCGTGCCGGGATGGTCCCGCCGGTTCTGCACAGCGGGGAAAGCGAGACCTGGGCGCCTACAGGAGCAGCCTTTGTTACGCGCGGGCCTTGGGCCGGCTCGCTGGTGTTTACGGGCCTTCGGGGACAGACGCTTTACCGCGTGGCTTTCGATAAGAACGACCCGCGCAAAGTGGTTGCGTTTGAAAAGCACTTTGCGCGCCAGTTCGGACGCCTGCGTGATGTCGTGGAGGGGCCGGACGGCGCCCTCTATGTTCTCACCAGCAACCGCGACGGCCGTGGCAGACCCGGCGCTGAAGACGACCGCGTCCTGCGGATCACGATTAAATGATAGAGCTGAATTCCTCGGCTCAAAAGGACTTCTCCTTTGTGAACTTTAAAGCTGACGTCGTTCACCGCCGCCACTTTGCCAAAGCGTTTAATCAGGCCGCGGGCCTTAAGGAACGGTTGCGCCATCTTTTTCTCCAGGGCCAATGGTTAGGGTCAACGAACCGCCATCTCTCTGGGGCTGGACCTCATCGGGACTCTCTTTAGAATAACGCAGGGCCCTCAGCGTGCCGCGGATCATATTCCGCACTTGGTCCGGACGGCTGTGGATCTTTTTTTCCGTTGCGGCAAGTCCGGTCCCTGAAGGCGCCTCAGGCACATCATCCCCCAAAAAAGAGAGGACATTCAAGCCCCACTGCCGGGCCAAGAAGTGAAAGGGAGACGCCAGACAAAGTCGCTACCGCGAACAAAAGAAAAAAAAGGCAAGAAAAAAAGGCTCTTGACTCTCTCTGCCATGTCAACTAAGGGCTGGATTCTATGTAGTCATCCTGCTCGCCAACCGCGCAGGGCGACCCGTTTTTCTTAGAGCAAAGGATGTGCCGAGCGAAGAAGAATAATCAAAGCGGTGAACTTCCCAATGCCAGAGTCCCAGATTTGGGAACAACTCTCTCTCCCTTCCCAACTTTGCGAAGCGCTCTGTTTTACCCCGCGCTTAGCCTGCTATTTCTCGGCAATAATCCTCGATATGCTCTTGGCATATATCTTGCCGGAAAAAGTCGGTTTACGGTTAAATTCATCAGGAGGTGCATCCCATGCCGAGTTATTATGCCGATCTGCGGGCATTCATCCAAGAACTGGAAAGACGCGGTAAGCTCTACCGTTGGCGGCGGCCGGTCAACAAAGACAGCGAGCTTATGCCGCTCATGCGGCTCCAGTATCGGGCGCTTTCCGATGAGAGCCGCCAGGCTTTCCTGTACGAAAACGTGACAGACACCAAGGGTGGGCGCTATGAGATGAAAGTCGTCACCGGGGTTTACGGCGCCTCCCGCAAGATCTTAGCCCTGGGCATGGGCTGTGAGGAGCCGGAGGAGATTTACGAGAAATGGCGCCATGCCTTGGCTCATCTCACAGAGCCAGTGATGGTGGATCGTGGCGTGGCGCAAGAGGTGGTTCATGCCGGCGCGGAGTTGAAAAAGTTCGGCCTGATCTCGCTTCCAGCTCCGGTGGAGGAGCCTGGTTTCAGCGGGGGAATCCGGGTCACAGCCCCTTTTATTACCAGAGACCCTGAGAGCGGCACCCGAAATGTCGGAATGTACAGCGGCCATTTTCGCGCGCACGACCGCATGCTCGCGGGCATCGCCCGCACCCACCATGCCATGCTTTACCACTACCCAAGTGCCCGCCGCCGGAGTGAGCCTCTTCCTGTGGCTGTCGTGCTAGGGTCCCTCCCCGACATCACCTACGTGGCCGCAGCCAACTTGCCCTACGGCATAGACGAGCTGGCAGTTGCCGGAGGTCTCAGAGGACGGCCCGTAGAGATGGTTCGGTGTAAGACTATTCCTTTAGAGGTGCCGGCTGAGGCTGAGATTGTAATTGAAGGGGAGATGTCGACTAAGGCTATGGAGCGGGGCGAGCCCTTCAGCGACTACCCGGGCTACTTAATGGCAGAACGGGATTATAGGCCGGTGATCAGAGTCAAGGCGATTACCCATCGGCGCAATGCCCTCTTTACAGCCATCCTGGTGGGTTTACCGCCGAGCGAATCCAATGCCATTTCACGCACGTGTCGTGAGATGATGCTGTATAACTTTCTCAAGTATAGCTGTAACCTGCCGGAGGTGTTGGAGGTATGCTGTCCGGAAATGGGCGGAGGCTGGAACTGGTGGGTGATCCGCTTGCACAAGAGCCACCCCAGCAAACCCTGGCAGGCGTTGCAGGCGGCATCAGGGATGGACCCGGCCAACAAAGTGATCATTGTGGTTGACGAGGATATTGATCCCAAAGATCCTGATATGGTTATGTGGGCCATGAGCTTCGCCATGCAACCCCATCGGGATGTCCGTGTCATTACCAGCCGGGTGCCGCTTCTCGATCCTTCAGCCTTTTCTTTGATGACCAAGCCGGAGGAGCGCAGCTTTCCACCGCCGGTGGGCTGTTCCGGAATTTTGATCGATGCAACGCGCAAGGGACCCTATCCGCCAGTGGGCCTGCCCAAGCGACCATTCATGGAGCAGGCGCTGAAGGTGTGGCAGGAGGAAGGGTTGCCGCCTCTGAAGCTCAAGAGCCCTTGGTATGGATACCCTCTGGGGTTGTGGACCGCTGAGGATGATAGCTTGGCAGCGAGCGTCACCAAGGGAGACTATTTCGCGGCGGCAAAGGAGACAAAAAAAATAAGGAGAAAAGGTTGAGCAGGTATTACCGAGATCTGCGCGAGTTCATCGCGCGTCTGGACAAAGAAGGCCTTCTCCACCGGGTCCAAAGGCCGACCGATAAAGATCGCCACCTGTGGAGTAGAGAAAATGACGCGGAGGCGGAAATGGCGGTGCGAGGCGAGACGGAAAAGGTATCGCGGAAACTCAAAAAAAGCCCGTAAGTAGAGGTAAAAACAAATGGCCAAGACACCAACGACCTTCGAACAATGGTACGTGCATAGTTCTTACCAGGATTTTGTCCGGCAAGAGGGAGTCCCTTTGTATCAAGGCAGCGCGCTCGAGAATCTCGGCAGCCTGGCCCTGGGCGATTGGGAGAGGAGGGGCGGCAAGGCAGCTTACACCCGTCTGGGGGATCAGGAATTCTACAACCTGCAGATCGTCGAGATTCCTCCCGCAAGCCAGTTGAAGCCCGAGCACCACATGTATGACTCGGTCATGTATGTGATGAAGGGGAGAGGGGCTACAACTATATGGCAGGAAGGGGAGCCCGGTACGACTGTCGAGTGGGAGGAAGGAGCGCTTCTCGCCATACCGCTTAATGCATGGCATCAGGAGTTCAATAGCTCCGGGGACGAGCCGTGTCGCCTCCTCTTTGGCACCAATATGGCTCATGTCATGAACCTTTATGGCAATCTCGACTTTGTCTTTAACAACCCATTTATCTTCAGCGACCGCTACAGCCACTCCATGCAGGCTTTTTTCTCCGAGAAGGGAAAGCACTGGAACCTCAGACTCTACGAGACCAATTTTATTCCCGACATCCGGAAGTTTGCCCTGGATCCTTATCCGGAGAGAGGAAATCGGACGTCGATCATGCGCTTCGCAATGTCCAACACATCGGTCGGGATGCACGTTATGAGCGTCTCCGAAGGGACCTACGTAACAGCCCATAGGCACGAGGCAAGGGCTCATGTGATCGTTATCGAAGGCCAGGGCTATGAGCTTTTATTTATGCCAGACGAAGAGAAGAATCGACGCAAGGTGCCGACAAACCCCTATGCCGTGGTGGCTCCCCGCCACAACGAGTACCACCAGCACTTCAATACCGGCAAGGGCGAATACAGGATGCTGGCGTTTAGGGGCAGCGGCCTAAGGCGTGGCGGCGGTAGGTCATACGATCCGGCCAGAACAGCTCAGGATAAGAACCCGTATGAGCTTTCTTACAAGATTCCCTATCGCAAGGAAGATCCTGCGATCAGAGAGGAGTATTACAGGGAACTCGAGAAAAACGGCATTAACTTGCGGCTGGAGCCCATCGACCAAGGGGGTTAACTGCTTTTTGCGTGGCTATCATAACCGCCGGCCTGGGGGGATCTCGAAGGGCCTGTCCTCGTTGCACTCGGAATCTCAAATCTCAGATTTCAGATTCCAAATTTGCGATTTGAGATTTGCCATTTGAGATCCCGAAGGGCTAGCATCGGACCTGAGAGAGCCTCTCAGGCCGGCCGGGGGTAGATGAACCTTTTTCAACGGCCTAGGGAAGGATTGGAAATGAACATGGGAAAAGAGGCAAAAGATCTAAGGCGATTTTTCGAAGAGGTCAAGCAGCGTTATCCTGAAGAGCTGGTCCGGGTTGAACGTGAAGTGGATTTGCGCTTCGAGATCTCGGCTGTTCTCGTGAAGCTCGACCGGGCCCATAAATTTCCCATCGTGATTTTCGATAGGGTGCAGACCGTTTCAGGCAAGCGATCCGTTTTTCCGCTGTTGTCGAATCTTTTTGCCAGCCGCCGCCTCTGCGCCCTGGCGTTTGACTCGTCGGTCGAGAGAGTCGGCCTCGACTACGACCTCAGAAGCCAGAACACAAAAACGCCGCTAGTCGTGGCCAAAGAAAAGGCCCCGGTCAAACAGGTGGTGCGAAAAGGGAATGACTTAAGCCTCTTCGATTTCCCCGTCCCTTTGCCTTACCACATGGAGGGAGGGCGCACGATCCTGGGCTCGGTCGTCACCACAGTGGACAACCAGGAAGGAACCGTTTACAACTGTGCCTACCAGACCCTGCGGTTACTGGAGCCGAGAAAGGCGACCGTCGGCCTCGGCGAGGGAACGCACAACTGGGAGCGCTACCGCGAGCGAGTGGAAAACACCGGAAAGGGTCTCCCCGTGGTGGCCTGGATCGGCCACCACCCCGCTGCCTGCATGGGGGCCTTAACCCGCGTGCCCATTGATGTCGATGAATACTCGGTCATCGGGGGCGCCCTAGGAGAGCCTCTAAGAGTCACCCCCTCGGAGACATGGGGAGAAAAATTCCTCGTGCCCGCCGACGCCGAGATCGTCATCGAAGGCATCATCCCGCCAAAGGAGAGGGGTCGTCACGGCCTTAGAGCGGACTACGCGCGCTACTATTCCCCGGAGACTCTGAGGCCGGTCATGGAGGTGCAAGCGATCACTTGCCGCCGCGACGCTGTCTACCACGACATCCACCTGGGCGGGCGCGATCAAGACCATTTAGGCGGTATCCCGCTCGAGGGCTCTATTTACCGCGCGGTGAAGCAGGCCGTCCCCACAGTGAAAAACGTCCATCTCCCTTCATCGGGCTGCAGCCGATTCCACGTGTACGTACAGATTAAAAAAACCGCCGCCGGCCAGGGAAGGGAGGCGATCGTGGCGGCCCTATCCGTAGATCGCCGCCTTAAACACGTCGTGGTCGTGGATGAGGACATCAACATCTTCGACGATGCCGAGGTTCTCTGGGCCGTAGCGACGCGCAGCCGCTGGGACCGAGACCTGGTGGTAGTTCCCAACATGGTTTCAACCACGCGCGACCCGACCGCCTACGCGTCCAGCTCGCCTGAACTGGCCTATCACGCGTACACCGTGGCCAAGGGCGGCATCGATGCCACGATGCCAGCGCCTCCCGAGCCTTTTGAAATAAGGATTAAGGTCCCAGATGAGGTCATGGACAAGGCCGATCTTAAGGACTATCTGGGGAGTGAGGCCCTGGCAAAGATACCGCTTGACGCCTGAAGCGATACTAAGGAGGATCCTCATGGCTAGCTCTATGCGAGTTTTCTGCCCCGGTTGCGACCAGGAATTTCTGGTCTCGCCGCAATTTGAGAGGCTTAAAATCGCCGCCAAATGCCCTTTCTGCGAAAAGGAATTTTCTATTGAAGAAAGCAAGAAAATTGTCCGCCCCAGCCCGATTCTTCTGGTCAAGTAACTTTGCTCCGCCGGGCATAGCGGCGGCTCAAGATAGGAAGGAGGCCCGTATGGTTTACCTTTTCATGATGTTTCTCGGCTGGTTGTTTTTCCTTTGCAGTTTGCTCCAGGCTCAAGAGTCGCCGATCGAAAAAATCCGTCGGCTGCCGCCAAAAGAGAGAGAGGCCCGATTGATTGAGGGGGCCAAGCGGGAGGGTGAGGTGATGTGGTATGGGAACTGGGAGAGGGACGAGCTAGAGCAACTGGCCCGAAGCTTTAAAAAGAAATATCCTTTCATCAATGTCTCTATATTCCGCGGCGGCAGCGGAAAGGTCGAGGATAAAGTTGTGACCGAGTACCGCGCCGGCAGATACCTGGTGGATATCCTTATCGCGGGAACAGGCAAGATGCTCCCCTTTAGAGAGCGGGGCATCATAGCCCCCTATCTCTCGCCCGAGGTGGCCAACATGCACCCGGCGCTCTACGACAAAGAGGGTTGGTGGGCGAGCCTTGCAAGCAGCCCTGTAGTGATCGGTTACAACAGCGACCGGATCACCGCTCAAGAGGCACCTAAAGAATGGGTAGATCTGCTGGAGCCGAAATGGAGGGGAAAAATCGCGTTAGACACGGAGCCGGATGTCATGATAACGGGCCTCCTTCAGGCATGGGGTGAGGAGAAGACTTTGAAATTTTTGCGCGCTCTGGCCCAAAATCAACCCCAGATCCGCAGCGGCCATACCCTGCTCGTCCAGCTCCTTTCGGCCGGGGAATTTCCCATCGCTGCGGAGGTCTACGGTTACCGCATGGCTCAGTTCATCGCCAAAGGGGCGCCGATCCGCATGGTCTACCCCAAACCAACCATATTTACGACCTCGCCGGTTATGATGGCGAAGAATCCGCCCCATCCATACACCGCAGCCCTCTTCTACGATTCCCTCCTGTCAGAGGAGGGGCAGACCGTCGTTGGGATAGATATCGGCAGGGTGCCCGGCCGCAAACAAGCGAAGTCGCGCAATCCGGAGTTTACAAAAATACAGGATTCAGATCGCTTTCTTCCCCTGGATCCCGCGCTCGTCGGGAAACGGACAAACGATGCGCAGCGGTGGATCAAAGAGATATTTCTCAGGAGGTAAAGCCCCTTGGCTAAGGCAGCTTCTAAAGAGCTGAAAAAAGGCTATGCGCGGAGATTGTCCTCGAAGGCGAGATCCCCACGGATTACATGGAGCCCGAGGGGCCCTTCGGCGAGTTTACCGGCTACATGGGCGGCAAGATGATGAACGGAGTCTTTCTTATCAAGTGCATCACGCACCGCCGCGATCCCATCCTCAAAATCACCCAACAATTGGCAAAGGCGGGAGTGAAAATCTAGGGGGAAGTAAGGAGCGACAGGATATGGAGCTGCACGAGATTCCCCGCCGATAAACCCAAGGCCATGGCATGGCAAGCGGGCTGATCGTTTTCCTGCGGGAATACCTCCCTCCACTTCTTAGCGATCACTGCCATTGCCCCATAATCCCTTATGAGCGTCGTTACGTGACCGATGTCGCCCAACTGCCCTCCGGCACGCTCCACCAGAGCCCGCATGTTCTCGAAGGCAAAGTCGACCTGGCGCTCCAGCCCTTGCCCACGCTTCCCGCTCTTCGAATCATAGCCGCCGATGCCCGAGGAAAACAGCAGGTTGCCGACCTTGGCGCCCATGGGAATCGGGTCATGGTGGCCGACAACAGGAATTTCAAAATTCTCCCGTCTTCCATTCAGAACCGCGGTGAACTGGAGCTGGATCAACGTCTCCCGCCCCTTGAGCTCATCATACATGATCGTCTTACGGGCCGGTCGGTCACCATCCTGGGGAAACATCTTGAGCCACGTCTTAACCATAGTGGGTTGGTCACTCCGCTCCCTCAAGAAAACCCAGACATGGGCTATGTTCGCAACTGTTCCGCCGGCCTGCTCCACCAACGTCCGCATGTTCTCGAAGGCTTGCTCGATCTGCCGCTCCGCCCCTTCGATCTGCTTGCCTGTCTCAGGATCCTGTCCTCCAATCACGGAAGAATAAACCATGTCGCCGATTTTGACTCCTATGGGAAGCGGATCTCTGTGCGCGAGGCCGGGAATCTCCAAAAGCTCGCGCCGGCCGCCGGCAACGGCAAGCATCTGAAGCTGAACGAACTGTCCCTCCGGGAGAGCATAGGCGGTAGTCTTTCTGGCTGGCCGATTGTGGTCATCGGGAAAAGCCTCTAACCAAGGCTTGTTGATGAATTTTCGATAGCTGCCGTCCGGTACGAAAACCGTTACAATCGCAATATTGTCCGTTGTCATGCCAGCGCGCTCGACCAGAGCCATCATATTCTGAAAGGCGACGTCGAATTGTCGCTCAGCCCCTTCTGCGAGCTCCCCCCTGCCTGTCTCCGTCCCAGTGATGGTGGAAGAAAGGAGCATGCTGCCAATCTTTACAGCCATGGGACTAGAATGCTTTCCTGAGAGCCCGGGTAGATTGATAACCTGCCGCTTGCTGGCCATTGGTGCAGTCCTCCTCCGTCAGTCCGTTTTCTCTGCGGCCATCGAAAGGCCTATGGCCCGCGCTCCGATGTGCGCCATATCGACGTCACGCTCCCGCGGGCTACCGCCTGTACCGATCGCGCCCACAACCTTGCCCTCGGAGACTATAGCCACGCCTCCCTGGAGAGTGGTAAACGATGGGTCGCCGTAGTCGGAAAGGGTGCGCCCCTTTTCCTGCAACTCCTTCTTGAAGGCCAAGGTGTCCCTCCCCATGACAGCCGCTGTGTACGCCTTTCTGATGGCGAACCGGAGGACTCTGGCGTGGGCTCCATCCATGCGCGCGCAGGAGATCAGATCTCCGTTATTATCTGCAACCGCAACTGCGACTGGCCTTCCCTCTTTCTTGGCTTCCTCCAACACCGCAGCGATGGCGCGCTGCGCCTCTGCTAAACCCAAGGAGACTCGCTGAATCATGCTCTCCCTCAAAGGCCCGGCTGCGCGAGGAGAGAACTGGTAAGGGCCTTACGGTTCTTCCTGAAAGCAGGCAAACAAGAAAACCGCCAGGATGATCATGCCGCAGATGATATAGATGGATAATACCGTCCCCGAGCCACCTGAGGCCTCGAGGATATCTCCTCCGAAGAGGTAGAAGCCCCAATACAGCGTGAAGACATAGGTGATGATAAGGCACAATTTGCGCCGCTGCATAAGCGTGAAAATGCTGATGAGGCCCATGTATATAGCCATCTGGTAAGCGGGAATGACAAGCCCTACTTGGCCGATTTCGTAAAGAACCTCTAAGCCAGCCATGACCTTTATCCCTTTCCTATTTGAATTTCTGCTATTTTTAGTTTATCTCGCCCTTAAAAAGCAAGCTTATCCAGCAGTCAAAAGGTCTCTGACACCTTTTCGTCCACTCCGGCCCTCAACCCTTCACCTCGATCCAGAGTCCACCCTCGGTGGAGATTTTGGCGCACGCCGAGATTCCTGCGCTGGCCAGGAGCCTCTGGCACTCCCCCGCAGTCATTCTCCGTTTGCCGAGATCCTCATTCAGCCGCTTTGAACGATCGGCCAAGGGTGCAATCACTTCGGTTGGGGTCAAAGGCCCGTAACCTCCGCCCAGCCATCCGAACCCGCCAGGGCGAAGCACTCGCTTGACCTCGCGAAGAAGCGCCGCGGTGAGAAAGAAAAATGCGCCTCTTACCGTCACAAGATCGAACGAGCCGTCGGGCTCGGGAATCGCTTCGACGGGCGCCCGCTGAACAGCCAGCCGTGAGTTGCAGCCCCGCCCGCGCGCCCACTCGACCGCCGAGCGCAGCACTCGCTCCGATTCATCTATTACCCTGGCATGGAACCCTGAGCTTTTTACCAGAAGGCCCACGGCTATGCCGCCGGCGAACGGACCCAGGTCCAGGATCTTCCCGGAGCGCAGGCCTGACGCCGCCAGCAGATGGTCGGCCATAAAGGGATAAACGGGCAGCCACAGCGTGTTAATTTCCTCGATGAGATCCTCGTCGCGTGTCATGCCTTCGACCGCCTGTCACAGTTAACAACGGATAGAGGGGTCTGGGTTAAACATCTTCAAGTCGGTGCATCATGATGACGGGCCAGCACCCTGCCCTGGTAATTGGCGCAGCTTATAACGCTGGATTTTACCCGTGGCGGTTTTCGGAAGCTCGTTGACGAACTCAATCCAGCGAGGGTATTTGTACGGCGCCAACCGTTCCTTCACAAAGCCCTGCAGGGTGACCACAAGTTCGTTGCCGGGCTGGAAGCCCGAACGCAGGGTGACGAAGGCCTTGGGCTTGCATAGGCCCATCTCGTCCTGAGCGCCAACCACAGCGCATTCGGCCACGGCCTCATGCTCCAACAAAACCTGCTCCACCTCTAAAGGAGAGACCCAGATGCCGCTAACCTTCAGCACATCGTCGCCCCGACCGCCATAGAAAAAGTAGCCTTCCTCATCACGCGAGTAGCGGTCGCCCGTCCGCATCCAAGAGCCCATAAAGGTCTCTTTGTTTTTGTCGTGCTTGTTCCAGTAGCCCGGGGCTAAGCTATCACTCGACACCAGGAGATCGCCGACCTCGCCAGGAGGGAGCTCCTGCCCGTTCTTATCTACAATCCTCGCCTGGTAACCAGGGAGAAGGAGCCCGCTGCTCCCCTTCTTGACTTTCCCCGGGATATTGCTGATGTAGACCCAGCCCACCTCCGTCGAGCCCAGACCGTCCAGAATCTCGACACCGAAGCGGCCGAGCCAGCGATCGTAGAGCGGGCCGGGCAAGGCCTCCCCGGCAGAGACACAATGGCGCACCGAGCTCAAATCAGCCTTTGCGCCGTTATCCTCGATTTCACGCAAGATCTGGCCATAGGAGGTCGGGACAGAGAAGAACAAAGTAGGACGGTAGCGGCGCAAGTTCTCCAGCACCAGAGCCGGTTCTTGCCGATAAGGCGAAAGCACAACTGCGGCGCCATAGTAGAACGGCAGATAAAGGGCCATATTGAGACCATAGGAAAAGAAAAGGCGCGGGACGCAATAGGTAATGTCATCCGGGGTGAAGCGCACCACATGTCGGCCCCAGCTCTCCACGCAATAGACCAGATCGTGGTGCAGATGGATCACCCCTTTTGGCTGCCCCGTTGTGCCAGAGCTATAAAGCCAGTAGGAGGCATCATCTTTGTGAGCGGGGAAGACTTCAAGTCGGGCAGAGCTTCCCTTAACCAGTTCCTCGAAAGAGAGATGCCCGCCCGGCTCTCCATCGGTTAGAATAACGTGGCGCAGAAAAGGACATTGGCTGCGAATGGTCTCGAACTTGGGCAGAAACTCCTGGCACACGACGAGCGCCTTGGCACGGCTGTCGTTCAAGAAGTAGGCCACGTCCGAGGGAGTTGCCAAAACATTGATCGGCACCGGCACTGCCCCGATCTTCATGGTGCCCAGGAAGGTGGCGACAAACTGGGGGCCATCGGTCAGGAATAGGATCACCCGCTGCTCGGGCTCCACCCCCAAGCCCGTGAGCGCATTGCCGACGCGGTTGGTGAGCTCCCCAAGTTGCCCATAAGTAATCCGCTCATCGCCGTAGTAAATGGCGACGCGCTGGCCGCGGCCCTGCTCCAGGTGGCGCTCCAAGAGCAGGCTCACCATGTTGAAGCGTTCCTCCAGTCTAAAGCCTTCTTCCCACGGACGAAGCTCTATCCCTTTCATGGCTGACAATCCTTAAGTTCGCTCACCCTATTTAGAGTCGTATAACCGCCGGCCTTTTCCGAGGAGCGCCCTCGATAACCTCCACGGGCAAACTGGTTTTCAAATTCACTCCCAGCCTGCTCTGGTAAAAAATCCTCAACGCCTTCGGGAGATCTTCCTTTTCGAGACCCATTGCGCTTGCCTGTCGTAGAATCTGAGAGGCCCTCTGCATAAAAGGCAGAGAAAATCCTATTTTCTTAGCCACGGACCGGGCAAGGGTGAGATCTTTCTTAGTGTTGCGCATCATCCCCCCTTGCCCAATCCCCCCCTGCAGTATCCTCTTCAAGTAGCGCACGCCGGTGAGCGAGCCGGTCTCGCTCATGACCCGATAAAGAAGCCGAGGGTCAACCGCCTGCGCCGCAAGCCAGAACGCCGCCTCGGCCGCGGCCAGATGGCCGGGCACGGCCATCATGATGATCGCGATCTTAAGGGCTTTGGGTATGGCCACGTCTCTTACGAGAATGATCTTGGCAGCGAAGGTTTTAAAAATCTCCAACACTTCCCCGGCCACCCGCCTGTCACCGCCCACAACCAGGGCAGCGCTCCCCTGCGCCAAAGTGACAGCCGGGGCGCCGGAGGCGTGAAGGGTCGCCCCAAGAAAACGAACTCCCCTTTTTTTGGCCTCGGCCTCGATCTTTTTAGCCGTTTGAGGAGCAGTGCCGCTCAGATCCACCAAAATATCCCGCTTTTTTAATCCCTCCAGAACTCCATTTTTTCCTAAGACCGCTTTCACAACTTCGCGGGAAGAGGGGAGGGCAATGAGAGTAATCTTTCCCGCTGCCTCTCTGGCTGAGCTTGCAACACAGGCACCCAGCCTGGCCAGGAATTCGCTTTTGCTTTTCTCTAGATCGAAAACCTTGACGGAATAGCCCGCCTTGAGAAGCCTCTGAGCGATGGGTCTTCCGGCATTGCCAAGCCCCACTAAGCCCACCTGCTCTGTAACACTTCGAAAGCGGGTGAGCCGCTTTTTTGGTTTTGTGTGACGCAGCATAAACAACCGCTAGCCCTGTTTAGATCCCCTCGCAGTGGAGACAAAAACCCTTCCCGAGAAGCTTATAATGGTTAAAAGCACGATCAGCATCACCCCCAGCGCGGCCGCTGCCGGCTGGTTTCCTTCCACATCCCAATAATGCCACAGCATAACACCTAGGGGACGGCTGTCCCGGCTTGAGAGCAATAGCGGGATGGAAAAAGCCCTTACGGCATGCGCCGCCACCCAGATCCAGGCGGCCACGAAGGCAGGGCGGATGAGCGGTAAGGTTAGCTGCCAGAGAACCCGGACGCGATTTGCGCCGCTCACCTCTCCCGCCTCTTCGAGCTCCTTGTTGATCTGCATCACCGCGGCATTCGTTGTGCGCGTGGCAAAGGCGATGTACTGCGTAATCAGCGCCAGAGAGATAATCCAGACGGTGCCATAGAGCCCCAGATAGCGAAAAGGGGGCTGAAGATAGAGAAAGATAAAAGAAAGCCCAACCACAATTCCCGGAATCGCGTGGGAGGCAAAGGTGAGACCATCCAGAGACAGGCGCCCCTTAACTCTTGTGCGCACAACCAGCCAGGAAATCGCAAAGGCAAGAGCAACCGTGGCCGTGGCCGTGAACAGCGTAATAACCAGACTGTTCCAGGCGGAGCGGAGAACCCCGGCCTCAGTCAGGATGAAGCGGTAATTGCTCAAGCTCATTTGCGACAGCAATTCACGCGATGGAGGCTGATAGACAGGAAGCAGAGAGGTCCAGATCAGCACGCCCAGTGGGAGGGCGACAGCGAGGAGAAAATAAAGCAGAAAGAGGGCCAGAGCCGGATAGCGCCAGGAGCCCAGCTCAATGACACGCGGGCGGTAGCCCTTCCCGGTAATAGTCGCGAAGCGCTCCGCCTGCCTGATGGTCACCCGCTGGTAGAAATAGGTAAGCACCAGAGCCATGAGCACATAGCTTCCGGCGAAGGCTGCGCCCAAGCCATAGTTCGGAATCGCGTCTCTGGTCGAAAGATAGATCATGGTGCTGTAAACATAGACCCTACCCGGAAGTCCGACGACCAGCGGAGCCTCGAACGATTCCATTGATGAAACGAAAGAATAAAGGAGAGCAGCGAGGACGGCGGGGAGCAAAACGGGGAGGGTTATCCGGTGCACAGTCGTCCAGTTTTTCGCCCCGGCAGCCCAGGAGGCCTCCTCCAAAGCCGGATCCATCATTCTGAAAGATCCCACTATGATCAGAAAAACGCTCGTCACGCCGCGAATGCCGTCAAGAAAAATCATCCCGCCGAGGGAGTAGATGTTGATCGGCCCCCGACTTAGCTCCACACCAAACCAGCTTAGGACATCACGCAAAAAAACATTAATGACGCCGCTTGTCGGCATGAAGAGAAGAACGTAGGCCATCGAAAAGAGGAGCCCGGGCATCGCCAGGGGGATCAGGAGCAGGCTCCAGCATAGGTTTCTTAGCGGCATGTCGGTCCGTTCGATAAGCCAGGCGAAAAGCACCGCGATGAAAACCGTGATCGCTGTGCCTCCGGTCGCAAAGACAAAGGTATTGGCTATCATCCTGTAGGTTAAGGGGTTTGTGTAAGCGGCGAGATAGTTTTTGAGTGTGAAAGGGCCGGGCGCCGCCGGATGGCCCAGGCGAAAACTACTCAGGATCATCTGTCCCAGCGGGATCAGGATGAGCCAAAGCAAAATAGCGACAACGACAATAAAAAAAAGATCCGTGCCGCTGGGTAATTTGCCCCTGAGCTTCATTACTGCACGACGGGCAGACCGACCGCTTCGATAATCTCCTTTAGGATCTCGTCCGACTTTGCACGCCACTTGGTCTCATAAAAGGCCACTTTTTTCCCCTTAATCATTTTGGCAGCCTGCGTTCCAGGAAAGACCGGGCTGCCGCTACCCTCCACCTCATCCAGGACCGCCTGACCTTCATCGGAGAGCGACCAGACAATCCAGAGCTTAGCCGCGTTTTTGTGTTTAGAGCCGCGCGCGATAAAAACGACATCTCCCAGAGTCACGGGAATCGGCTCGACCAAAACGAAACCGATATCTTTCGACCGTCCGGAGCGAAGCTGGTCGTAGTAGGTGAAAAACAGCGGCCCGCAAAGAACGGGATATTCCCCGAGATTAAGCTTTTGCATGGCCTGGTCCCGGCTGCGCTCAAAGATGGCCTGGTTTGCCGACACCTGGCGGGCATGGGCCAAAGTCTTTTCCCGCCCCCAGACATGAGGCTGCCAGAGGACTTCCATATGACGCGGCCTGACGTCCATGGCAACTTTCCCTTTCCACTTCGGGCTGGCACAGTCATCCCAGGTTAGTTTTGTCCCTACCTTGTCAGGGACAAGCTTGCGGTTATACGCGATGCCATAAACCTGCGAGCGATAATTGACCCCAAACCCATCCGGATGGACATGTTGTGGATGAACTCCCAGAGATCGCCAGTCAACCATCTCCACTACCTTGGCTTCAAGCGCAGTCCGCACCTGCGTTTCGCTTAAGGTGGCGGTATCGTAAGAGATATTTCCCCCTGCCATCTCGGATAGAACCTTTTCCCGCTCACGGAATCCGCCGACGCGCTCGTACTCGACTTTGACAAAGGGGTAGCGCGCCTGAAAGACCTCCACCATCTTCTTTGCTCCGGGCTTGCCCCCCTCCAGCCACCTCACGGTTCCTCCCGCCTTTACTCTGCCTTCACTCTTGGCCCCCTCAATGATCTTTTCCAGCGCCTTGCGATCCTGCGCCCACACCAAAGAAGAGGTCCATAAAAACAACGGGGCCAACAGTAAAGCCCCGTATACCTTCTTATTCTTATTCCTAACCATTTCCTGACTCCTCCTTTCCAACTTTAGACTACTGACTTCTCATCAGAGGTGAAGGGTCCAGCTCCTCGATCGAGTTATCCAGAATCACATCAATCAGAGCCGGCCTTTTGCTATCCGCCGCCCGCTTGAGAGCGGGCTTAATCTCCTCAGGACTTTCAACCCGCTCGCCATAGGCCCCGAAGGCCTTGGCCACAGCGGCTAAATCGGGAATCGGGAGATCGGTGCCAACGAAGCGCCCCTGGTAGCGGACCCACTGTGAAACCTTTTCGTTACCGTAGGCCGAGTTGTGATTGATCACCGAGATCACAGGGATCTTATGGGCGACAGCGGTGGCCAATTCGGAAAGCACCATCATAAAGGCGCCATCCCCGCCCAGCCAGACGACATCCAGTTCAGGGTTCACGAGTTTAACCGCCATCGAGCGGCAAAAGCCGCTCCCCAGAGCGGTGCCAAAATCCCCGCCATCACCGAAAGCGGGTTGGGTAAGATCCGCAACGCGCTCGCGCCACCCGTGGGAGCCACTGATGACCGCCTTCGGCCCAAAGAAATCAAAGACATCTTTGATCAACCGCAGTCGCTTGATCGGTCGAGCGGAAGAAGTCGCCTTAGAGAGCCATTTCTCACGCTCCTCACGCTTCAGTCGCTCAGCCAATCTTGTCTTCTCGGCGAGCGCGACATCTTTTCTCTTCCCTCCCGTCTCTTTTAAGACGCGGATAATGCCTCCCAAGGCCGGTTTGGCGTCTCCCACCACCCCCTGCACCACAGGATAGTTTTTTCCGATTTCGCTCGGGTCGATATCAATCTGCACGATCCTAAGATGCGGCGGCATAAGCGAAGGATGATAATTCGACGTGGTTCGATCACTGAACGTCACCCCGACTGCCAGCATGACATCCGCGTCCTTAATGATCGCGTTGTAGAGCGTATTGTCACGGCGGTGGTACTGATACTCAGGCGAGCCGATAGATAACGGATGACTCTGCGGTATCAGGCCGGCATGGGAGTAAGTCGTGGAGATAAAAGCCGTGATCGTCTCCGCAAGTGTGGTGACCTCATTCTGCGCCTCCGCCCACCACACTCCCCCACCGGCTAAAATCACCGGCTTCTCGGCGCCGGCGAGGATCTCCGCTGCCTTTCCGATCTCAACAGGATCCGGCTGCACGCGCCCAAGGGGTCGATAGGCGGCAGGCGGACGAAGCTCGATATCGACCTCCTGACCGAGAATATCCCTGGCGATGCCCACGTAGACCGGTCCCTTTCTCCCCGTCATCGCCGTGCGAAAGGCCCGTTCCAGAATCTCCACCACTCGATCCGCCCGCTCAATCTTGAGACA
>JACPSE010000135.1 GCA_016193465.1 Deltaproteobacteria bacterium
AAGCAATGCCTGGCAGATTGTGGACAACCATCTGGCAAAGAACAGCTATATGGCCGGGGATGCCTTCACCATCGGAGACATCCCGCTCGGGATCTGGGCCTACCGCTGGTTTAATCTCCCGATTCAGCGGCCAAAGCTGGAAAATTTGAACGCCTGGTATGAGCGCCTGTGCCAGCGGACCCCTTATAAAACCCATATTATGATCTCCATGACGTAGTTCAAAGGCCGGACGCAAAAAAACAAATTGAGAAAAACGAGGCCCTTCGCAGGACAAAGGATGGCTTCTACTATTGTCTCGACCAAAAGGCCAAAGAGGATGCCTGGAATCGGACTCTGTCGTGGTTCCGGAAGTACTTGACCACCGCGCCTTGACAGAACTAAGGAAAAAAATCACTCCTCAGGAAGGCTTCTTCCCCTCTACCAACCGCAAGGCCGCTCGGACGATCCTATCAACATCGGGAATCATCGCCTCGACCAACGGGGGGCTGTGAGGCGGGGGAATATGCTGAGCCCCCACTCGAACCACCGGTCCTTTTAGATCTGAGAACAAATTTTCCTGAATGACTGCCGCTATCTCCGAGGTCACGCCGCCGACCATCGGTCCCTCGTCCACTACCATCGCCCTCTTGGTCTTGGCCACGGACTTGAGAATCGTCTCTTTATCCAGAGGCGCCAAGGAGCGGAGATCAACGATCTCCACATCAATTCCCTTTGATTTAAGCTCCACTGCCGCCTCATCTGCTTTGAGTATCATGCCCCCGCAGGTGACAATCGTCAGATCTTTCCCCTCCCGGCGCACCGCAGCCACACCGATGGGCACCGTGTAATCTCCTTCTGGCACGGGCCCCTTGACTCCGTAAAGATGGTGGCTCTCAAAGCAGAGGACAGGGTTAGGGTCCCGGATCGCTGACAGGAGAAGCCCCTTTCCATCCGCAGGGGTAGTCGGGATGATAATTTTAAGCCCTGGAAAATGAACGAAGGCGCCATGGTTACAACTGGAATGGCTGGGACCACCCCCTGGGCGGGTGCCGAATTTGTTGCGTATCACAATGGGAACTGAGATGCGTCCGCCGGTCATATAATGGTAGCGGGCTGCATGGGTCACGAGTTGATCCATACAAAGCGGCAGGAGATCACAGAACTGAATCTCCACCACCGGCCTCATCCCGTTGATCGCCGCGCCGACGGCGAGTCCCACCATGCCCGCCTCGGAAATTGGCGTGTCGCGCACCCGACTGTCACCAAACTCCTGCAAGAGACCGCGGGTTACCCCATAAGCTCCCCCGAAAAGGGCTACATCCTCGCCAAAGACAAAGACCCGTTTATCCCGCGCCATCTCGTAGCGCAGCGCCTCTCTCAACGCCTCCTGAAGGCGCATCTCTTTCATTTCGCCCTGGACCTGCAACTTTTCCGCCTTAGCCATGACCCACCTCCGATCGGGCGTAGATGCTGTCGAGATCGAATTCCCTAGCCGGCATCGGCGACGCCAGAGCTCTCTTCGTAACCTCGTCTAACTCGGAGTAAACTGCCGCGCTCATCATGTCAAATTCGCCCGCGCCCAGATTCTTCTCCGCTATCAGCTTTTCCTTGAGCCGCTTGATCGGACAGCGCCGCTTCCACTCCTCGATCTCCTCTTTCCTGCGATAGCCGGTTCCCGGATCGCCGCCAAAGTGACCATCCCACCTGTAGGTTAGGCATTCCAAGAAAGTCGCACCGCCACCGGCACGCCCCTTTTCTGCCGCCTCGAGCGTTTCTGCGTAAACCAATTCTACGTCGTTGCCGTCGATCACTTTTCCTTCAAAGCCGTATCCTTTTGCCCGCTCGGCTACGTGTTTGATGGCGATGCTTTTTTCCACACTCACGGTCATTGCATACAAGTTGTTCTCGCACACGTAGATGACCGGAAGCTTCCATATGCCGGCAAAGTTCATCGCCTCATGGACCACCCCCTGATTCATAGCCCCGTCGCCGAGAAAACTCACCACCACCTCTTTGCTCCCCCGGAGCTGCGCGGCCAGGGCGGCGCCGGTGGCAATGGGCACGGTCGCGCCGACGGTGCCGGTATTGCCCAAAAAACCGAAGGACATATCCCCCATATGCATCTTCCCGCCACGCCCTTTGGAGTAGCCCTCCAGCCGGCCCATGCACTCACACATCAAGCGGTAAAGATCCGCCCCCTTGGCTATCAGATGCCCTGTCCCTCGATGATAACTCGCAACCAGATCCCTCGGTTCGAGGGCAGAACAGACGCCAACGGCGACGGCCTCTTGGCCCCGATAGGAGTGGGTGCTGCCGTACATAGCCCTTTTTTGATAAAGCTCCTCGAGTTTTTCCTCGAACGCCCGCAATTTTATCATCATGCGCAGCATCTCTTCTCTCTTTGCCGTGGACAACATAAAAGACTCCTTCCCCCACCCCTAGTTAGTTTGACTCTAATCGCGTTGTCAAGAGGATCTCGGCGCCCCGTTAAAAGTATAGCGAAAGAGAGGGCTTTGAGACTCCCTTCGCTTCACGACCTCACGCAGCGACCCTTCGAATAGAGGCTCCTCGGGGACGACTCTTCCGAGCGCAGCCGATGGGCATAGCTCCCTCGGGGAACGCGCCTTCGGCTGCGGCCGATGGACCTGTGCTTTAACCGAAGCTTCCCAGTCGGACGTCCGCAGCCTCATTCGCGCCCCCCTCGGCCTCTCCTCTGCAAGTGAGGGGGCTTGCCGACCGAGCCGAAAGCACCGAGAGTGAACGGTTCAAAGAACCCACTGACCTATTGCTTTCGGGGAGCGAGGCGAGTCCCCGAACGAAGCTTCCCGCTGATGAGCAAGTTCCCGCCGTTTCATTTAAGCGTAACGTTCGCCCATTCTTCGATCAGTGTCACCAGTCCCGAATGATCCAACTCCCCCCTTCCTGTAGCTTTCATCGTGGTCATCATCTGATCGACAACAGCGGTGAGCAGGAGTGGCACGCCGTACTCTTTTCCCGCAGCGAGGGCGATGCTCAGGTCCTTCTCATGCAGTCGGATGCGGAAACCGGGTTTGAAGCTGCGCTCCAGCATCTTCTGCCCGTGCGCGTCCAGAATGCGCGATTGCGCGAATCCCCCGAGCAACACCTGCCGCACCTTCGCCGGATCGACGCCCGCCTTGGCCGCTAACACCAAGGCCTCGCTTACCGCGGCGATCGTAAGACCAACGACCACCTGATTCGCAGCCTTCGTGACTTGACCCGCGCCTGCCTCGCCCACATGGACGATGTTCTTCCCCAATGCCTGGAAGATGGGCATCGCCCGCTCGACGCCGGCGACCTTCCCGCCGATCATAATCGAAAGCGTGGCGTTAATCGCGCCGACCTCGCCACCGCTGACCGGCGCATCGAGCGTCTCCGCCCCCTTCCCTTCGGCTTCCCGCGCCAGCTTCCTCGCAAC
The DNA here is from genome assembly GCA_016193465.1 of Deltaproteobacteria bacterium. Classification (GTDB taxonomy): domain Bacteria; phylum Desulfobacterota; class Binatia; order UBA9968; family UBA9968; genus UBA9968. The sequence continues at coordinate 3,416 of JACPSE010000135.1, forward strand.
CACCGGCGAGATACTCGACATATCGATCAGCAGCATCCCTTTTCGTACCCCGGTAAAGACGCCCCGCTCACCGGTATAGACCTGCTCCACATCAGGCGAGTCAGGAAGCATGGTAATGACGATCTCGGTTTGCGCGGCCACCGCCTGGGGATTGTCCGCGGCTTTGGCGCCCTCTTTGGCCAGCTCGTCCACAGCCGGACGGCTACGGTTGTGAACGACGAGAGAGTAACCTGCCTTGAGCAGATTTCGCGCCATGGGTTTCCCCATGATCCCCAGGCCGATAAAACCAATAATGGGTTGGGTCATAGCTCTCTCCTTTCACACGGCAGTGATTGTCCGCTTTCTACCTCTTTGGCCAGCTCACCACCAGTTCCCTCCGACCGCCAACTTGCCAGTACCTTAAACCTCCGGCGCGCAGGAAAATGACCTTTCCGAGGCGTTGCCGTTGCCCGCGAAAAGCTGGATGTCGGAGAAAACGTCGGATGAATGTCGCAGCCTCCTTCGCGCTCACGTCCAGACAGACTAAGGCGTAACTCTTGTGGCGTAGCGAAGGATCAAAGAATCCCAGGTCATGGGTGAAGAATGTGGCGCGACGTAGATGGTGCAACAAGGGAATGACGTCGGGTCGGTCCTTCATTCCCCGGCGTCCAACATCTGAGCCAAGGTGGTTAAAATGAATCCGCCACGCACGCAGCTGGGAACGCTGGCTGGAAATTATGTTTTCATCAAGGATGTTCAACCGGCGCGCCGCACTGCGGTTTTCTCAGAGAAAGATTGGCTTGCCACCCGCACCGCCTCTGCAATTGCCTCCCGGCTGATTGCGCCATCATACTCCGCAATGATCTCGTCCCACGCGGTGCCTTCAGCAACCATGTCTAGCACCTGCTTGACCATAATCCGCGTCCCCTTAAAGGTGGGCTTGCCGTGGCAGATATCAGGGTCCGTAACAATGTATTCTCCGAGTTTCAGCCGTTTCATCGATCTTTCTCCCCGTACCGGGTTGTCGTTTACACTCTGATATTAATGGAGAAGGGTTTGTCTAGCAACCGGCTCGCTGGGGACTACTTTCAGTTCTCTGCGTCGGCGTTCAGGCGGCCTCTACGCTGACTTTTAGCCTGAGTCCCCCTTGATTGACGATGTCCTGGAGGGCAAGAGCCACAAAGCTCTTTTCAGAATGTCCTAGTATTCTGGCAAACTTCGCGGCGCGCTCCGGACTGACAAACTTTCGCCTCTTCTCGATGTCGCACAGGTGCTGCTTAGAGATGCCGAGCTTCTTAGCAAACTCCACCTGAGACATCTCCTCGGCCTGGCGCATGGCTTCGATCAGTCCGCCGAACATCAGCTCCCCGACCAAACCCTCTAGGAACTTCATCGTGTCGCTTTTCTTCTTAGTACTCATGGGGATGCACCTCAATAACTTTCACGATTTTTACTTCGCTTCCCTCAATTACATAGACTGCACGCCACTAAACCATCCTTCTCGATATCGCTGACCCACTTCTGAAATTTAACGACTAAAGCCTTGGGTGTCTTCACCAGGTCTTTTTCCACAGCGTGGATATCGACCTGAGTGATCATAAATAACGGTACTACTGATTGGTGTACTCTGTCAATGGGCTGAAGCCGAAGGTGTCGTACCAACTATCGAAGGATTGCTCGTAGTACTTCCAGGGTGACGCGAAGGCGTTCCACGTCTCGTGTATCGAGGAGATTCCGAATTTCTACGTGAAGCGTTTTCCTTCTATCGTCTATTCATTTAGGCTCACCGGCCAGCTTCAATACTGCGGCCCGTGTATGTGCAGCCAGTCTGAATCCGAGGCTCTGGAGCTGGTCGAGAAGAGGACGAACAGCCGGAATAATCCCTGCTCGCTTGGCATCGATCAAGACGCCGAGCGTTCCTGTAAAGCGAAGCTGTAAAGTTCTCGCAACCTCCCGGGCTAGCGCGTCGTCAAGAACGCAGACGGAGTCGGGAGTTTCTAACGCCAAGGCGAGCACTTCTCTCTCACCGGAGCCGAGGTCAGTTACTAAAGGAAGCGTGACCGCACTGGCTGGGGCGCACACGATAATCCAATCCAGGCGCTGAAGATCGGGCAGACTCAAACCTAAACTACGGCCCGTGTTCAGCTCTTCTTGGACGGCAGGAGGTACTGTGACTGTTTTAACGAGGGCAGGAAGAACATGCAGCACGTCCATTTGGTGAAGGTACTGCAAAGGAGAGGTGTTGCAGATAATCTCAGGCAAGGCGGCTCTCTTTTTGTAACTCCTCTTCGCTCAACTTGAAAGTGTCCACTCCGTAATCCGCCAGCTTCATCAAGAATACCGTTCTCGGAACACCGGCAAGCTTTGCCGCCGCGCCCGAAGACATCCGTCCTAGCTCGTATAGCTTGACGGCTGCTGCCAAGCGCAGTTCAGCCCCCAATTGGTCCGGCTTTACCTTGAGGGCCAAGAGGGCGTCGTCCGGAATAGACAAAGTAATCTCGCTCATAACCTTTTCTCCATTATCTATATTAATGCAGAAGGGTTCGTCTAGCAACCGGAGTTTGGATGCGCGACCCCCTATTTCCGAGCCAGGCACAGATTGACATAACACGCCGGTATCGGATACTCTCGCTGCCGGAAACAGGTGGAAAGCTTGGTCGAGCTGGTTCGGTGGGTGCTGCGAGCGCCTCAAGGCCGATTGCGCGGAGGAGCCGACACCATATGTGAGCTCACTGCGGCTAATCCTGAAAACCAACTTCCTATCATTTCACCTTCGGCCTAACAACGGGATCAAAGAATCAAAGGGGTCAAGTCTGCTGTTGACCTTTAGGGATTTGGCAAGGTATTATCTCCCGCATGTCCCGTCCCCTGCGGATTGAGTACCCGGGTGCCTACTACCATGTCATGAATCGGGGCACCGCCAGGCAGAAGACCTTTCTTAACGATCAAGATCGGCAACGTTTTTTGGATCTGCTTGGCCAGACCTGCCAGATGTGGGGAGTGCGGGTCTATGCGTACTGTCTCATGGACAATCACTATCACCTCTTGGTTGAGACAGCCGACGCAGCCCTTTCTAGAGCGATGCGACATCTCGATGGGATCTACACGCAGAGATTTAACCGGGCGCACCGCAGAGACGGGCCATTGTTTCGTGGCCGCTATCGAGCAATTCTCATAGAGCCGGAAGAGTACTTTATGGCTGTGGCTCGCTACATTCACCGCAACCCGGCTGAAGCCCGAGTAGGCGTGGACATAAGCCGGTATCGGTGGAGCAGCCACCGGTGGTACTCAGACAAGAAGAGGTGTCCAGAGTGGCTGAATACGGATTGTTTGCTCTCGCGGTTTGGAAAAGGCCGGCAAGGGGTTGAGGCCTATCGGGAATTCATGGAGGGTGAGGTGGAGGAGGAGTTGAGGAAATTTTACCATGAGAAATATTTAAGGCCCATCTTAGGAAGCAAAGATTTTGTTGAACGAGTTAAGGAGGAGATAGAAGAGAGGGTAAAGAGGGACGAAGAGATTAGTGACGCGCGACGACTCTTACGGCCTGGGATGGGTCAGATTGTATCGGCCACGGCCAGGGTTTATGGGAAGAAAGAGGAGGAGTTTAGGAAGAAACGGCGGGGGCATGGGAATGAGGCGAGGGCGATGGCCATGTATCTATGTCGGGAACTAGGGGGGCACAGGCTTAGGGAGATTGGGGTGGTGTTTGGTTTAGAGAAGTACTCCTCGGTAAGCTCAGCCTGTTTGAGTATGAAAGCCAGGGTGGAAAAGGAGAAGAGGTTAGCGCGGCAAGCAAAGGAGATTAAGAAGCTGCTAAAAGGTCAACGGCAGACTTGACCCCTTTTTTTTCTGCTTGCCCTTTAACTCCGCCTTGGTCCCGCTCCATTCCTTGGAGGCGTTGGAGGGCATCTTGCAGCCGTCTACCGCAAACATCTCTTTGCCGATTAACCCCATCTCATCACAGATCAAAAGCACGTCGCGAAACAACTCGATGATCTCTTCGCTGCTGGAGGAAATAAAGTCTGCTATGGTGGTGAAGTGGGGATGGGTGTCTGCCGACAACGCCATGAAAATGATGTTCTGCCTACAGCTCTGCTCGATCTGCCGACTGGAAGTGATCCCCCGTGAATAGGCGTACAGGATGATCTTCAACAGCACCGCCGGATCATAGGCCGGGGCTCCGGTCTCATCGTTACGGTAGCGCTGCTCGAATAGGGATAGGTCTACTTCGTTGTCGATCAGGTAATTGAGGGTGTATTCAAAGGTGCCCGGCAGGATCTGGTGGTCAAAGGAGATCGGAATCAGTTTGGTCTGCTCATAGCAGTAATCTTTATATCGGGCCATCTCTCCTCCTTTCTTCATGCAGTTTACAGCAGACGAAGGAAAGAAGGAAGAAATTTTTCACGCTTTGAGGGGTTTTTCTACAGGCTCAACGCCGCGGTTCAGCGGCGAGCCGAGCGAAGCGAGGACCGTCCGCGGGAACCGCTTGTTGGGCATCGCCGCTCATAGCTTGCCGTCCGCACCAAATAGCTTCGCTTCGAGCTCAGCTTTAGTAGGCACATGATTGTCCTCTATGATCTTTGTGAGAGCTCGCCGCGCCAAGGCGTATGTGCTCATAAGCGGTTCATGAGCCTTTTCGATACGGCCATGGGCTGCTGCAGAGCGTGAATCGTAGAGCTTTGCTATTTGCTTCTGCAGCGATAGGCGCCCCAGGCCCAGCGGTTCTAGGAATGCGGCTACACCCGCAGAAATACGAAACCGCAATTCTTCGCGGCCGCCAGAGAAAAGTGCCTCGAGGGCGGCCCAAAGCGTTAGAAGGGCCACTGACGGATGGCGGTTAAATTGGCACTGGTCATAAGCCTGCAACGCCAGATTAAATTCATCATGCTTCGCTGCTAAAGCACATGCTGATGCCCAATGTGCCTTGACCCAAGCTAGATCGAGTTCCGTAATCTCCTCCGGGTAAGCGGCTTGAAGGAGCAATAATCGAGGTTCGATCTCACGTGGCCAGATGTGCACGTCGTTGCCGCTTGTTTTGACTTCGGAGAAAGGGAGCGTGGTAATTGCCGGCAGGGTAACTCCGGGACCGCTTCTGAGGCGGATCAGTGCAGTAATGCACCAGAGCGTGTCATTTGGGTCTTCGCTGTGCTTTCGCGCTGTAAGGGTTGGAACGCGAAGTTCACAAACAATATCGAATCCAAATCCTCCACTCACGGCCTTCCAGGGAGCTGGGTGAGGTTTTCCCTTTTCTGCCGGAGCGAAGGCAGCCATAAGCGGAGCCATGATGTGAGCGAACGTCGGGGAAAGAGTGACCCCTTCGCCGAGATCAAACCTGGCGCCTAGTTTTCGGCCGGCTAAACCGGCGTATATGGCTTCGGGGTCCTCACTCATGGTTTATAGCGATGCCCAACGCTACGCTCAGCCGGCGCGCTTTTCAGCGATCGGTCTGAAGCGTGAGTTAGGCAGAGCGCTGTTCTGAAAGCTTTTTCCGCGTATATCGGACAAATTCGAAGCCAAAAACCGCCGCACAAAGAAGCTCTCCTATTTCGTTCTTATTTACGTCAACATCACGGAGCCCTTCGTGTACGGCCTTGTTCCTTAGCCTCCGTAGGCGTGTCAATCTACCACGAATGTCATCCGGTAAATCTTTCACACCTAGCGTCCGACAAATAAAGGGCACCAGAACATTTACAGCGCTAGCTGCTGAAAGATCTCGCACCATGAATTCTTCAACTGATTCCTTTGACGTCACGTTAAGAAGTAACTCGCGTATCAAACGACCGACACTAACCTCAAACGCCGAGTACGCTGGTACCACTACTCTCGAAAACCGGTTGTCAGTGGCGGCTTGAAAGGCGTCAGCAAGCATGGTCCACGATTCAGGCTCTTCTAATTCATCAATCCAGGTCACCAAAACTGCAATTTTTACCGGGCCGGGGTTGTTCCCTAAAGATGCTCCATACACGGACGCCATTGGCTTATAAGACCGACTCCGCGCCTCATTGCTGTGCATCTCGATGGGAAAACACCCACTTCCTTGGGCGGTATAGACAACCGAAACAACTACTGCGGATGGCGGAACGCCCTGTTCCGTGAAGTCAAGGCTTTTTATCTGGCCAGGGGCCAAATCAAACATAAAAACCGTCTGATTAGCACCCAAGCCGCCGAGACCGATGAATGTTCCAAAGTAAGTCCTGATTTCGTTCTTAGTAACTTCCCATACATCCACTCCATTTCCGCACTTTGGGCAGGGAACTGAACCGTTTTCAAAAAATAGACTAGCGGTATCACGCAAGGGTGGAAGCACAGTCTTGCAAGACACACAGGCAGCACCCCAGGCAAAGGTGCGAGGGAAATCCCCAGCTGCCGGTTCTTTAGTCTCATCCATGTGCCTGCCTAACGCATTAGGCTGAGCCGGAATCGGCTCAAGCCGATTGTTAGCCAACAAACCCATTATCCCCACGTGGTTTCCGCAAACTCGACGTCTACAACCTTACCGTTAATGAGCTTCCGATTGGAAGTGATAGTAACAGTCCACGTCACGTGAAAGGCGGAGTGTCCCTTTGCGATTTGAATTTTTTCCGGACTCGTCGCTCCTAGAAGAGTCTGGTAAAAAGATCCTGATCCACTCTCAAGTGGTGGAGAAGCAGGAGTGCGTCCAATAATCAGATTGCTTGGAGACGTGGACAAAAAATGGCTTATGGGAAGGTCGGGAATTCCGATGGGCGCGAACACCTGCCCCCGTTGCTCAAGTTTGTACGCCGTCGCCTCGACCCGGATTGTGGTCTTCCAGGTAATCTTCTGTCCATGTTTTTCCACGAAGCTGGGGGCGCCAATATACCAGGTCCCATTTTCCCGCAAATCAGCATTTGCTGGCTTCTCCGCAAGGCTAGCGGCAAACTTCCCAACAATTGCCTCCCGAACCTTTTCCGTATAGTAAAGTCCGTCCTTCGACCCTTCCTTAAAGAAAAGTTCCATTGCCGGTTGCCGGACAGCCGCTACAAACTCCTCGGTTGCGGACGAAACCAATGTGTTGATAAGGTCTTGGAGGTCTTCAAGTGACTTGACTATACGTACGTTTTCGAGAGTTTTGGTTTCCGCTTCCACAGTTGTCGCTAGCAGGCCATCGTTAGTTACAAGCGCTACGCGGCAGACGCTCGGCGTCCGCGGCGAGCTGCGGACAAGCTGGAGGAATGACTCCGCTATCAGTCTGTCTCGAAAACCCTTTTCTGTCTTCCCCTTCTCAAACGGAGGTTTTCGAAAGATTGCATCCCTAACGACGCACTGCCAGTCAATATCTTTCTCATTGAGGGGTAGAATCTTGAGCCCAAGTTCCTTTACTTGCCGTTCAATTGCGTCTCTAACGCGGGAAGCCAAGATATCCGTATTAATGCCGAGATTATGGCCGAGAAGGCGTTCAAGCTTGGTAATCGTTGGTAGAAGCTCGATTGCAGCGTCCGTCATTTGGTATTCGCGTTCTGAGCGCACAACTTCAGGTACATGCCACTCGATTTCAATATCGCGATGCGTTCGACTGGCTTCAATTACTTGTCGTAGCGCTAACTGGAGCAAATCACTGGCAGATCCCGTAAAGAGCTGATTCGTATCTAAGACAATTTTGAGAACCGGTCTTCTTCGCTGGGCTCGCTTTTCCGATTGCCCGCTCGGATTGCGCGAATCGCCCTGATCGACCGTCGGTTTGTCGCTCATTTTTTCAGCTTCTTGCTGCAAAGACAATTCGGCTAACGTTTTGGGTGAGCCGCCCTGCCGGTCTCGACCCAATGGTTAGACACTGATTCGGTAAACATTGC
>JACPSE010000130.1 GCA_016193465.1 Deltaproteobacteria bacterium
GAGGAGCAAGTAGGAGAGCAGAGAAGTTCGGGCTAGGCTTTCCATGCTGTTCGGCGCTCCTCGGCTCTACCGAGGTGATTGTGGCCCCGGGTGGCGGGGCGTACAGAGATGGCGCGCCAAATTGACCTTTGAAAGAACCGGATTCACCGTTGGCGGCGAGGATGGCTAGAGAAAAGGGCAACCGGTTTTTATCTCTTGGGTAACCGCCGGAACCCCTGGCGCTGAAAGGCTTCTTCGGGCTTAGATGATTGTTTCAATAGTCTGGCGGCCTTGGTCCCCAACACGTCGTTGAGGAAGCTCGTATCATTCATATGATCCCGCATTCGTTTGACCTTTTGGCGGATTTCATTCCTGCGCACGAGGTCGTTTTTGGCTGCTTTTAAATCATCGATAGAGAGGGTAACGTTAGCCTCGCTCCTCTGCATAACCAGGTGGAGCGTGAAGTTTCGCTCACCCCCTTCACTCCCGTCACGGAGCGCGTAGTCCAGTTTCTTGTCAATGCTCCGTATGATTTCTCTTAGAGTTGCTTCGTCCTCCTTGAGCACGTCGCGTCCTAGCATGATCCCTCCTGCTTTTCGGGCTGCACCAAAAACAGCCGTCACGGCCCCAGAAAGCTTATAGGGGCTCGGAAAAGCTCAACTTTCTAAAAAGTCTCCAGCGGAATGAACTGTACGCGATTATGACTCAAAGGTCAATCTATCCGTCTCCATAACGCTCTAGCCTTTGACAGTTTCGATGAAGAGTTCTTCCAGAGGGATTTTTCACCCTATAAGGCCTTGCTCGCAGGAGTACTGGATCAGGGTGGCTAGATTTTTCCGATTTGACACCCCGGAAAGCCTCTGTTATAGGGCTTTACGGCTGAGAGGTTACCAGCAAAGGAGAAGCCGAAATGTCAAAAAATCTCTTCCTCGTCGCCCTCATTATGCTTGTGGCTTCGCCAGCATCGGCGCAGATGAAGGTTAGGATCAACTGGACGGCTGTCACCGGCGCACAGAGCGGCGTCTTTGTCGCCCATGAGGAGGGGCTCTTCAAGAAGAGTGGCTTGGAGGTGGAACTGATTCACATTCCCTCTAGCTCGCGCGGCATCCAGGCCATTCTGGCTGGAGAGCTCGCCTTTTCCTATATGGACGGTCTGAACACGGTTCAAGCCAATCTCAAAGGCGCCGGTCTGGCGCTTGTCGTTGGCGCGACCAATCGCCAGGTCTTCTCTCTGATGGCCCGGCAGGAAATCAAGAAGGCGAGCGAGCTTAAAGGAAAGAAGATAGGGATTACGCGCGTTGGCTCGTCGACCCATACGGCGGCACTCTATGCGCTGAACCAAGCCGGTCTGAAGCCCAACGACTATCAAATCCTTCCTCTGGTTGAAGTGCCTAATATTCTGACCGCGCTGCTCGCCGGCCAGATCGATGCGGGGGTGGTCTCGCCGCCCACGAACAGTCGAGCGCGCAAAGCGGGGTTTAATGAGCTGTCCAACTTGGCGAAGGATGGACCTGAGTACGTCTCGGTGGCGATCGGCACGACGCGCTCTTATATCAAGGCCAACGAGGATATCGTGCGCCGAGTGGTCCGCTCCTATGCCGAGGCCGTCCACCTTTTCAAAACCAACAAGGCCGTCGGGATCCGGGTGTTGCAGAAGTATACTCGCGTCAAAGATGCGGACATCCTCGAAGATGCCTATGGCCAGTTCCGGGAGTACCTGGAGAGCCCGCCCTACGTGAGCCGGAAAGGAATCGAGGCGATACTATCCGAGCTGGGTGAAAAAGAGCAGGCTGCGCGCCAGGCGAAGCCGGAGGATTTCATGGATATGCGCTTTATGGCCGAGCTCGAGAAAGAAGGGTTTTTCAAAAAGGCTGCGGCAAAGTAGTCGATGGCCTTTGCCGGAGCGAGCGGTCGGCTACCTACAACGGGCCCGTTTTAACTCCGCTTGCGCTCTTTTTTCGCCCGCCGGACGAAATAATTCCACATAGAGCTCAAGCGGTGCGGCGTGTAGATCTGCTCGAATTTTAGCTTGGCCTCTTCATCGCTGGTCCAAGAGGGTTCGCCGGATGCGGTGGCAAGCAGTTGAATCCGCGCCGCTTTTTCCAGGAAGACCGCATAGAGGGTCGCCACCTCAATGGAATCCCCCACGACTGTCGAGCCGTGATTGCCGTCGTAGAAGATGCAGCCCTCGTGGCTGATGGGCCGCAGCCGCTGGAGGAGCGAGCCGAAGGCCGTTGCATAAGGTGGATGGCTGTGGACGACGCAGTTGACGTCCGGGCGGGCCTTATAGATCTCCGTATGGATGAAGATCTCCGAGTGACGCTCATATTTGCCCTCGATCTTCTTGCCGTCTAAATTGCAGACGATGATGTGCTGCGGCCGAATCTCCTCGAAGCCGAAGCCATGCGGCTTCATAAGGATCTTGTCCTGTTTGGGGATCCTGACCGAGACATGGCCGAGGATATTGTCCCAGTGCCCTTCGATCGCCAGAATATTGCACGAGTAGGCCAGGGTCTGTTTCAGCTCTTTTAAATTCATGTTGTCTCCTCCCGGTAGTGTCGGCCTCAGGGAACGCGCCTTCGGCTGCGGCCGATGGGCCAGTACTTTAACCGAACCTTCCCGCTCCTACGTCCGCAGCCTCATTCGCGCCCCCCTCGGCCTCGTCTCAGTTGTGCCACTTTCTATCTGCGACCGCGCGCGCAGCTTAAACCTCTGGATTTTGCCTGTGACCGTCTTGGGCAGGTCGTCGACGAACTCGATCCAGCGCGGATATTTGTAAGGGGCGAGCTTGTTCTTAACCAGGGACCGGAGCTCTTCTTTAAGCCGGTCGCTCGATTCGTATTCGTGCTTCAACAAAACATAGGCTTTCGGTTTGATCAGCCCATCGTCATCGGCGTGTCCTGTGACGGCAGCCTCGAGAACCGCAGAGTGCTCGAGCAGCGTGTTTTCGATCTCGATCGGAGAGACCCACATGCCCCCGACCTTCAGCATATCGTCGGAGCGACCGCAGTACCAGTAGTAGCCCTCTTCGTCGCGGTAATAGGTGTCTCCGGTCTTGAGCCATGCCCCCAGCATGGTTTTCTTAGTCTGCTCGTGCTTGTTCCAGTAGTACGGAGCGTTGGCGTCGCCCTTGACCAGGAGATTTCCCACCTGTCCGACCGGCACCTCCCGCCCCTCTTCGTCCACAATCTTGGCCTCAAACGCTGGGGTCACTTCACCGCTGCAGCCGGGCTTTACCCTGCCGGGACGGTTGGCAAGAAAGTCATGGGTTGCCTCCGTAGAGCCCACCACGTCGAGGAGTTCGTTGCCAAACTTCTGCTTCCATTGGTGGAATAAGGCCGGGGGGAGCGGCTCACCCGAGGAGAGGCAAATTCGGAGCGAGCTCAGGTCATATTTTTTTTCGACCCGCAGAAGCCGGGCATAGAGCGTGGGCACCGAGAAGAAGAAGGTCGGGCGGTTTCTTTCTATCACCTCGAGGACCCTCTCCGGTTCCGGACGTTCAGGCCACAGCACCGTCGACGCGCCGAAGCGAAAGGGAAAATAGAGTGAGTTTCCTAAGCCGTAGGCAAAGAAGAGCTTCGAAGCGGAGAAACAGATATCATTCTCGGTCATTCCTAGCACCGGCTTTACGAATAGGTCGGTGATCGTGATCATGTCATGGTGCAGATGGACAGCCCCCTTGGGCGATCCCGTGCTGCCAGAGGTGTACTGCCACATACACACGTCGTCCTTGCTCGTGGGCTCCGCTTCGAGCCTGGTCGAGGCCTTGGTCACTTGAGATTCGAAAGAGAGCGCCCGCCCTTCGGGCCTTCCCACCACCAGGACATGTTTCAGAAAACGCGAGCGCTCCCAGATTTGCCTCACTTCAGGGAGAACGGACTCGTGAACAATGAGGATCCTCGCTCTACTGTCCTGAATCAGGTATTCGTAGTCCTTGGGCTTCATCCAAGGATTGGTTGGGATGGGCACAGCGCCGATTTTGATCGCGCCGAAGAAGCTGAAGGCAAATTCGGGGGAATCGGGCAATACCAGCAGGACCCGCTGCTCGATCTCCAGTCCGAGATCTTTCAGGACATTGCCGGTTTGGTTGACCTGCTCGAAGAGCTCCTGATAGCTCAGCCGCTGGTCCAGATAGTAGATCGCAGTCTTTTTGCCCCGACCTTGGCTGATATTCTCGTCCACGAAGGTTGTGGCTGCGTTGTAGATATCAGGAAGGTCCATATCCTCGCTATGCTCGGAATCTCAAATTACAGATCTCAGATTAAATTTGAAATTTGCCATTTGAGATTTGAAATCCCCAAAGGGGCCTATTCGCCGCCGCCGGCCTCGGATTGGGTTTCCGTCGCGATCACCACGGATTTCGCCTCCGTATAGTGTTCGATCGCCTCGCTGCCATGTTCCTTGCCGATGCCGCTTTGTTTGACTCCACCGAACGGCAATTCGTCATAGATGATCTGCGCCGAGTTGATCCAGGTATAGCCGGCCTCGATCCGCTCCGCAGCCAGCATGGCTCTATTAATGTCTCGCGTCCACACCGATGAGCCCAAACCGAAGATGGAGTTGTTCGCCTGCTCGATGGCATGATCCAGATCCTTAACCTGGACGATGGGAAGGGCCGGGCCGAAGCATTCTTCCTGCAGAATCCGTGAAGCCGGGTCGACGTCGGCGAGCAGCGTAGGCTGCAGGAAGAACCCCTTATCATAGTCGCCGCCTTTAGGCCGCTGGGCGCCGTAAAGCAATTTCGCCCCGCGCCTGACCGCGTCCTCGATCTGTTCTTCGACCTCCCGCCTCTGCTCCGCGGTGTGCAAAGGTCCCATCAGCGTGTCCGGCTTGATGCCGTTTCCGATCCGAAGTTTTTTCACTTTGTCTACCAGTTTTTCCATGAACAGGTCGGCGATTTTGTCGAACAGGTAAAGCCTCTTGACAGCAAGACAGGCCTGGCCGCAGTTGAAAAACCTTCCTACGGAGGCAGCGCTGACGGCCCGGTCCAGATCCGCGTCATCGCAGACGATCATGGGATCACTGCCGCCCAATTCCAGGGTCACGTGTTTGAAGTCCTTGGCAGCGGACTGCATGACGTGTCTTCCCGTGTCGGTTGCGCCGGTAAAGCCGATTTTGCGCACCGTAGGATTTACCAGCAGCTCCTCGCCAACGACGCTTCCCGGACCGGTGACAAGATTGATGACTCCTTTGGGACCTCCTCCTTCCTGAATCGCTTTGTCGATTGACTCGACACAACGAAGCGCGGTCAGAGGGGTCGTCCCGGCCGGTTTGACCACAACCGTATTGCCGGCCAAGAGGGCGGGTCCCAGCTTGTTGCCCATGAGCGACACGGGGAAGTTCCACGGCACGATCGCGCCGCAAACTCCCAGAGGCTTGCGCAAAATGAGACCGTGCCGCCCGTTGTCGAGCACCACGGCCCCGGTGCGCAGGCACTTCGCCATGCCGCCGTAATGATCCAGGGTGTGCACGAAGCGGCGGATTTCCAGAATCGACTCACGGATCGGTTTTCCCTGCTCGCGCGTGAGCAGGTTTGCCAGCTCCTTTTCTTGTTGGGTTACCAGCCGGCCGGCCTCGAGAAGAATGGCTCCGCGTTTAGCCGGCGCCATTTCAGACCATTTTTTCAAGGCCCCGGCGGCTACTGCTATAGCCCGACGGGCGTCATTTACAGTTCCCTTGGGTACGGTGTCCACGACCTCGCCGGTGGCGGGGTTTCGAACTTCGGTAGCTTGTTTGCTCTCCGAGTCCTGCTGCTCACCGGCTATGAGAAACTTCGCCATAAAAGTCCTCCATTCTGACCTAGAATTTAAAAAACAATCATTTTCATGGCAGGATGTCAAGAATGGATGCCGCGCCAGTTGACCCGATAGCGCCGCTTTGCTATTGACATGGGGTCCTTTTGGAGTTAATGGTTGTGCCCTTTTCCAGAAGCCGCAACTCAGCAATAACGGTCCGTCCTATGTCAGGAAATGGCTTAAAGATTTTCTCTGCGGGCGCTCGTTTCCGATGATGGCCCGGACGCCACCCCCTTTTCAACTTCAGGTGGTCGGGAGATCGGTCACGCGCATCGACGCGCGTGACAAGGTCACCGGCGAGGCCCGATATTCGGCTGACTATCTGGAAGCAGAGGCTTTGCAGGGCAAGACGCTACGCAGCCCCTATCCTCACGCCGAAATCGTCGGGATCGACGCTTCGAAAGCCGAAGCGCTGCCCGGCGTGCGAGCGGTGGTGACGTTTCACGATGCGCCCGAGTCTCCGTTTGAGGAAGGTGACGAGAGCGTTCCGGAGAGCCCCGTTCAGCCGGTTTACGTTCTTAACCGCGTCGTGCGCCACGTGGGCGACGAAGTGGCGGCCGTCGCGGCCGACACGCTCGAGATCGCCGAGGAAGCGATGGGGAAGATTGAAGTTGAATACAAGATTCATCCTTTTGTTCTGGACGCGGAGGCGGCGGTTCTACCCGGCGCGCCTTTGGTGCGCGGCGGAGGCAGGAACGTGGCCGGGAGGAAGCCGATCCTCCTGGAACGGGGCGACGTTGTGGCGGGCATGGCTGAAGCCGATGTTGTGGTCGAAGGGACTTATCGCACTCAGGCAACGAGCCCACTATCGCTCGAGCCACGTTACTGCGTCGCGCGATGGCAGGGCGGACGCCTGACAGTTTGGAAATCGAGCCGCAATGTCTACGGCGATCGCAGACGCTTGGCCAAGGTTTTTGGCCTGCCGCCCGAGGGGGTCCGTGTCATCGGCCTGTATTTGGGAGCGGGCTTTGGCGCCAAGGACGAGACGCGGCTTGCCGCGATCACGGCATTGCTGGCGCGGAAAACAGGGCGGCCCGTGCGCATGGGATACACGCGCGAGGAGGAGCTGGGGTTCGGCAAATGGCGCCACGCGACGGTTAACCGAATTCGGATGGGCCTTAAGCGCAACGGCTCGATCATCGCCATCGATTCGAGGAGCGTGTTAAATACCGGGCCCTACGCGCCCGGATTCGGCGTGGCGGAGCGCCTCGGTCACGGGTTAACTTACCTCTACACATGTGCCAACGCCCGTTTTGAAGGAAAAGTGGCTTTCACCAACAGCCCGGTGGCCGGCTCCTATCGCGGGCTGGGGGCGCCCCAGGCCCATTTCGCCCTTGAGTCGCTGGTGGACGAGGCTGCCGAGCGTCTTGGGATAGATCCGCTCGAATTTAGAAAGCGCAATCATGTCCGGCCGGAGGGACAGGCAGGACATTACCAGCCGGGTGAGGAGCTGGTCCCGCCGCAGCCGATTGAGGGAGGCATCCCCTTCTCGAGTAACTTTCTGGCGGAGTGTCTGGAAGAGGGCGCCAAGAGAATCGGCTGGAAACCGCGGCCGCATGGGCCAAGAAAACTCAAAGTGAACGGCAGATACCGCGGCATGGGTATGGCGTGCTGTATCTACAAGACCGGTCAGTCCAATTCGTCGGCCACCGTCAAGGTTAAAGCCGACGGCACTGCGGAGCTTTTCATGAGCATCATGGAGATTGGTCAAGGTGCCTGGACGATCCTCATGCAGATTGCAGCCGAGACCCTCGGACTCCGCTTCGACGACATAAAAGGGGTATTTGCCGATACCGAAACCACTCCCTTTTCGCACGGCACGTCGGGAAGCACGACGACCTTTACCTCCGGATTAGCGGCTCTGCGAGCGGCCAAGGATGCCAGACTGCAAATCTTGGAGACAGCCTCCCGCCTGCTCGAGGTTGATGCCGGCGAGCTCGAGATCCGCGACGGCATGGTATTTGTGCGCCGCGCTCCGGATCAGCATCTCCCCCTAAGCCATATTGTCGCGCGGCGGGAAGGCCGTGAAGTCATCGGCCAGGCAAGCGTGCGCGCCGGGAGCAAAACGCATATTATCAACTCCTTTGCAGCCCACTTCGCCGAGGTTGAGGCGGATCCCGACAGCGGCGCGATCCGGGTTCTCAGGTATGTGGCGGTGCACGACTCCGGGCGCGTGGTCAATCCGGAGACTGCTTATGGGCAGATCGTGGGCGGCGTGGTCCAAGGACTCGGCTACGCCCTGATGGAAGAGATTCCTCTCGACCCGGAAAGCGGCGCGCCGCAGGCGCTCAACCTGGACAGCTTTAAAATACCCAACCTGATTGATGTGCCTTTGATCGAGCCGGTTCTGCTCAACCTTCCCGACCCGATCGGGCCCTACGGCGCCAAAGCCTTAGGCGAGCCTCCGCTCGTGCCTGTGGCCGCTGCCATTGCCAACGCTGTTTACGACGCCACCGGCGTGCGCATGCGCGAGTTGCCGATCACCGCTGAGAAAGTCCTGGCTGGCCTCAACGCAAGGTAGTCATACCCCTTTTGTGAATCTCAACTGTTTAACGGTTTTGCATGATGACATCTAAAAGGACCGGCCGTCCAGTGTCCTTTAGCGCTCGCAGCGCTCTTTTTAAGGCGTCGCCGAGCTCTCCAGGCTCGGTCACAGGCCCGAAGCTCTGGATATCGTACGCCTGAGCCAGGGTGGCGAAGTTTACTTCGGGCCTTTCCAATCGAGTCCCGACAGTTCGGTTTTCAACCGGGCGGCGGCGTTCTTTCCGGCGATGCGCCCGGTTACAGCACCCCGTGTAAGCCCGGTGCCGCCGGGGTAATTGTAATAGAAAAACCCGGCGGTCAACTCTCCGGCCGCATAAAGGCCCGGGATGGGCCGATCCAGCCGGTTAAGTACCTCGCAACGGGGGTTGATCTTCAGGCCGCCATAGGTGAATGTCAGCCCGCAGGTGGTGGCATACGCCAGAAAGGGTGGTGTATCAATCTTTTGCGCCCAGTTGGATTTCGGGGGATAGACTTCTTTTGTCCCTTTACCGTCGTGGATCACTTCGTTGAAAGGACGGTCCTCCATGACGCCGTCGTTGAACTCCTGAACGGTCTGCATCAGGACAGTCGAGTTGAGCTCGAGCATCTCGGCTAGCTCAGCGATGGAGTTGGCCGACACGGGTGTCGCCCCTTCATAGTCCAGGCGACCGAGAGGCCCCTTGACCTTAGCGTCAAAGATCTGGTAAGCGATGCCGCCTGGCTGTTTGAGGATCTCCGCCCCTATTTTTGCGTAGGTATAAGCACGAAAATCCTCGCCCTCGTCCAGAAAACGACGGCCTTCGGTATTGACCATGATCCCAAGGGTCCAGCCGTAGCGCTGTGTTGCATGGCGCCGGCTGCCCAGGTCGAAGAACGCCGCCTCATAGTCGTTCGCATCGGCGTCGATGGGCGTCGCGTGACCGCCGCTATAGTGGCCGAACGGCTGCGCCCCGATCTCTAACGCCATCTTGATTCCGTCTCCCGTGTTGTACTTGGTGCCCCGCACCTTGGCCAGATCCCAGCCGCTTCCCAGGTACTGAGCACGCAGGTCGGGGCTCGCCTGGAAGCCGCCGGCAGCAAGAACCACGCCTTTGCAGCGGATCTCCACGAGCCCTTCGGGGTTCTGAGCAACTACGCCACAGACCCAATTCCTGTCGTCGGTGATGAGACGAATGGCCGCGGTCTCGAACCGGACGTTGATTCCCCTCTGCTGGAGGATGCGATACCACATATTGACCAGCCCAGCGCCTCCATCTTTGGCACGAAGGAACTCACAGCCATGATGGAAGCGAAGGCGTCCGCCTTCCGGATTTGCAGCGCTGTACTGGATCTCCCAGTGGATGCCTAATTCTCGCATCCACAGAACCGTGGGGTAAGACTCGTTCACCAACAGTGCCGCCAGCTCGGGCACTGCCTTTCCCCGGGTCACGCGCATCACGTCCGCGTAAAAATCGTCCTTGGTGTAGGGAACGAGGTCAATCTTCTGCCATTCGCTTTCTGGCACGTCCGGTAAGAGAGGTTTTGCGTCAGGTATACCATTGTATGTGTGGCGAAACCGAGCACCGGCGGTGTACCACGAATTCCCGCCTTTCTTGCCTTCCGGAGCCTTTTCCAGGACTAAAACCTTGGCCCCGGCATCATGGGCGGCAACTGCCGCCGCCTGGGCTGCATTCCCCAACCCGACTACAACCACGTCGTAGTTCACCGTTTCCACCAATTTTCCTCCTTCGAGATCCGTATCATTCTGCTCGTGAAAGTGTCAAGTGTTTGTAGGCTATTGTAATGCAAGTTGGGAAGTAGTAATTTGCCCTGCGCCAGAGAAAAGTTAGGCAGAATTTTCAAGCGGGGGTGAGGTCGTGAGCCAAACCATGGCGGAGAAGCTCTTGTCCCGGCATAACCTAGCTGGGGTCCCGGTGAAAGCCGGGGATATTGTTGAGGCCAGGATTGATGGCGCGATGAGTCACTACAACTTCGTCGAGCCGGTGCACCAACTGGCGGTGCAGGCGGGCTTCCCGGAGGGCTTGCCGCGGGTGTGGGACCCAGATCGGATCTTTATCTTGCTGGACCACCACCAGCCGGCCCTCAGTCAGGAGCTGGCTGATGCAAACCAACTCATGCGCCGGCACGTAGAGCGGTTAGGCATCAAGTGCTTTCATGATGCCGAGCCGGGCATCGCTCACCAGATGATGGCTGACTACGGCCTGGCGCGTCCCGGTGAGTTGGTGGTGGGGAATGACTCGCACACTATTAGCTACGGTGCACTTAACGTTGGGAGCACCGGGATCTCCAGGGTAGACACGCTCTATGTGCTTCTGTTCGGTGAGCTGTGGTTCCAGGTGCCGAATTCAGTGAAGGTTGTCTTGGAGGGCCATCACCCTAACTACCCCATTGCCAAAGACATCATTCTCTACCTGGCGGGCAAATACGGTGACGATTTTGCGGGAAGCATGTCCGTTGAGTACACTGGCTCCCTTGTTCCCCAGCTCAGCATTGCTAGCCGGATGTGCCTCTCCGCCCACGGAGTGGAGGTTGGGGCCAAGTTTGCCTTATTCCCGGCTGACGAGAGGACTCGCGAATTTCTCCGGGGTCGCACAGATAAGCCTTACGAACCCTTGGAGGCCGACCCGGACGCCGAGTACGAAAAAGAGATCGTACTGAATGTAGACGAGATGCCCTTCATGGTAGCCAAGCCCCACCAGTTCGGCAACGTGGCCCCCGTGGATGAGGTGACAGGAATCAAAATTGTCCAGGCGCAGATCGGCTCTTGTGCCAATGGCCGCTTCGAGGACATTGAGATTGCAGCCCGGATACTTAAGGGTCGCAAGGTGGCAAAGGGGGTGCGCTTTATCATCTCACCCGCTTCCCAACAGGTTTATCTCCAATGTCTAAAGGCGGGGTTAGTGGAGTGGCTCGTGGAGGCGGGCGCTCAGGTTGTGACCCCGGGGTGCGGCGTCTGCCAGCCGAAGGTCGGGTTCCTTTCCGATGGAGAGGTTTGTATCACCGCAACCACACGGAACTATAAAGGGCGAAAGGGCAGCCTGAATGCCGAAATCTATCTTGCCGGTCCGCTCACCGTTGCCGCTGCAGCGGTGGCCGGAGAGATCGTGAACCCAAGGGAGGTGTTCCGTGAGCTTTGATCTGAACCAGGTGATACGGGGTCGCGTCTGGAAATTCGGAGACTCGGTGGATACCGATGCCATCAACCCCTATTACCTGTATCCCACTATGGAGGAATTGAAGAAGCACACGATGGAGTCGTATCGGCCGGAGTTTCCCAAGGAGGTCAAACCAGGGGACATCCTGGTGGCGGGGCGGAACTTTGGTTGCGGCTCTAGTCGTCCGGGTCTGGTGCTTCGTGAGGTAGGTATCGCGGCTGTTGTGGTGGAGTCCGTGTCCCGCTTATTCTTGCGCAACAACATCTCCCGGGCCATGCCGATCTTTATGGCCCCAGGAGTGTCGGGCATTGTAAAGGATGGAGAGACCCTGGAGGTTGACTACGCGCAGGGGCTTGTGCGGAACCCTGCTACGGGCGCCAGCGTGGCGTTGCGCAAATTCCCGCCCTTGATTGAGAAAATTTTTCAAAGCGGCGGGCTCCTGGAGTTTGCTCGCCAGCGCTATTTGGCTGAGACAGCGCGGTAGTTATATAGAGAGCGCCAGCATCTTGGGGAGGCATCCTGATGACTCAGCCTACGACTAAACTCAAAAAGCTACTTCATCGCAAAGATAAAGTCCTCGCCGTTCTGGGGGCGCCCAATGCCTTTCATGCGAGAATCATGGAAGCTAGCGGGGTCGAAGCCTGTTTTGTCGGAACCAACATCACTGGAGGAAACCATACCGGTCTGCCAGACCTGGGTGTGTTATCAATGTCGGAATGCGTGGAAATCGGAAAATGGATCGCCCGCAGTGTCAAGATTC
Source organism: Deltaproteobacteria bacterium (assembly GCA_016193465.1). Classification (GTDB taxonomy): domain Bacteria; phylum Desulfobacterota; class Binatia; order UBA9968; family UBA9968; genus UBA9968. The sequence goes on from JACPSE010000130.1 coordinate 12,213, forward strand.
CAGTCATTCTGGACGGCGATACCGGCCACGGCGGGATCATGGCTGTGCGCCGCTTAGTGCAAGAGTGCATTGATGCTGGCCTCGCGGGCCTGCGGCTCGACGATCAGCCGTTGGAGCAAAAACGTCGCACCCTTTCAGCGGGTATCGCAATCGTCTCTCGTGAAGAGGCCGTGGCGCGGTATCGGACGGCAGTGGATATGAAGGACGAGTTAGACCCCGATTTTGTCATCATGAGCCAGTGCTATGCGCGCGACGCGATTGGGGGCGGGTTGGCTGAGACCTTAAAGCGGCTGCGGCTCTACGAGAAAGAGGCTGGCGTGGACTGGGTGCAATTTGAGGCGCCTCACTCGATTGAGGAGATCAAGCAAGCACGCAAAGTGGTTAAAGGTTTTTTTTCCGCCATGAAGGGTCGTCTCCCCCGGGCCTTGACATTGGAAGAACACAAGGCTTTGGGGTTGAATGCCGCCTGGTACACTTTTCTTCCCGACTACGTGATCAAGGCTGCCGCGTGGTCTTTCTTACGAGAGTTTCAAAGGAAGGGGATTGCGGCCTGGTATGAGTTTGTCGACAAGAGCCCTGATACTCCTTTTACGGGTGGCAAGGCGTGGGAATGGGAGGCGGCCGGCCTGGCAAAGCTGGCAGAGTTAGAGGCTAAATATTTTTCCAAGAAGAAACGGAGGTAGAGTGTATGAAAAAGACAATCTTTTTTCTATTCGTTTTTTTCCTGGCTGTTTCGAGAGTTGAAGCTCAGACCGATTTCTATAAGGGGAAGCAAGTGAAAATCGTGGTCGGGGCTGCTGCAGGCGCGGTTAGTGATCTGTATGCCCGTACCGTTGCCCAATATTTGCCTAAGCACATTCCCGGCAATCCAGATATGATTGTGCAGAATATGCCTGGCGGGGGCAATGTTATCGCGGCTAACTACGTTTACAGCATTGCCAAGCCCGACGGACTCACCCTCGGGGCATTTCTGCCAGCCGTCTATTTCGAACAACTTCGCGGGCGCAAAGAAGTTCAGTTTGACTGGGCCAAGTTTGCCTGGATCGGTTCGCCCGAGGAAAACGACGAGGTACTGTCCGTAAGGTCAGACACGCCCTATAAGACTCTGGCGGATATCCGCAAAGCCAGCGAGCCGCCGCGGTGCGGCTCCACAGGAATTGGATCCTCGACCTATTATTTTCCGAAGCTCTTGGAGGATGTGTTCGGCGTGAAATTTAACGTCGTCACCGGCTACCCAGGGGGGCGCGAGCTGGATTTGGCAATAGAGAGGAATGAGGTTCAATGCCGTGGCGGGACCATCAACGCTCTGTTCGGTCGCGACCCCTCACGGACGTGGGCTAAGACCGGATTCATTCGGATGCTTGTCCAGGGAGGGGCAAAACGGGATCACAGGCTACCTGATACGCCTACGATCTGGGAGCTGATGAAGACGGAGAAGATCCCCGAGGCTAGCAGGTCGGTTGCTACGGTAATCCTTTCTCCAGGTACTTTCGGTCGGCCAATAGTGGGAACCCCGGGTATTCCTGCGGATCGGATCACGGTTTTGCGCGAGGCCTACGCAAAGATGCTGCAAGATCCAGAGTTTTTAGCAGATGCTAAAAAAAGGCAGTGGGAAATAAATCCGATCAGTGGCGAAAGGTTGGAAGCCCTGGCAAAGGAAGTGATTAACCAGCCGCCAGAAGTCATCGAGCGGATGAAAAAAATCTTAGGGAAATGAAGATCCCGCGGTGGAAGATGGCACCGCTCTTTTCCCAATCTCACTCCTAGCAGGAAGATTCCACTTATAGCCTCTTAGCGAACCTCTAAGAAGGCCATTTGGAGTTCACAGAGAAAGGGGAGAGTCGTGATGGCGACTGCGCAAGGTCCGACAGCGCGGTTCTGTGAGTGGGCGTGCTCTACCAGCTATCAGGACCTGCCTGAGGAGGTGCGCAAGGAAACGGTGACCCTCCTCTATGACATGGTGGGGGGGCTTATTGCCTGCTCTACCCTGCCTACCTGTCTGCCGGTTGTGGAGTTGGTGAAGGCCCTTGGGGGACGCCAGGAGTGCAGCATCGTGGGGCATCCAGTGAAGACGTCGGTGTTGCATGCCGCCCTAGCTAACGGCACCATCGGTCACGGTGATGAGGTGGATCCTACCGGGCAAAGAGGCACCGGCCACTTTGCTGCCGTGACGGTGCCCACGGCCTTATGCATGGGCCAGTATGTGGGTGCCTCCGGCCCTGAGTTTCTGAGAGCTCTGGCTGTGGGCTCCGAGATGGCGGCCCGCACGATCAGCATCCTGCTTCACGCCGTGGATCACGCACGGCGAAACTTCGCTGACACTGTGGGTGCCGCGATGGGAGCCGCGGTCACCGCCGGTCTCCTCCTGGGGCTGGACGCTCGTCAAATGGAGCACGCGCTCGGGTTAGCAGCTTGCCACGCCTGTGGGCTGAACTCCGTGTACCACGATCCCACCCACGACTCTAAGTCTCTCCAGCGCGGTGCAGCGGCCTATGGGGGCACTTTGGCTGCCCTGCTGGCCCGGCGAGGGTTTCACGGGCCTCCCGAGGTCTTAACTCAGGAGCACGGCCTCTTTGATGCCTTCGCCGGTGCCGCCGATTTGGGGAAACATGTAGTGGAGGAGTTGGGGGAAACCTACCTGATGCGGCAGGTTGCCTACAAGAGGTTTCCCGTGGGGGGCCCGAACCAGCCGGCGCTCTGGGCGTTCTTGCAGATTATGAAAAAACACAAAATCCGGGCTCAGGATATTGATTGCGTGGAGGTAAGTCTCTCCCGGGGCGCCTTTCATACGGTGACCACTCTGGAGCACCCGTCGGTTCATATGCCCACGGTTCTTTCCCTGGCAGCGGTCTTCGGGGATGTGACATTTCAGCACATCCATGAAGAGCGTTACTCTCAGGACCCGCACGTGGGAGCCTTCAAGGAGCGCGTCACGCTCCTGCCCCAGCCGGGGTTGGCAACTCCAGGACAGCGCCTCGATATCCAGCTCCGGGTGCTGACCCGGGGAGGGAGTGTACTCACCCAGGAGACGGGCTATCCCCTGATGGATGAGGAGGAATTGCGGCAGAAGTTCCGTGCGCTGGCAGGCTTGCGGGCAACGCAAGAGAAAGTGCTAGAATTGGAACAGAAGCTCAAAGGCATCGAGAGGGTGGATAACGTGGCGCCCCTGGTCAGTGAGCTTGAGATGGCATCCTGATCGCCCGAAGATACTGATGCCCGACCGTAGAACAATTCAACATAGGACACTTTATCAATATAGTACCTAAAAGCAGTTACAATGACAGTTTGGTGTGGCAATTCCTTTTTTGTGAATCTCAACTCTTTAACGGTTTTGCATGATGACATCTAAAAGGACCGGCCGTCCAGTGTCCTTTAGCGCTCGCAGCGCTCTTTTTAAGGCGTCGCCGAGCTCTCCAGGCTCAGTCACAGGCCCGAAGCTCTGGATATCGTACGCCTGAGCCAGGGTGGCGAAGTTTACTTCGGGCCTTTCCAATCGAATCCCGACAGTTCGGTTTTCAACCGGGCGGTGGCGGTCCAAAGCGACGACGCGCTGGTGTTCTTCATCGTTGTAATAGGAACGGTTATTGAAAACGATCATCAGCAGGGGGATGTCGTAATGGGAAGCGGTCCAGAGAGCGCTCGGGCCGAAAAGAAAGTCTCCATCCGGCTGAACGCCGACGCAGAGCTTCCCCGAATGCTTCAGCGCCAGGGCCGCACCTAAAGAAATCGGCAGTCCCACGCCCACGCCGCCATGCCAGCGTCGCCCCACAAACTGGTTAAAGTGGCGACAGTCCAAAAAATGCTTTTCCTTGAGGCCGCTGCTACTGTGAGTCAGGACCCAGTCCTCACCTTTGAGAGCCTGCGCCATCTCGGTCGCGAGCCGCGCCATCGATATGGGCTTTTCGTCCCACTTTTGCTTCGTCTCTTCAGCCAGCGCGGCCTGGAGTTCCGACCGAATGGTCTGTATCTGGGCGCGCCGTTGCTCGATTTCAGCTCCCATCTTTTCCAGGGCCCTCTTTTCGTCCTTGAGCCGGCCCAAGAGCTCCGGCAAAAAGATGCGCGTTTCCGCCTGAATCGCAAGGTCCACTTGAGCCAGCTTGTCATAATCCTGGGCCCAGCTTTTGATCAGCAGATTCTTGACGCTGACGTGGATAACTCTGGCATCCGGAGAAAGAAGAGGCAGAGGTATCCGGTCAGAGCTATCGTTTTTTCGCTCACTCAGGGCGCCGAAGAGATCGGCTACATCGAGCGCCAAAACGAGGTCGGCTCGCGCCAAGACGGCCCCTTCGGCGCCGGTCAGGTTCAGCGGGTGAAGAAAAGGAAAATTGAGCCTTCCTCCACGGTCCAGCACCGGAATAGCGAGCAGTTCCGTCAGTTCGAGCAAGGCATGGAATCCTTGCTCGGTCCTGCCCACGCAATCGGCCACGATGACAGGCCACTTCGCCTCAAGGAGCCAGCGCACAGTCTTCTCAAAGCCTTCTTCGCTAGACTGCAGCGGGAGAGGCGCCGGATAGCGGCTTAGATCAGGGAGCGGAATCTCTTCCGTCATGCGACTTTCCTGGAGCGCTGCGTCATAGCACAGGTAAACCGGCGCTTGGGGTTCCGCCACGGCGAGCCTGTAAGCCCGGATGAAAGATTCAGGAATGCTCGCGATGCTTGCAGGCTGGTCATCCCATTTGACGTAATTCCTTACCTGCTCTGCCTGCACCAGCGCGGTATGCACCCAGTCGGCTCCCGACCTTCGTTGCGACGTGTCCATGGGACCGGTGCCGCCGAGAACCAGCACCGGCACGCGACTGCTCCATGCGTTGTAGATTCCCATCGTGGCGTGCTGCAGACCGACGATGTTATGAACAATGGCAGCCATAGGCTTCCCGGTGACGCGCGCGTAACCAAAGGCCATGGAAACAGCGATTTCTTCGTGACAGCAGAGGACTATCTCCGGAGCCTTATTGCCGCCATAGTTGACCAGCGAGTCGTGAAGCCCTCGGAAAGAGGCTCCAGGATTGAGGGCGACGTATTCGATTGTGAAAGCCTTGAGGAGATCGACGATCAGGTCGGAGCCGTACGCGGGTTTTTTCTCTACCATGGATCCTCCGCTAGCGATGACGCGCTGGACCGGCTTGCCGGCAGTAACTTTTTTATGTTTCATCGAATTTGTATGGCCGGCGTCCTGCCAGATATACGCTTGCCAGGGTTTTTGAGTCAAGACTGATGGTAGATGGATCTTTTTCAACGCTCTGGTCTCTTTTGACAATGGTCGCCCTCAATGCTATAGGAAAATTCTGTCCGTGTCGTAGGGGGGGGGATCTTGTTATCATGGCTTGGTTTGATCGCGCTCCGGGAGAGAAGAGGAACCCCTCCGAGGCTCCCCCGCATCCACCTTTGAGTCCGGCAAAATCCGGAGAAGAAGCCCCGGCGGAATCTGCAACCGAGGAGATGGTTGCTTATCTCTACAAAGGGAGTCGGGTGACCGGGCAACTGACCTTTCACGGTCCGGCAAAGATTGATGGGTGTGTGGAGGGGGAGGTCCTGTGTCACGGGATGCTGACCATCGGAGAAGAGGCAGAGGTCCGGGCAAAAATTTCGGGCAAAGTGGTTGTTATCCGTGGCAAGGTAGAGGGCGATGTGGCAGCTAAGGAAAAGGTAGAACTGGAAACGCCTGCGCGGCTCTTGGGCAATATCGATGCCCCCCGGCTGACCATCACAGAGGGTGTGGTGTTTGAAGGTTATTGCTCTATGGGAGGGGCAAGGGAAAAGCGTGAAGTCCTGAGTCCGCCGAGATCGGGTAACGAGACAGCCCTGGAAGGCGAGGCCCCGAAACTTGGCCACAAGTTGGAACAATAGGCTTCGGTTCGCGGTTCATCTCATCCCCACATCCTAGGTTCCTTTCCAGATGGCGCGTGGAGGTAGGCTCATTTTTTATGGGTCTGGCACGGTCTGTTATCTGGGGAGGTATGATATGCATGCTCAGGCGCCCAGATAGTCTATGATCACAGTAGATTATACCATCCTCATTCAGGTTGCTGCCTTTCTCGTCTTTTGGTTTCTTTTAACCAGGTTGCTCTTTAAGCCCTTCATCGGCCTGCTTGAGGAAAGGGAACGAAGGACCGGGGGAGTCAAGGCCGAGGCCGCAGCGCTCAAGGAGGAAGGCGGGCGTTTGCTGAAGGAGTACGAATACGCAATTGCCAAAGCCAAAGATGAGGGCCGTGCCATGAAGGAGGGAATCGTGCAAGGGGCCCGCCAGGCGCGGGAGCGCCTGTTGGCTCAAGCGCGAGAGGAAGCGTCTAGGATGCTGGAAGCGGCCCGGGAGGAGATTCAAAAAGAGTTGCAAAAAGGGCGGGAGCTTGCCGGGCGAGAGGCTGAAGCGATGGCGCGCCAGATGGCGGAAAAGATTCTTGGAAGGAAGGTTGGATGAGACTCTTCGCAATGCTCTTTGTCTCTGAGCTCTGGGCGGCCTCTTCTGCGGGGGTTGAGGAGCATGCAGCCTCGGTGACTCAGCTTATTTTTCCATTAATCAACTTCCTCATTGTTCTCTATCTCGTCAAGCGCTTTGTGCTGCCGCTGGTTAAGGGCCATCTCCGTTCCCGGCGCGAGGAGCTCGTAGCGGCGCTGGGGGAGGCGGACGAGAGCAAGCGGAGCGCTGAGGCAATGGCGCGAGATTACCGTGCCCGCCTGGCGCGCTTGGAAGAGGAGACCGGGACGATTCAAGAGGAGTTGCGCGCGGAAGGGCGACGGGAAAGGACCAGGCTGCTGAGAGAGGCGGCAGAGATCGCCAGCACGATTAAGACTGACGCTGATTTCCTCGTGGAGCAGGAGATCAAATTGGCGCGGCAAAAGCTGCGGGAGGAGTTTGCCCGCTTGGCCCAAGCGGCAGCGCAGCGGCTGGTGCAAGATAACCTGACGGCGGGCGATCAGAAACAGTTGGTGGAAGACTTCTTAGGCGGAGTGGCGCAGCGATGATCGAGGGGAGCTTAAGTCGAAGATACGCTAAGGCCCTTTTCGAGCTAGCGCTGGAAGAGCATGGAGAAGACGAGATCGGCCAAGAGCTCGAACGGTTTGTCGCGGCCTATGTCGGCTCGGCCCTACAGACGGTGTTGAATAACCCCGCCTTTCCTTTGGGGAGTCGGAAAAATGTGGTTGTGGAGGTGTCTCGGGCCTTGCAGACCTCGCCTGTTGTGCTTCATTTTTTATCCCTTTTACTAGAGCGGGATCGCTTGACCTTCCTTCCCTCTATCGCTTCCGGGTATCGCCGCCTGTTGGACGAAAAGAAAGGGCGCGTGGAGGCGCAGGTGGTCTCTCCCGGCCCCTTGGAGGCGGCAATGTTGGATCGGTTACGCGAGGCGCTCAGCAAGGTCTCGGGGAAAGAGGTGATCCTGCAGCAAGAGAGCGAGCCCGGGCTGATCGGCGGCTTAGTGATTCAGTTGGAAGGTAAGGTTTATGACGCCAGCGTGCGCACTCAGATTGAAAAGATGAAAGAGCGCATCGAGCGCGGCTATTAAAGAGCGAGGAGATTGCCTGGAAATACCTCTCAAGGCCGATGCTGGCCCTTCGGGATCTCAAATCTCAAATTGCAAATCTGAGATTTGAAATCTGCGATTCCGAGCGCAGCGAGGACATGTCGGCCCTTCGAGGCATCCCCAGGCAACATGAGGAGGGTCATGTGGAAATAGGTACTGCAGAGATTAGTCGGATTATCAAGGAGCAGATTCGAGACTACGAAAAGACGGTTGAAATTCAAGAAGTGGGCACGGTCCTTTCCACCGGTGATGGAATTGCCAGGATCTACGGGCTCGATCGGGTGGCTGCCGGGGAGCTGTTGGAGTTCCCTCATCGGATCTACGGCGTGGCGCTGAATCTCGAAGAGGACAATGTGGGCGCTGCGCTCTTTGGCGAAACCCACATGATCAAAGAGGGAGATACCGTAAAGCGCACCGGCAGGATTGCCGAGGTGCCTGTGGGTAGGGCACTGGTTGGAAGAGTGGTGAATGCCTTGGGAGAGCCGATTGACGGTCGCGGGCCCATCGACACCAAAGAGAGACGGAGGATCGAGCTCAAGGCGCCGGGGATTGTGGCGCGCCAGCCCGTCAAAGAACCACTGCAGACCGGGCTTAAGGCGATTGACGCGATGATCCCTATCGGACGGGGCCAGCGGGAGTTGATTATCGGTGACCGCCAAACAGGCAAGACAGCGCTGGCAATCGATACCATCATCAATCAGAGAGGGGGCGATGTTATCTGCATCTATGTCGCCATCGGGCAAAAGCGCTCCACGGTGGCGCAGGTAGTGGATAGGTTGAGACAGTACAGCGCCATGGACTACACCATTGTTGTTTCCGCCACCGCCTCTGAGTCCGCCCCGCTCCAATACATCGCTCCTTATAGCGGCTGCACGATGGGAGAGCACATGCGCGACAACGGCGCCCACGCCCTTTTAATCTACGATGACCTCTCCAAGCATGCCGTGGCCTACCGCCAGCTCTCTCTTCTCCTGCGTCGCCCCCCCGGCAGGGAGGCCTTTCCGGGAGATGTTTTTTATCTCCACTCGCGTTTGCTCGAGCGCGCCGCGAAGCTTAACGAGTCCCGCGGTGGCGGCTCTCTAACCGCTCTCCCCATCATTGAGACTCAGGCCGGCGACGTCTCGGCCTATATTCCCACTAACGTGATCTCGATCACCGACGGCCAGATTTTTCTCGAAAGCGACCTCTTTTACTCCGGCGTCCGTCCGGCCATCAACGTGGGCATCTCAGTCTCTCGCGTCGGCGGCAACGCCCAGATTAAGGCGATGAAGCAGATCGCCGGCAGCCTCAGGCTGGACCTCGCGCAATACCGCGAGATGGCGGCCTTTGCGCAGTTCGGCTCCGACCTCGACCAGGCGACGCAGAGACAGCTCAACCGTGGCAGCAGGTTGGTGGAGATCCTCAAACAAGGCCAGTACGAACCTCTTCCCGTACAGAAGCAGATCCTGATCATCTACGCTGCGACCAACGGCTTTGTCGACCATCTGCCGGTCTCGGCGCTCAAAAAATACGAGCAGGAGCTCTACGCCTTCGTCGAGTCGAGGCATCCGGATTTGCTTCCTGAGATTGTCCGGAAACGCGAGCTGAATGAGGAGTTGCGCGCCAAGATGAAAAAAGTCCTAGAGGAGTTTAACGCGAACTTCAAAGAATAGTTTTGAGTAATGAGTGCTCAGTCAAGAGGGTAAAGCCTCGGTCCTCGATACTCATCACTCGGAACTCGCAACTGAGACATGGCGACGCTTAAGGCCATAAGAAAGCGGATCGGCTCGATCCGCAACACGCAGCAGATCACCAAGGCGATGAAGATGGTCTCTGCCGCCAAGCTCCGGCGCGCCCAGGAGGCGGTGCTCCAGGCGCGTCCCTACGCGGAGAAGATGGCGGCGTTGCTCAAGAACCTCTCGGCGCGGGTTTCCGCCGAGGCGCATCCGCTGCTCACGGTAGGGGAAGAGAAAAAGGTGCAGCTATGGCTGTTGACCGCAGACCGCGGCCTTTGCGGCGGTTACAATGCCAACCTGATTCGGGCGGCGGAGGGGTTCCTGCGCAGCCACGGCAAGGAAAAAGAGATCCAACTCGCCGTGGTCGGGCGTAAGGGGGTGGACTACTTCCGCCGGCGCAAGGTGGAGATGGCCGAGCGCTATATCAATATCGGCGGTCGTCCAGCCGAAGAGTTGGCCGCGGAGATGGCCCAAAAGATGATTGCCGGCTTTCTCAAGGAGGAGTGCGACGGGCTCTATATTCTCTACAGCCGGTTTCGCTCTGCCCTGTCTCAAGTGCCGACCTTGGAAAAGCTCATTCCGGTAGCGGCCGAGGGCGAAAAGGGTGAGGGCCAGGCCACTGAGTATCTCTATGAGCCTGGATTGGAGGCGCTGCTCGCGAGTCTGCTGCCCAAGGTAGTGGAGGTGGCGATCTACAGGGCTTTACTGGAGGCCTCTGCCAGCGAGCACGGTGCGCGCATGACTGCCATGGATTCCGCCACGTCCAATGCGGCGGAGATGATCAGCACTCTCACTTTGCAGATGAACCGCGCGCGCCAGGCCTCGATCACCAAGGAGCTTCTTGAGGTTGTTTCCACCGCCGAGGCGTTGAAGTAAGGATTGGAGGGCAGTAAGTTATGAATATGGGAAGGATCACTCAGGTCACGGGGGCAGTGGTGGATGTCGAGTTCTCGGATGGCTCGCTTCCCGCGATTTACAACGCCCTCAAGATCACCAACCCCGCCATCAGCGACGGGCAGTGGAATCTCGTCGCTGAGGTCGCGCAGCATTTAGGAGAGAACACGGTCCGCTGCATCGCCATGGACACCACCGAGGGACTGGTCCGGGGGATGGAGGTGATGGATAGCGGGGAAGGTATCACGGTGCCGGTGGGACCGGAGACCTTGGGCCGGATCCTAAACGTGATCGGTGAGCCGGTGGATGAGGCGGGGCCGGTCCAGACGAAAAAGCGTTTTCCGATCCACCGGCCCACTCCTGAGTTTGTCGATCAGGAGACCAAGGTTCAGGCATTCGAGACCGGCATCAAAGTCGTAGATCTGCTGGCACCCTACGCGCGCGGCGGCAAGATCGGCCTGTTTGGCGGCGCCGGCGTCGGCAAAACGGTTATTCTCATGGAGCTGATTCATAACGTGGCCATGAAGCACGGAGGCTACTCGGTCTTTGGTGGCGTTGGCGAGCGCACCCGTGAGGGGAACGACCTCTGGTTGGAGATGAAGGAGTCGGGGGTTATCAGCAAGGCGGCTTTAGTTTACGGCCAAATGAACGAGCCGCCGGGCGCCCGCGCGCGCGTTGGTCTCTCCGCGCTGACGCTGGCGGAGTACTTTCGCGACGAGGAGGGAAAAGACGTTCTGCTCTTCATCGACAACATCTTCCGCTTCACCCAGGCCAATTCCGAGGTCTCAACGCTTCTGGGTCGCATGCCCTCTGCCGTCGGCTATCAGCCTACACTGGCCACTGATTTGGGCGAGCTGCAGGAGCGCATCACCACTACCCGCAAGGGTTCGATCACCTCGGTGCAGGCGATTTACGTCCCGGCCGACGACTTGACCGATCCGGCGCCGGCGACCACCTTCGCCCATCTCGATGCGACCACCGTGCTCTCGCGCCAGATTGCTGAGCTGGGGATCTACCCGGCGGTGGATCCGCTCGACTCCACCTCGCGCATCTTGGATCCGCGCGTGGTCGGGGAAGAGCACTATGGTGTGGCGCGCCAGGTGCAAGTGATTCTCCAGCGCTACAAAGACCTGCAGGACATCATTGCGATTCTCGGTATGGATGAGCTCTCTGAGGAGGACAAACTCACGGTGTCCCGGGCGCGGAAGATCCAGCGCTTCCTCTCCCAACCGTTTTATGTGGCCGAGGTCTTTACGGGTGCCCCCGGGGCGTACGTAGAGCTCAAAGACACCATCCGCGGCTTTAAGGAGATCGTCGAGGGCAAGCATGACGATATTCCGGAGCAGGCCTTCTACATGGTCGGGGCGATCGAGCAGACCCTGGAGAAGGCGAAGAAATTGGCGGCGGCATAGAAGAAGGCAACAGGCAGTAGGCACTAGGCAGTAGGATGGGATTTCTACTCTTGCCTGTTGCCTCATGCCTAGTGCCTTTAATTCAGTCATGGCAGAGAAAATCAGACTGAGACTAGTGACACCGAGTCGGCTCCTCCTCGATGAGGAGGTCGATGAAGCCACAGGCCCCGGCGTCTTAGGCGAGTTCGGTGTTCTCCCTAAGCACATCTCGTTTCTGACGCTGTTAGCGGTGGGCGAGATGAGCTATAAACAGGGCGCGGAGCGGCACCATCTGGCGATCAGCGGGGGATACGCCGAGGTGCTGGACGACGTGATGACCGTTCTGGCGGACGCCGCGGAGTACGCCGACGAGATCGATACCGAGCGGGCGCGCGCCGCAAGGGAGAGGGCGGAGAAGAGGGTGGAAGAGTTAAGTGGTGAAGATAAAGAATTCGCCGCGGCCGAGGCGGCCCTGCGCCGTGCCCTGGTGCGCCTGCAGGTCGCGGGCAAAGAGGCAAGAAGATAAGCAAAGGAGCATTTTATGGCAAAAGCTGCGTTCAAGCCCCAACGGGCCATGTGGAGCAAAATGTTCACCTACGATTACTGGATGGAATCCCTCGGAGTTCCCATCCGCAGGGGCTACTATATTGAGGACCTGAGAAAACTTGAAGTCGGCTGGTGGGAAGAGCGCCAGTGCAAAACCGCCTTCATCCAGCTTGCCGGACAGGAGGGCGTTAGCTCGGCGCGCGTGACCGAAATTCCTCCAGGGGAGAAGCTGCCGCCTTTAAAATTCGCTCTGGACGAGATTGTCTATGTCGCCACCGGGCGGGGTTTGACGACCATCTGGTACGACAACAGCAGCACAAAGAAAAGCTTCGAGTGGCAGGAGCACAGCCTATTTATGATCCCGCACGGTTGCACGCACCAGTTCAGCAACATGCAGGGAGACAAACCCGTGCGCTTGCTCCATTACAGTTACCTTCCGCTCGCCATGTCAGCCATTTCTGATCCCGATTTCTTCTTTAACAATCCTCACGCCAGCCCGGATGACTTGGCGGAGCAGGATACCTACTACTCGGAGGCGAAGATGGTGCAGCAGCCAGCAAGTTCCAATCCTTGGGGTAGAACCATTTATTGGTACGGCAATTTTTTCCCCGATATGAGGGCGTGGGATAAACTCGATGTCAACAAGAGAAGAGGGGCCGGCGGCAAAAGCGTTGCTATTATGTTCCCAAATTCGGAAGTGTTTGCCCACATGTCGCTCTTCGGGGCCCAAGCCTACAAGAAGGCCCACCGCCACGGCCCCGGACGCGTCATCATCATCCCGGCAGGTGAAGGCTACTCGGTCATGTGGGAAGAAGGAAAAGAAAAAGTCGTTGCCCCCTGGCACGAGTGCAGCCTTTTTGCCCCACCCAACCGTTGGTTCCACCAGCATTTCAATGTCGGCGACGAGCCTGCCAGGTACCTGGCCCTGCATTCCCCGATGCAATTCTACGGACACGCAGAGAAGGTTGAGGACCGGGCAAAAGATCAGATCGAGTACCCCGATGAGGATCCCTGGATCAGGAAAAAGTTCGAAGAAGAGCTCGCCAAAAGGGGGGTTCAGTCCCTCATGCCTGATGAAGCTTACACCAACAGGGAGTACGAGTGGTCCAAGGCCATGGGGAAGCGGTAATGCGGGTTCAGCTTGGTCGAAAAGAGGTAATTTCATGCACGATCTCGACGAAGGCCATGGCCACGAAGATTTCGCGGAGATAGGGCCAGACACTATTATAGAAGACATTGAAGGGCTGGAGATGTTCACGCTCAAAAGCGTGGGCATCGACATCGGCTCTTCGACGTCCCATTTGGTTTTCTCTCAACTGATCCTGAGACGTGAAGGAGCATCGCTCTCGGCGCGCTTCAAGGTCGCGGAAAGAAAGGTGCTATTCCGTTCCAAGATCATGCTGACCCCTTATCTTTCCGGCACTCTGATTGACATAGGGAAAGTCAGGCAATTCATTGAAGAGGCTTACGGAGAGGCCGGTGTCGTCCCGGAAGATATCGACACTGGAGCAGTCATTATCACCGGGGAGGCTCTCAAAAAGGAGAACGCCCAGCCCATCGTGGAATACTTTGCCAAGTATTCGGGAAAATTCATCTGCGCGGCGGCGGGTCACAATCACGAGGCGCTCCTCGCCGCGTATGGGTGCGGGGCCGTCGATCTCTCGAAGGCCGGGCACAAGACCGTCCTCAATGTGGACATGGGAGGCGGCACCACGAAATTCGCGCTGGTTGAAAATGGAATTGTCACGCAAACGGCCGCGATCAACGTCGGGGCTCGTCTGATCGCCTTTGACGACTCCAACGTGGTGACGCGAATCGAAGATGCCGGAAGAACCCTCATGACCGAGCTCGGCTCCCGCGTTGAAATCGGCAAGAAAATTACCAAGAAGCAAAAAGAGGACTTCGCTGCTTTGATGGCAAAGATCCTTTTTGAGCTGATCGAGCGTGGGATCTCTTCTCCGCTCGCCAGACAGCTCATGGTGACGGCCCCGTTAAAGAACTACGGTGGGCTCAGTCAGATCGACACCATTGTGTTCTCGGGAGGCGTCTCAGAGCATGTTTACGACCGCGACCGGACCTCCTATGGAGATGTCGGCCCCATCTTCGGCAAAAATGTCAGAGACTGCCTGAAAAAGCTTCCCAAGAAGAGCCTCCTTGGGGAGCCGGCTGAAGGAATTCGGGCCACGGTTATCGGGGCCGGGGAATATACCGTACAGGCAAGCGGGAACACGAGTTACATCTCGAACCCTGGGGTCTTGCCGGTCTTCGGCCTGAAGGTTGTCCGGGCACCGTTAAAGCAAGGCCGGCCCGTGCTCGAGGCCTTGAAGCAGTCGCTCGCGAAGTTCGACCTTGCCTCTTTTGCCTCCGGACTTGCCCTATCCTTGTCTCTCGACGAACAACTGGATTATAAAACTATAAGGGAGGTGGCGGAGGGAGTGGCTGCCATCTGCAAAAGCTCGGAACCCGACAAGAGCCCTCTCTATCTTGCCCTGGACCTCGATGTCGCAAAATCGCTTGGCGGCATTTTGAAAGAGGAGCTCGAGATCGACCGGGAGGTCATCGCCATTGATGGAATCGAGGTGGGCGACCTGGACTACATTGACATTGGCGAGCCCATGGGGATCACAGAGGTCATTCCCGTAACCGTTAAGTCTCTGATGTTTCCGGGGACCAAGTTGAATTAGGACGAAATCGCGATAGCGAAGGAGAAGTACCTATGGCAAAGCCTGCATTCAAACCACAACGGACCATGTGGAGCAAAAAGTTCACCTACGACTGCTGGATGGAATACACAGGCGTCCTCGTCCACAGAGGATTTTTTGTGGAAGATTTGAGGAATGTGGAAGTCGGCTGGTGGGAGGAGCGCCAGTGCAAAACCGCCTTCATCCAGTTGATGGGACAGGAAGGGGTGAGTTCCACCCGCATCACCGAGATTCCCGCGGGCGAAACCACGCGCCCGCTTAAGTTTTCTCTCGATGAAGTCGTGTACGTGGTTTCCGGAAGAGGTCTGACGACCATCTGGTATGATGGCAGCAGCACTAAGAAGAGTTTTGAGTGGCAGCAGCACAGCATGTTTTTGATTCCCCACGGCACGCACCACCAGTTCAGCAACATGCAGGGGGACAAGCCCGTGCGGCTGCTTCACTATAGCTACTTTCCGCTGGGTTTGTCGGCCGTTCCCGATCCCGACTTTTTCTTCAACAACCCCCGTGTGACTCCGGATGATCTTTCGAATCAGGAAGATTTTTACTCTGAAGCGAAAATGCTGGAGTCTCCGGAGATGGACGAGGCCCTGGGATTGCGCTTTTACTGGTACGGGAATTTTTTCCCCGACATGAGGGCCTGGGATAAACTGGACACGAACGTTAGGCGCGGGGCCGGAGGCAAGAGCGTTTTTATTCAGTTCCCTGACTCGGAGGTGTCGGCGCACATGTCAGTTTTCACCTCCCAGACCTACAAGAAGGCTCACCGTCACGGCCCCGGGCGCGCCATCATCATCCCCGCGGGTGAAGGCTACTCGATCATGTGGGAAGAAGGTAAAGAAAAAATCGTCGTCCCCTGGCATGAGTGCAGCTTGTTCGTTCCCCCCAACCGCTGGTTCCACCAGCACTTCAACGCAGGGGCCACGACAGCACGATACCTCGCTCTGCATCCTCCCATGCAGTTCCACGGGCACGCGGAGAAGATCGAAGATCGAGCCAAAGACCAGATTGAGTACCCTGATGAGGACTCCTTTATCAGAAAGAAGTTCGAGGAAGAGTTGGCCAAGCGGGGCGTGAAGTCCCTTATGCCTGCGGAAGCCTACACCAACAGGGACTTCGAATGGTCCAAAGGCATGGGGAAACAGTGAGGACAAACTGAGACAGGCGCTCGCACGGGCAGATGGCTGAATATTTTTCCCTTCAGGCTGCCCTCTGTTTTGCCATTTCCCATGTTTTGATCCGCCGGGGTCTGGTGACGTCGAATGCCATCACCGGCTCTTTTGTCTCCCTCGGCCTGACAGCGCTTATTCTCTGGCTGCTGTTGCCGTTTTTTGTTCCTTTAGCGACTCTCTGGACGCCTGCCGTGTGGTATTTCCTCGCGGCCGGCATCTTCGCCCCGGGTCTGGGTCGCACCTTAACCTATGTGGGGATTGAAAAAGTCGGCGTGGCCCGTGCTGCACCGATCGCCAATTCCTATCCGATGTTCGCATCCCTGTTGGCCGTGTTTTTATTGAAGGAGGTCTGGACGCTTCAGAACTTCCTGGGCACAACCCTTGTGATCTGTGGCATCGCAATTCTCTCAAGCTCCCATGGGGGACAGGTTCAATGGCGCCGCGTCGATTTATTTTACCCGGTCGTGGCGGCCTTGGGCTTTGGAATATCGAGTAATCTCAGAAAGCTCGGTTTAATGGTGAGCAATGTTCCGTTCATGGCGGCGCCCGTCGCAGCGACGACGGCTTTTGTCTTTTCCGTGTGTCTGCTCCAGGCACGAGGGGGACGCCGGGTATTCATATTGTCACGCGCCAACTGGGGATGGTTATTTGCCGGGGGGGTTGCCAATACGGCGGCCACGCTGTCGGTATTTCACGCCCTTAGTTTTGGCAACGTGGTTGTTGTGGAACCGCTGGTGGCGAGCAACCCTGTCTTTTCTCTCATCCTTTCTGCCATTTTTCTCAGGGATTTGGAGATGATCACGCTCCGGGTGGTGCTGGGCGCGCTCTGCGCCGTGACCGGCACGACCCTGGTCATAACGCGTTGAGCGGGACCGTCTTAGGGCTTGAGCAAGGGCAGAACCCCTTCCCCGAGAAGGTCGAGTTGCTTGAGATCGGCGATAGCCGCGCCGATGATGAGAGTATCTGGACCTTTAGAGAATAGAGAGCGGATGCGTTCAGCGCAGGCCTCGGGCGGCCCGACGAGGAGATGCTTTTCAACATCCATCCTGACCGCTCCGTAATAACGCTGGAGATAGGCCTCACAGGCATCCACTGCCTTTGCCTTGTTCTCATCAATCGCTATAAAGGTGAGACCGGCCTTTTCGATTTTTTCAGGATCGCGCCCAGCCGAGACAGCAAAGCCGGAGATCTTCTCCCAAACGGAGGGAAAATCGTGGATAGCGGAGCTGCCGCAGATGTAACCGTCGGCAAGCCGCGCCACGCGCCTTAGCACGACATCCGCGCTTCCTCCCATCCAGATGGGAGGATGGGGAGATTGAATCGGCCGCGGGCCGATGGTGAGGTTCTCCACCTGAAAAAACCTCCCCTTGTGCGTCACACCCTCTTCGCTGCAGAGTCTCTTGACCAGCTTGATCGCCTCTTCTGCCCGGCCTCCCCGATGTTCGAAAGGAAGCTCCACCGCGGCGAAATCATTCGCCCGGCTACCGAAGCCGATGCCCAGCGTCACGCGCCCGCTGGAGAGGAAATCCAAAGTAGCCACGCTCTTGGCCAAAAGCGCGGGGTGTCTTAATCCGGCTAGAAAGACCGAGGTGCCGATCCTGATTTTCTTGGTGACCGCCGCAGCAGCGGCGAGGAGCGTGAAAGGCTCCAGGTTGTCATAGGCGATCCGGTCGATAGTCCAGAACGAGTGGAGTCCCATCTCCTCGCATTTTTTGGCTGCAGTAGTGACATGGACAGGCTGGATCTGGGGCGCCGGGTTGACGAAGCAGAAGCCGATCTTTTTCATTTGCCCTTCTCCTTCCGCTTAGTTTGCGATATGAGAACACAAGTCGGGATCTAAATCTACCAAGTTCGTGCTCGTGTTCGGAAAAATCAAAAGTCGAAGCATCCGGTCCGATTTTGCCTCTCTCCACGAGCAAGAGCCACGAGCACGGACACGCAAAGGAGGAAAAGCCCAGATGTATAGGTACTACCCTAACAATGGCCCCTGGTCTTTCTTGGTTCAGCGCCTCATTGATGAGGCGATACAGGAAGGGGCCGACGTTAACGAATGTTTTCGCAGGGGCAACTTCATCGTCTCCCCGGCTGCGGCCCATAAAACCTATACCGAAGCGCGCTGTCCCAAAGAGCTAAGGATCTGGCAGGCCAACGAGGGCGGCTCGGCCCACTGCATGGGTGACAACCGCGCCCAGGCCTACTCCTATATGTTCGACTGGCTGGCGGATCAGTTGGGCTAGGAGCAATTAGACGAAGACGCCTTCTTCTAGCTGAGCTACGGCAGCGAGAAGCTTGTCGTATTGTCCCTTGGCCAAAAGATCAAGAGGACGTTTCCCCCCTAAGGAGTCGTTGTATGCATGCAGCCAGCGCTCAACCCCCTCGGGCTTAAGAACCTGCCTCAACTTGCGGTCAATGTAGGCAATTTTCTCCAGCTTTTCACGGTGGTGGCTAGAAGGGTTCACGCCTTCTTTCTTCCACCTCATCACTGTACGGGAAGTAGTGTTAAGGAACCTGGCCAGGGTCTCAATGGAGATCGAAAAATCCTGTGTAATCTGCTCTATTGTTCGGGTCTGAAGCGCCATAATTGTCTCCTTCAATTTGACAGTAGCACTTCTACTGTGTCGCTGTCAATGTCATGACATGAAAGATGACGCTTCTAGGAGTTTTCGCCAAAGAGAATCGTGCCTTTCTCGTAAACGTCGGCCCACTGCATGGGCGACAACCGCGCCCAGGCCTACGCCTATATGTTCGACTGGCTGGCGGAGAAGCTGAGCTAATCAGTGTTGGGCTATTTCAATGTACCAAAGCATCCTGAGGGCTCAAAACCTCAGCCCTCAATGCCTACAGGCCCAAAGACAATCCCCTCCCTCCAAGAGGAGGTCATTGACAAGGATTCTATCCTTGCTATAGTAAGGACATGTCTAAGGTCACGTCAAAGCTCCAGGTTACCATTCCCAAGGCCATCGCGCAGGCGTACGACATTCGCCCTGGAAGTGAACTCCGCTGGGTGGCAGCAGGCGATGCCATACGGGTGGAGTCAGAAGGCGCGCGGGTGTGCTCCGGCCTACCGGTTGAGAAACGGCTGGCACTCTTCGTCCGTATGATGAAACGCATTGATCGCTTCTCTGCCCCTCCTCCTGCGCCTCGCGGTGAGGGTCGCGGTTGGACGCGGGAAGAACTCTACGCCGAACGCCTTGAGAGATATGGCCGGCCTCGTTGACACCAACATTCTCGTTTACGCCTACGACAAGCGCGATCCTAAAAAGCGCTCGCGTGCTCGCGACTTCCTTGAGCGCGGCATTGAGGAGCGGTCCCTCGTTCTCTCGCATCAGACAGTTGTCGAGTTTGTCTCCGTCGTCTATCGACCTCACGGGCCGCAGGGAGAGCGTCTCATGCCCCTTGAGGAAGCCGTCACGCAGGCTGAAGCCCTCTTTGATACTTTCCCAGTTGTTTATCCAACAGAGGGTGTCTTCCGCCTTGCCCTTCGCGGCATGGCTACCTACCGTCTACCTTGGTTTGATGCCCATATGTGGGCTTACGCTGAGTTTTACGGACTCTCGCCCCTTTATACGGAGGATTTCGAATCTGGTATCCGGATCGGCACGGTGGAGATCGTGAACCCACTGCGATAAGGCAACCGGTTACTGCTTTGTTTCAGGTCTAACGGTCCCGAAGTTATCTCGAATATCACACGGAACTTCCTAAGACCCTTAGCTCGAAGATCCAGAAGAGTCTTCTGCGTATAGAAACAAAGTCCCCGGCACAGCGGATCTTTGATCGGCTAGCGGTGGAGAAAAAATGAAATGAAGTTCACGACAACATGCTATCCGTATAGCTGAACTGCAAAGCTTGACAGTTGGGGCGTTGGAGTTCTCTTGAAAAGGACCAATGAGCAAGCAACCGGCTGGGGGATTGAACCTGCGATCTTGTGGCGGTCTCACGAAGAAACTTGAAAAATAAACCTGTACCAATCTATTATCACTTATTGGTATACTCTCCAGGTTGGCAGAATTGATATGCGGCCAAGTGTTAATCCGTCCAAAAGAAGTTGGTGGAAAGAGCCTCCTCCTGGGACAACTCATCAGCTTCCAGACGGGGACATTGTATGTACCGATGCCCTCTCCTTTCTCCGTGCTCTTCAAGATGAAACCGCCGACATTATATTTCTTGATCCTCCGTTCAATCTTGGGAAACGGTATGGAAGGAATGGCCGACAGAATGGCCGAATAGAAGAAGGCAAGTATCTGGATTACATGAGCCAAGTTGCCGAACGGTCTATTGATGTCTTGAAAGCAGGTGGTTCTCTTTACCTTTACCACATACCAAGATGGGCTTTTACAAGTACTACCCGACCTTCCACGAGGTCTTAATGTAGCGAAGGGTTTGTTCAGCGGCTGCTACACCACGACAATAGGTGTAGGAATACCTCTCCTATCTGTTCGGTTGAGGTCTATTCCTACCCCTCAACGTAGGTCACGACATCGGCCAGGGCTTGTTTCTCATCCTCAAACGGCCCGCCGACAATGTTGCTGTCCGTATCGTCCCCATCGACGTAGCCTAAATACTGCCAGTTAACGTCATCTTCGAAGGCGGTCTCCGCGTCTTTAGCTTCGACAAGGTACTTAGTCCAGGTCCTTCGCTCGCGCTGAATGATAAACCAAGCCATGAGACCTCCTAATGCTTTCAGTTATTTCGCTAAGCAGATTATCAGGCGAACACGGGTGAAGGTCAAGGAAATTTCAGGGTCTAAGAAGGTGCGCAGTGCTGCAAGCCTAAGTGCCGGGGTCTGCTGGATCGTTAAGGAAGAACCCCGCCCTATACGAGCCGACGGTTAGGACTCCTTTTTCATCGACATCGGCCCAGAAAAGACCGTCGTCCTCATCCATTGCAACATGGATTTCCTTGGTCACCTCATCCCGCTCATCCTCGATTTCAAAGGGTCCTTGAGCAAACGGCTCTATGCCACTCTCGACCTCTATAAGGTAGTACTTCTTTTCCATCTTTTAGCTCCTCCTCTTCGTGGTTTTGTTTTAGGTTCTACTCCTATCCTAGGGTCGTTGGCTAAGATTGCCTCAACGAGGGCGCGGGCGGTCTCTTCGAAGTCGTCGTCGGATTCCGGCAGGTAGAGCCACTTTTTGAGAACGGGATGGACGATCAGTTCCTTATGACTGCGGCAAAGGGACTGATGGTGTTTCTTCTCTGTTGGGATAAGCAGTCCATTCCAGGGCTCCTCGCGCGCAGCCAAAACCAAGACGAGCCGGCCATAGAGATAACAACCTCGGCAGCCGAACATCGCCTTCTCGATATAGGAGGGTTCCTCTAACAAAGGCTCAACAACCCAATGGAAGGGATGTGACCTGGCTGTCTTTGGACCTTTCAAGGGCTTCAGGACAGTATAGCGAGGCCGGGGCGAGCGGCCAATGGTCCTTGACGGGGAAGGTCATAGCCACTATAATGGCTAGAAAAAAGGGTAAAGCATATGGCCGAGATTCACAAATTTGTTCCGATTACTAAGGCGAAAAACGAGCTCTTGGAGCTTATCCGTCAGGTAGAGAAGGATGACAGTACCATTGCCGTGACCAAGAACGGCGTGCCGGCGGCGGTGATTCTGAGCATGGAGAAGTTCGAGGGCTTGATAGAGACTTTGGATATCCTCAGCGACGAGGAGACTATGAAGTCTCTTAAGAAATCTATCCATCAGGGCCGCGCAGGAAAATGGGTTTCCTATGATGAGGTTTTCGGCCGTTGACGAGTTACCGCGCCCGCTTCACCCGTGAATCATCCCGTCTCATAGCTAAACTCCCGCCGGAGGTAAAAAGGCTCGTCCGGTCTGCCATTGATGACTTGCGTCAAGATCCTTATCGAGGCTCGGAATTGGCTGGAGAGTTTAGCGGATATCGCTCCCTCAAGATTCGCCGCTACCGCATCATCTACAAGTTAAATGATGAGGAATCTTTCTTGGAGATCTATCATGTGGGTCACCGTAGAGATGTTTATGAAACCCTGCGTGAGCTATTATCCTATCTAAGCTAACGGGGCCAGTTCGGGCCTTTGAGGCCGAAATCCGATCAAAATAGCGGCGGCTGGCTCTGAGCCGGTGACGAAGCCCCAAGCAGCTTGGCGGCCTTGTTCACGTCGCGCGGCTTCACCCAGAGGAGCGCGCCGTATCTGCCAGCCCCGGCCGATACCGCCTGAACCGCGGTTATGTTAATCTTGGCCTCGGCAAGTTTCCCGACGATCTCAGCCATCGCTCCGACCCTGTCCTCCCCTTGGATGAGGAAACCTGTCTTAGCTCCAACGAGCTTTAACTTGGCCTTTTTGGCTGCGGCCTTTAGCGCCGCGGCGTCAGCGGGTACAAAGTCGATCTGAGCCCGCCGCCCTTTGGGAAAGCCTGAGAAGGCGAGAAGGTTGACCCCCTCGTCCCGCACCAGGCTCAGCAGCCGGGCACCCTCCCCCGGCTTGTCGGGAACCTCACTATAGAAGTACTGGACTCGCTGGATTGTGTCTGCCATGGCTTGGCCCTCCTTTTTAAGAAAACTCGTTAGGGAAACAGTCGGGTGACAGTGGAACCCTAACCATCTCGTCCCTCCATGTCAATCCAGCGGGATTGGTTTTCGAGCCTTGAGACTCTAGTTGCCTTCACTCAAAAAGTTGTTAAGATGAGACCCTCTCAAATGTACAAGGAAGATACCATAGCAGCGGTGGCTACGCCTGCCGGCGAAGGTGGAGTTGGGATCGTGCGCGTGAGCGGCCCTGATGCCGAACGGATCGCAAAGCAGATTTTCTCCCGCAGCGGGGGAAGAAACGGCACTTTGCGCACTCATACCCTTCACTACGGGACTATCCGCGAGCCTAAGACCGGGGAGGCGCTGGATGAAGTGCTGCTGACCCTTATGCGCAGGCCACGCAGTTACACCGGAGAAGATGTGGTGGAGGTCCATTGCCACGGAGGCCCCTTTTTAGTTCGTCGCGTGTTAGGACTTATCCTCTCTTGCGGAGCGCGCCATGCCGAGCCGGGGGAGTTTACCAAAAGGGCCTTTCTCAACGGTCGTCTTGACTTGGCACAGGCCGAGGCGGTTCTAGACCTGATCCGCGCGCGCACGGATAAAGGGATGCGCCTGGCTTTGGGACAGGTGCAGGGCGAGCTCTCTAAATGGGTTGGAGAGCTCCGCGAGGAGCTACTGAATATTTTGCTCCAGGTGGAGGCCGCCATCGATTTTCCCGAGGAGCAGATCGAGTTGCTTCAAAGGGATCAGTTGGCGGCTAAGCTCGAAGCATTGAGAGAGAAAATCGCGGGACTTATAGCTAGCTACGAGTGGGGCAGGCTGTTTCGCGAGGGGGCAAGGGTCTGTATTGCCGGGCGGCCCAACGTGGGGAAATCGAGTCTTCTCAATGCGCTGCTCGGTGAAGAGCGGGTCATCGTGACGCCAGTACCAGGAACTACTAGAGATGTTATCGAGGAGAGTATCAACCTTGGCGGCTTGCCAGTGGCGCTATGGGATACTGCCGGCATTTGCGAGACCTCCGACCAAGTAGAGAGCATAGGCGTTGGCTTTTCGCTGAGACGCATTGAAGAAGCCGACGCCGCTCTTGTGGTAGTGGATGGGTCATCTTCGATTAGCCTGGAGGATCGCTCTGTTCTCAGAGCCGTAAAGGGGAAGAAGGGGTTGGTTGTGATCAACAAGATAGATTTGCCCCAAAAGGTGGGAATCTCACAAGTAAAAGAGCACGCTCCTGACAAAGATACCATCTCAGTCTCGGCAAAATCGGGAGCAGGGCTGGATGATCTCAGACATGCCTTGCGAAATCTCCTCCTGGAAGCCCGGTGTGAGCCCTCTATCGTGGTGAGCAATCTGCGTCATAGAGCGGCCCTGGAGAGAGCGGAAAAATCCCTGGGCGAAACAGGGATGGCACTGACCAAGGGGTTTCCTCCAGAAATCATCGCCGTTGATCTCCAGGAGGCCAAGGAAGGGCTTGAGGAGGTCATCGGAGTGATTAGCAGCGATGATATTTTAAAACGTATTTTTGACCAATTTTGTGTTGGAAAATAAATACTTATAATCGTGGACTATAATATTTACGATGTAATTGTGGTTGGCACTGGCCATGCGGGAATTGAAGCATCTTTGGCGGCGTCACGCATGGGCGCGAGGACATTGGTGCTCACTTTGAACCTGGATCACATTGGTCAGATGTCCTGTAATCCCGCCATCGGTGGCATTGGCAAGGGGCATCTGGTCAAGGAGATCGATGCCCTTGGCGGTGAGATGGGGCGAGCCATTGATGCAACCGGAATCCAATTCCGCACCCTCAACACGAAGAAAGGGCCGGCAGTGCGGGCATCCAGGGCGCAAGCCGATAAGGCGCTCTACCGGCAACAGATGAAGCGAGTTCTGGAAAACTGCCCGAATCTAACTCTTCGGCAGGGCAGCGTAGAGAGGCTTTTGGTTGAAGGTGGAGAGGCTAAGGGTGTGGAGACTCAAATCGGAGAGATATTTTACGGTCGGAGAGTTATTTTAACCACCGGAACATTCTTGAGAGGTCTTATCCATGTTGGCGACAGGAACTATTCTGCGGGAAGAGCAGGAGACTTTGCAGCCCAGGGGCTGAGCGATTCTCTCAAAGAGTTTGGCTTTAAGGTCGGGCGCCTCAAGACCGGTACCTGTCCCAGGCTGGATGGGCGGACCATTGATTATAGTCGATTGCAGGCGCAGTATGGAGACGATCCACCCGCCCCCTTCTCATTTTCTACAGAGAAGATCTCTCAGAGACAGCTCCCCTGTCACATAACTTATACTAACCGCCGAACCCACGAGATCATCAAGTCAGCCATCCATCGCTCCCCCATGTATTCCGGGATCATCAAAAGCCGGGGACCACGCTACTGCCCATCGATTGAAGATAAGGTTATTCGCTTTGCGGACAGAGAAAGACACCAAATATTCCTCGAGCCAGAGGGTTGCGATACAATAGAGGTCTACCCCAACGGCCTTTCAACGAGCCTTCCGCTCGATGTCCAGATCGAGATGGTCCGGTCGATCGAGGGGCTGGAGCGGGCTGAGATCATGCGTCCGGGCTACGCAATAGAATACGACTATGTTGAGCCAACCCAGCTCCATCCATCTCTCGAGACAAAGCTTATCAAGGGGCTCTATCATGCCGGCCAGATCAACGGAACGACTGGCTATGAAGAGGCTGCGGCTCAAGGCCTTATGGCGGGAATAAATACCGTCTTGAGTCTCCGTAGAGAAGAGCCAATAGTGATCGGGCGGGATACAGCCTATATCGGTGTTCTAATTGATGATCTCGTAACCAAGGGAACCGACGGAGAGCCATATCGTATGTTCACTTCGCGCGCGGAGTACCGCCTGCTGCTCAGGGAAGACAATGCTGACCTGCGCCTGACAGATATCGGCTATAAAGTCGGCCTTGCGACTGAGGAGGCGTACCGGCGCTCGGAGGATAAAAAGAGACGAATAACAGCTCTCGTTGAGGCGCTCGAACATGGCAGGATAGAGACAGCGCCGGGGATCAATGGCCGCCTCGAATCGCTGGGTTCTGCTCCGTTGCGGGGCCAGAGCTCTCTGGCTCAGCTCCTGCGGCGCCCCGAGATATCTTTTTCAGATCTGGCCCTGTTTGCCCCGGAGCTTGCCGGGGTTTCTACGCACCTGGGGCTTCAGGCCGAGGTCGAAATCAAATATTCGGGCTATGTTCAGCGGCAGATGGAGGGGGTGAAGAGATTTCGCAAAGTTGAAGCGGTGCGCCTGCCCGTAGATCTGGACTATGCAGTGATCGCTGGTTTGTCGCGTGAAGTGCGCGAGAAGCTCGCCCGAATTCGCCCGCGTACCCTAGGCCAGGCCGCGAGAATCTCTGGTGTTACCCCAGCAGCTATTTCCCTGCTCTCTGTTTACCTGAAGAAACAAAAGGTCGCTTGAGCCGTTGCCTTGGACAAATTGGCGCTCCATGGCCTGTTTGGGTGGTTTTTTCCACGTGGAACTTGACGGTGAAACGGATTTGGGATATAGTCCGGCGCATATGGCTGAGCTAAGTTCATTTGAGGAGGGATTTCTTGTCGGAGTTTTAGTTGGAGAAGGGCACTTTGGGGGGGATGGTAAGCAAGCTCAAGTGACGCTCCGCATGCATACGCGTCATGAAAAACTATTTCGTTGGCTTTTGGAGAAATTCCCGAGATCAAAACTGTATGGTCCCTATTCGCATGGGGGGCGGAACTACTACCAATGGATGGCCCGCGGTGAATTTTTGCGCGAAGAGATCCTTCCTATTCTAACCCACCATGTGAACTTTCTCGACGACCACGTTCGGACGCGTATTGAAAGCATGTGTGTGCTGTACGGGATGCCGGCTTTCTTTGATGCCCGAGATAAGGCCCCCTAGAAAAATTTTTATTGCCAAAACGAGACTTTTGTGCTAATGGGATTAAAGATATAACTACTTGATATTACAATATATTTTGTGTCTAAAATCATAGCAATAGCAAATCAAAAGGGGGGCGTCGGTAAAACCACTACCGCAGTCAATCTGGGCGCTTCCCTGGCGGCTGCGGAAAGGAAAACGCTGCTCGTGGACGTTGATCCGCAGGGCAACAGCACTACTGGTCTTGGGATCGACAGAAGCAAAGTGCGGCACAGCCTCTACCATGTGCTCATAGGAGCCGCTTCTCTGGAAGAGGTTTTCTGCGATACCGCCCTTCGTTGTCTCTTGGTTGCTCCGGCGACCA
>JACPSE010000131.1 GCA_016193465.1 Deltaproteobacteria bacterium
CAAAGTTAAGCCGCCATCAGGTTGACTCAAGACCTGATTATCGGATAGTCTCCAGCCAAAATGAGCGAACCGGGACCAGCCGCCTTCCTCTAGCTGCTGTCTCGGGCTGTCAAAGACGCGCTGAAACCCGGTCGTGGGGGCAGTCCTTGAGTTCTCGGTGGTTCAACCTAAAAAGCGACTTCCAATCATCAAAATATTTCCACGGGCTTAGTGCCCTGAGCTTGCTTCTTTTCGTCTTCAGCCTCTCAGGCGGGCTCGCCCAACAGGTGGAGCAGGCGCTCACTCTGGACGTCGTCGTCAACTCATTGCAAAAAGGCCTATCTCCCAGGCGAGCAGCGGCGTTGGTTAAAGAGAGAGGGGTCAATTTTCAGCTCACTAAGGGGCAAGAGGAGAGACTCAGGGCGGCGGGCGCAGACGACCAACTGATAGCGGATATCAGAAAGGCTGGAGAAGAATATGCCAGGAGGACGAAGGCCGAGGAGGAAAGGAAGACGCTGGAAGAGGAGAGGAGGAAGGTAGAGGAGGAAAGGCGGAAAATAGAGGAGACAAGAAAGAAGGCTGAAGAGATCGCCCGCAGGGTGGAAGAGGAGAGGAGGATAAAGTTCGAGGAGGAGAAGCGCGGGGCAGAAGAAGAAAGGAGAGCGAAGGCCGGGGAGGAGAGAAAGAAACTGGAGGAGGAAAGAGTAAAGTTAGCAGAAGAGCGAAAGAAAGTTGAAGAGATTGCGCGTGAGGCAGACGAAGAGAAGAAGAGGGCAGAGGAGCTGGCAAAGAAGCAGGCTGATGATGTAAAGGAGGGGCGGGTCGCGCCGGTTTATTATAAGGAGGGGGATTTCTGGCATTTCAGGGCGGTCGAGTCAAGTTTTACTACTACTCCCACACCGTCGGTGCATGGAGATTATGAGGTTGTGTTTTCGGGAGGCAGGCTGCAAGTCTTCAAACTCACAGGAAACCAAAGACAAGGCGTCCTAGGTGGTGAGGCAGGGAGCATAAGAAGACTGCTGGGTAGAACCAGGGACGACTTTGAACTTCTTCGGTTTCCCCTCTTTGTTGGACAAGGGTGGAGCAATAGCTACCTGACTGTTCAAGGCGCATTAAGAAATGTTGAGAACCATGTAGCTACAGTTGAAAAAGTCACTACGCCTGCGGGCACTTTTCAGGCCTTCAAAATCGAAAGACGCGATGAGGCTGCAGAGAAGGGGAATCCGGCGGTTTTAACGTATTTTTTCAGCCCTGAAACCGGGAGTCTAGTCAAATATACTTTTCAGAGCTTATCACCAAGAGGGCCTGGAGGTAAAAGAGAGATCGAGCTAATCAAGTTCGGATCGGGTCGCTGAGGTTGTCTCCCCTTGATGATTGAGAGTTGGGGAAAGTTCAAGTAACGGGCACGCTCCGGAAAGCTCCCTTCTCATTGAAACCCGGCCTTGTGTATGTTAACTCATTAAAGTTTAAAGAAGTTATTTCATGCTGAAAATAGATTTCGCCAAAGGAAGCGGGCTCATACCGGTCATCGTTCAGGACTACCGCTCGCGCGAGGTCCTGATGGTGGCCTACATGAACCGTGAGGCCTGGGAAAAGACCCGCAAGACCAAAAAGGCCCACTACTACAGCCGCTCCCGGAAAGGTCTTTGGCTCAAAGGAGAGGAATCCGGCCACTTTCAAGAGGTCAAGGGCGCCTTTATCGATTGCGACAATGACACGCTCCTCCTTCAGGTAAAGCAGCTCGGAGGCGGGGCCTGTCACATGGGATACAATAGCTGCTTCTTCCGAAAAAGGGGAAAAAGAGGCTGGAAAGTCTCCGCCAAGAGACTCTTTGATCCTGAGAAGGTCTACAAAAACAAGTTGAAGGGATGAAGGGAGTCTGTAAAAAGTGAATGAACTGAAACTAGGAATCCCCAAGGGGAGTCTCGAAGCGGCAACCATTGATCTATTTAAGAAATCGGGCTGGAAAATCTCCGGCACGAGCCGCAGCTACTTCCCCTCGATCAATGATGCAAGCCTGCGCTGCAGTCTGGTGCGGGCGCAGGAGATGTCACGCTATGTTGAGTCCGGAGCCCTGGATGCGGGCATCACCGGCAAGGACTGGACACAGGAGAACGAGTCCGACGTGCAGGTAATCACAGAACTGGTCTACGCCAAGGCGAGTTTTAAGTCAGTACGCTGGGTACTCGCTGTGCCCCAGGATTCGCCAATAAAAAAGATCGAGGACCTCAAAGGCAAGAAGATCGCGACCGAGATGGTGAACTTTACGCGCCGCTACTTCTCTGAGCGGAAGATCCCTGTAGAGGTGGAGTTTTCCTGGGGAGCTACCGAAGCCAAGGCCGCCGAGAGGCTGGTCGACGCCGTCGTGGAGGTGACCGAGACCGGCAGCACCATCCGGGCGCACGGTCTCAGGATTGTCACCGATCTGCTCGAATCCAACCCGCAGCTCATCGCGAATAAAAAAGCCTGGAACGATTCGTGGAAGCGGAGCAAGATCGAGCAGATCAGCCTCCTGCTCCAGGGGGCGCTGGCGGCCGAAAACAAAGTGGGAATCAAAATGAACGTCGCCGAGCGTGATCTGGAAAAAATCATCAAGCTCATTCCCAGCATCACCGCGCCTACGATCGCCACCCTTTATCCCTCTGCGGCCCTCAAAGGGGTTAAGTGGTTCTCTGTGGAGAGCGTTATCGCGGAGGATGTGGTGCGCGATCTCATTCCCAAGCTCATCCAACACGGCGCCGTGGGGATCATCGAGTATCCGCTGAATAAAGTGATTTAGAAAAGGCGTGAGCTTTGAGGCGTGAGGCGTGAGGGCTATCCCTCCCCGCCTGCTGCCTGTTGCCTAATGCCTTTCCACTACTGCCTACTGCCTACTGTTTGTTGCCTGTCTTTCTGTGACTCCCGCCAGAGGAAGAACTCCTTGGCGATTTCCGGGAACAGGGCGTAGGAAAGCACATCCTCTTCACTTCTGGCAACAGAGCCGATCTCTTTTCTTGCCTGCTCGAGCCCCGGCTTTAGAAGATCCGCAGGACGACAGGTGATGGGCTCTTTCTTCCCCAGAACCTTTTTCTTTACTTCCTCACTGATCGGACCTGGCGGCTCCCCATAAAGACCCATCGGACCTGGCGGCTCCCCATAAAGACCCATCACGTAATTCCGGGTCTCCATAGTGATCACTGAGTAACGCTTGCCGGTCATGACGTTGACCGTAGCCTGGGATCCCACGATCTGGCTTGTGGGAGTCACCAGCGGAGGATAACCAAGATCTTTTCTCACCGCCTGCACCTCATCCAATACCGCCTCCAGCTTGTCCTCCGCCTTCTGCTGCCGCAGTTGACTGACCAGATTGGAGAACATGCCACCCGGAATCTGGGACTCCATGATATCGGCATGGATCTGGCTGCTCACCGGACTATCGAAATCCGCATACTTGGCACGCACCGTGCGGAAATGTTCCGCAATCTCTCCCAGAAGTCTTAAACTCAGCCCCGTATCATAAGGAGTCCCGCGCAAGGCCACTACCGTGGCCTCGGTGGCCGGCTGCGAGGTCCCCTGAGACATGGGAGAGATAGCTGTGTCGATGATA
>JACPSE010000159.1 GCA_016193465.1 Deltaproteobacteria bacterium
CGATTTTTTTAGTGCAGTAGAAGAGGTTCATCGTTATAATGCTCTTTATGATTTGTCGTCATAGGGGGGCAAAGCGATGATGGGTCGAGAGGGTCCGCTACAATCTTCCCTTTTCTACACGGGAATCAATCTGGACAAAAGAGTGCGTAGTGACCACGTGTTACGGAAAGTAGCGCGGCTGGTGGACTTTGACTTTGTGTATGGAGAAGTCAAAGAGAGCTACGGTTACAATGGCAACGTCTCGGTGCCACCGCCGATGATCCTAAAGCTGATGCTGTTGTTAGTGCTCTACAACGTGCGCAGCGAGCGAGAGTTAATGGCCACGTTACCGGAGCGGCTGGACTGGCTGTGGTTTTTAGGATTGGACCTGGGCTGCGAGATACCGGACCACAGCGTGTTGAGCAAGGCGAGGAAGCGTTGGGGGGTAGAACTGTTTCGGGCCTTCTTTGAGCGCATAGTCTGGCAGTGTGTGCAAAGCGGGTTAGTGGACGGGAGCAAGCTATTTTGCGATTCCAGTCTTATTGAAGCCGATGCCTGGTGCAACTCAGTGGTCGATACTGAGGGGCTGAAGCGGTATCTTAACCCAGCCTACCGAGAGCTTGAGGGGCGGCTGCAAGAGCGGGAGGAGAAAGGAGAGGACAAAGAGGACCCTCAAGAGGGTCCTTCTCGTCGGAACATAGTCAACCAGCGCTACACCTCGACGACCGATCCTGACGCCTCGGTGGTTCGTAAGGGGCAAGGGAAGGCGAAGTTGCACTATCAGACTCATCGGGGGGTTGACGGGGCCTATGGGGTTATTACCGCAACCATGATAGGCCCTGGAGATGAAAATGAAGCGCACCGTTTAGGAGATCTCCTTCAGGATCATCAGGCCCATACCCAACGAAGCGCCGAGGTGGTCGTGGCCGACAGCAAGTACGGGACCACGGCCAATTTTCTAGAGTGCTACGACCGTGGGGTTAAAGCCCACATTCCAGTCTTGAAGCAGACCCAGGACAAGCAGGAGCGGCGGCGCGAGATTTTTCCTGAGAGTCTGTTTGTTTACAATCCCCAAACCGACACCTACGCCTGTCCGGCAGGGCAGACTCTTAGGCGACGCAAACATTGGGTTGCGCGCAAGGCATTTGAGTATGTCACGGCCCGTGGGGTCTGTAAGCAGTGTAGCTTACGGACGCAGCAAGGGGGTCGCATCTTTACCTTTGACATTGAAGAAAAGATAAAGAGGATTCTGAGCTAAGGAAAGTGATCCAGAGATGTCGGATGAGGCAATGTCATAGTGAAAGATTTGACCCTCACTCCAGATGAGGCAATGTCATAGTGAAAGATTTGACCCTCACTCCACGGACGTAACATCCCGTTATCGGATACTGTCCGGCCTCGATAGGGCGGAGCGGGCTAGCGCGCTTGCGTACGGTAGCCGCGAGGGCTCGTAAAGGGAGCTAACACTAGGCCATCGGCGGCGATTTTGAGTTTTGCGTGGCTGACCCTCAAAAGCAAATTCCTATCACTAGCTCGCCTGAGCCGCCTCTACGCGTGAAAGCCGCTCCTCAATGCGGTCCATCTGCGCTTTAATCACCCTCATTTCGATATCGAGGGTCTCGTGGAGCTTCATGAAACCATCGACATGGGTTGCGAGCCGGTCGATACGATCCTCCATGACCGTGAACCTCTCGTTTATCTCCTTACGGAGACCACGAATATCAAGCTGGACTAGCCCAAGTCGCCTATCTACCTGACGAAATCTCGCATCCGTCCGCTGAAATCCAGTCCGGACAAGCCTTTCAAGAGCTGTGAATCGCTGATTGATGGATCTTGGCTTCTTTGAAGGGACTTTTTTTGCCATTTTTCTTTAAGTTAGCTGCCTCAACTCTTCCTGAAAGTCAAGATATAAATCTTGCACCAAAAGGCGCTAATATCTCTTGCCCAACTTTCTCAACTCGTGCCAGGCCTCCGTGTCGCTGGAGCTGAAGGCAAGCACCTCGCGAAATCTCTGTTCGGCCTCTCTGATCTTACCCGTCTTGGCCAGTGCAATACCGAGTGATCGGCGCCAGTCATTGTTTTTTCTTCTAAGCCTCACGGCTTGGCCGTAGGATTTGGCCGCCTCATCCCAAAGCTCGAGCGCGAAAGAAGCCTCCCCCAGGGCGCCGAAAAGGGTACCGGAATCTTCTCCCTTTGCTTTGGATTGCTCCAAAAAATCCTTCGCCTTCCGCGCCTCGCCCTTAGCCAGCATCAACCGGCCCCAGGCAAGCAGGACAGCGGGATGGTCGGGTCGCATGCGTTTTGCCTCGCTAAACCACTTTTCAGCTTCCTTCAAGTCCTTAGAATGCAGCGCGATGTTGCCGAGTCCTAAATAGGGAATCATCTCTTGAGTGCCCATCTCGATGGTCTTGGAATAGACCAGTTTGGCCTCCGGTAGAAAAAAATCTTCGCTTAGTCGCAGAATCGGCCCGATCGTCTGACGCGAGCGTTCCAGGGCGAGCAGAGCGGCCTTTGCCGCTTCGCCGCTTTTTTCTTCTGCCAGAAGAATCTTGGTTTTAAGCACGTAAAAATCGGCATTCGATGGTTCTAACCGGATTGCTTGATTCAACTCTTCCAGTGCACGGTTGTTCCAGCTATTGGTCTCATAAGCCTGGGCCAAATAAAAATGGCGCATGGGCTCGGAAACTGAGGTGGAATTCGACTTTAACCACGGGGCTTCCACCAAAAACGGCTCCATGAGCTTGCGGTTGAGATCCGCCGTAGGGCGGCGCACGCTCTTGGGCGCGGAGAACTCCAACTGGGCCCCGTCATCCGTGTTGAGGCTGGCTCCCTCGCTAAAGGCCATGACCTCTTTTTTCCCCATCCGATAGAAACCTAGCACGGCGTAGATATCAGACAGGCCTAAATCTTTAAAGTCGTCCCTCAAAGCCTGATTTTTAGAAAATATCTGCTTGAGGAGGGGGTAACTGAAGATCTGCTCTTTTTTACTACCGAGCATGAGAAAGTCGCTCTCCTTCATTCCCCAAACCGAAACATAGGGAAAGGTTTCCCCAAAAGTGCGAAAAACCATCCGGAAATCATCCGGGGACATGGAATAATTATGAAACCACTGGGCAAAGACCCCGTCTTCCTTGAGCTTGGACTTTACTACTTCGTAAAACTCCCGCGTATAGAGGTTGGCAATCCCCGCGATCCATGGGTTGGAGGGCTCGGCTGTGATGATGTCATAGAGCTTAGGGCTAGCCATGATGTAGTTGCGCCCATCCGTAGGAATGAGACGCACTCTTCGGTCTTCAAGAATCTTGCCGTTTTTGTCATTGAAAAAAGCCGAGGCCTCAACCATGGCGGGCTCGATCTCAAGCACCTCGATCTCGCGCAGGGGAAAAACGCCGACGGCCCTGGTTGTCATCCCGGTCCCGAGACCAATAACCGCCGCCCTCTCGCCTCCGGGATGAAACAACAGAGGAAGGTAGCCGGTCATGAACTGGGTTAAGGCATCGCCATGGGAGCCATCAATCTTCCCGTTGGTCTTGAAGTAAACGTAGTCCTTGGCAATTCGATGCACGGTGATTGTGGCGGTTAATCCCTCGCGATAGTAAAGCATCTCGTCCCGGTGCATCTCCTCCAGACGCAAAGAGCTTGTGGGTAAGCTCTCGTAGCGGTCGTTATAGATCGTCACTCCGCTGGTGAGAACGAAACGGTCCCAACGGGGCGTCTTTAGTGGAATCACGACCACCGCAATCAGCACGACGACTCCCAGGGCAAAACGCGGCACCCGAGACAAACGGGGATCCGCGACAATCAGCGCCCACCCGATCACCAGGTTAATGACTACTGCCAACAGGATGCTGTTTTGCACCCCGATGAGTGGAATAAAAATGAAGCCGCCGGCAAAGGCTCCGAGAATGGCGCCCAGGGTGTTGGCCGCATAAGAGATCCCCACGCTGCTCCCAACACGGTAGAGACTCTGGGTAAAGAGGCGCGCGACCAAAGGAAAGGTCATGCCCAAGAGCAGCGTGGGAAGGAGCATCACGAACCCAGAGAGCAGCACCTGGATCGTGAGAAAAAAAGAGAAGGAGTCGCCGAAGGCGTGGAGCAGCCTGACAAAGATAAGCGGAAGCTTCTCAAACAGCGGTATGGTCGCCAATGCCGTCAGCCCTACCCAAAGCTCGATGGCGCCAAACGTGCTGATCTGCACCTTGCGCTCCCCCATCAAGCGCGCGTAGAGGAATCCCCCCAGCGCCAGCCCTACGAGAAAAGTGAGCAGCATGGTGGTGAACGAGTAGACCGAGCTGCCGATGACGAGGGTCAATGCGCGGGTCCAGGCATTCTCGTAAACCAAAGCGGAAAATCCCGACAGGCCAAAGCCAAGCAGCAACAGCCATCCCAGGCGGGAAGGCGCCGCCCCGGCGCCGGCTTGCGGCCTCTCCTCTGCGGCGACCGCCTCCAGAAGCTCGGCGCCTTCCTTGCCCCGAACCCGGTCGACTATCAGGATGATCACGGCGATTAGCAAATTGACCACGGCGGCCGTATAAACCGTAGCCCTCATGCCGAGCGCAGGAATCAAATAGTAGCCGGCAAAGCCGCATCCCAGCACCGCGCCCATGGTATTGGTAGCGTATAGATCTCCCACCCGGCGGCCCAGATGGGTAAAGCTGTGGACAAAGAAGCGGCTCAGCACCGGCAGGGTCGCCCCCATGAGAAGGGTGGGCAGGACCAGGAGAAAGAAAGAGAGAAGAAAAAGTAGCAGGTTAAAGAGGAAGGGGTAGGAGTCATTCAGGCCGTAGAGGGGGATGTAGGCCCTTTGCCCGAGGGAAAAAAGCCAAGGGACCAAAAAACCGTACACGCCGACTCCGGCCTCGAGGATTCCGTAAAGCAGAAAATCGTTCTTTCCCCTGTCCGCGATCCGGCCGAAGGAATAGCTCCCCAAAGCGAGACCCGCCATGAAAGCGGACAGGACCGTGGCGATGGCGTAAGTGGTGTTGCCGAAGATCTGCGTCAGCATGCGCGTCCATACC
>JACPSE010000160.1 GCA_016193465.1 Deltaproteobacteria bacterium
ACTCGTATCCGGCTTGTCGACGCGCCAACTCGGGAAAGGCCGCTAAATCGCGACGAGCTGTGCCGAGAAAGCGGGTCGGCTTCATCGCAATCGGTTATACGACTATTCGTATGTACTTGCAAGTGCCCCGCACGCCTAACGCCATGCCGCTCAGCCGCGCGCGGCGCTGCGGCGTCGCTTCGCCTCACCGGGCGCTAGTGCGCCGCTTGTCGGCTGCAGCGGCGTGTTACGCGCCGTTGCCGGATGTAAGCTGCCGAGCCGACCATTGCTCGATACATCTCCGCGCCAAGAACGCCATGAGGCCGAACGTTGGTACCACAACCTCGGTCACGGTTCGAACCCCCGGCTCAAA
Source organism: Deltaproteobacteria bacterium (assembly GCA_016193465.1). Classification (GTDB taxonomy): domain Bacteria; phylum Desulfobacterota; class Binatia; order UBA9968; family UBA9968; genus UBA9968. The sequence continues at coordinate 353 of JACPSE010000160.1, forward strand.
TACAAACACGACATCGAAGAAGCGGTCATGCCCCCGGGGATCTTGGTGCGGAGGCTGGGCTCCCTCATGGGTAAACCCCGACCGATGGGAATACGCATCCGAGAGGATTCGCGCGAGCTGAGCGGACGTCAACTCCGACGGCCGGATGTTCCAAAGCGATCGTCGCACTGGAAAGCGCCCCAGATCCGGATGCTTCTCCCTCATGAACTGCTCGAAGTTCTCATCAGGGTGCGGGAGGTCATCCCATTCGTCGACCGGGCAGTATTCCAAGATGAAACGGACAAAGCGCTTCCTAAGGCCACTGTTGTTTCCCCGCTCCGAACGGTACGCGGCGTAGAGCTCCCTAAACATTGCATCCGTCCGCGCCCGAGCGCGCCACTGGGGCTCATTGGTATGTCGGGTTATCACTTCGCTGCGGGGAATTGCGAGTTGAGCAATGGCCTCCAACGATGACACGAGTAGGAAATAGCTTAGCGCAAAGTCATCCCGGTGGTTCAGGAGGGCGAGGTGCACCAAGCGCATTGCCTGAAGGGTGCGCTCATAAGCAGGCAGAGGCAGGACTCTGAGAACGTCGAGCGCCCGGGCAGCCGCCTTTTCATAGGAGGTCAGGAAGGGCGCAGAAATCTGATAGTCACGGGCGCCAGGCCCTGCGACCAAGACTGGAAATTGTATCGCGACGGCCTTCGGGTCGACGCTGGCCTCGGCCGAAACGATCCAGTACGGGTCCCTGGGAGACTTTATCGGTCTTCCAGTCGCGAACGACAGTGCCGTAGTGAGGGCGATGATGAAGGGATGTGCGTGGTCACGATCGACCCACGATGGTAGCAACACCGTTGAGACGAACGCGGCGTGCGCGTGCGGCATATCCACGCGCTTCGACGCGTGGACAATCACGTCGCCAAGGGACCAATCCTGGGGCAACTCGAAATCCAAAAGGATGTGGCCCTTCAAGGGTATTGCGTTCTCGGGGCGGGGTTCTTGTGGCTGACAAAGGTCCTGCCGGAGTGCCCCCAGACACTCCGAGAACATTACGTGATCTGCCTGTACGACTCGCATTGCAATGCGCAGTTCGCCTCAGAGGCAATGGCCGTAACGCGATGCCGCTGAGCCGCTAACAGAAGTGGAATCATTCATCACTTAATCTCGGCGTCGGCTCAAGCGGCGGGTTAGGGGTCGGTGCCCCGATTGCAGCGCTCACGAGTCACTTTCAAGGATAAGCTGGATCTTCCTCGCAGGTGCCACACAGTCGCTGGGCTTCAGTGACAGATCGAATGCTTGGTTCAGAATATCGCTGACTGTGTTCTCGAGCGCGACGGACCTCCCCCAGATTCGTAGAGCCATCATGATGTCGATCGCCTCGATGCGATAGCCATCGAGATCAGAGACGCTGTCTGCCCTTGAACCGAGTGGATTCCAATCCGCAAGAACCGCTGCCACTTTCGAAATTTGTGCTTCGTCCATGTAGTGTTCTCGACCTCTAAGAGAGAACTGAGCGACGCGGGCGGGCCAGCGCGTCCGAATTGGCAACTGACGTGGCCCACCCGCGTTCGCTCCAGTGATTTTGTTAGATTGTGTTATCCTTCAAAACATATGCTCATGACTACAGGCGTGATCCGGCAGCCCGTAGTTCTCATGGCCCAATCCAAGAATGCATGTTCCTTTGCAGCCGTTGGGACATTTCGGATTCGCCTGGCAGTGCAATCCAGGGGCAGGGTGGGTCAGCCCACAACCTACGCCCGCGCAAGTGCATTCAGCTCCGCACAAGGCCATTTTGGGAACTTTGAATCTGACCGAGCCGATAATTAGAACGGACCCTCGCTTTACTCTAGAGGTTTGGCTTCGTGGCTTCTTTTCGGGTCGTTTGGTAGGCATTGTTGTCCTTTCTGTTGTTGTTTGTGGCGTGGTCGCTGCAATCTAACCCATTAGATTATGCCGACCGGCATATTCCGGTCTCGATATTTCCAATGACGGGATGGATTCTCCTGCCTTTCAGGGAACTTGTCAAGAAATTTCAACCTCGCCAACGGCTGCAAAAGGCCGACCGTATCGTCGGCCTAATACCAATATGGCTGACCAGCATAATTCCATTATGGCCGACCAGGGGACAGGCTGACGACCAATCCGTCCACCGGGCTTCGGACTCCCTTTCCGCCCCGGTTCAAGACGTGTGTGTAGACCATGGTTGTAGTAACGTCGGCGTGCCCGAGCAGCTCCTGTACGGTCCGAATGTCATATCCATCTTCCAGCAGATGGGTGGCAAAGGAATGGCGCATCGTGTGCGGACCGGCCGGCTTTGCGATGCCAGCCTTGAGCCTTGCATCTTTGACGGCCTTCTGCAGGACCGATTCATGGAGATGGTGCCTGCGCCTTTCTGCTGTGACCCGGTCCGTGTAATGGCTGGTTGCCGGGAACACCCACTGCCAGCCCCACTCTCTGCCTGCGTTCGGGTACTTTCGCTCCAGAGCGTTGGGCAGACTGACGCGACCCAAGCCCGCCTTGAGATCCTCCTCGTGCTGGCGTTTCACGGCTTGCAAGTGTTGAAGGAGGGGTTCTTTCACTGCTGCGGGAAGCATCGTGTAGCGGTCTTTGTCGCCCTTTCCAGCCCGAACAACAATCTGGTTCCTGGAAAAGTCGATATCCTTGACTCTAAGACGACAACACTCCATGAGCCGCAGCCCAGCGCCATACAGAAGCGTGACCATTAACCCCGGAGTGCCCTCCAGAGAGGCCAGAAGCCGCTGGACTTCTTCTTTTGTAAGAACGACCGGCAAGCGCCTATGTTGTTTGGCGCGAACGACACCTTCAATCAGACCGATCTTTCTCTGCAGCACTTCCTGATAAAGAAACAGAAGCGCGTTGAAGGCTTGGTTCTGGGTGGAGGCGCTTACGTGGGATTCTGATGCCAGGCTGGAGAGGAACCGGGCAATTTCTTGCTTGCCCATCTCGGCTGGGTGGCGTTTGTTGTGATAGAAGATAAATCGTTTCATCCAGCCGACATAGGTTTCCTCGGTTCTTGGGCTGTAGTGTCGCGCACGGATCGCCTGGCGGACTTGGTCGAGCAGCTTGGGTTTCGGTGGGGCGGAATTCTCCATAGAGGCCTCCCTTTGGTCATGGCAGCCCGTGAAAGCCCTACCAGATGGGAGTTCCGCAGTAAGCAAAAAGCCCGATCCCCTTCTCAGACGAACGAATCCATCTGATAGAGAATCGGGCTCCCGTCCTCAGTCCGACCCGTCCTCGGGCAGATCCTTTACCCCAAAGCGGGGCAACCTCCACGTTCCCTTCTGCCCTACCTATCCACTGAACCTTTAGACGAAGGCCAAGCTAATTTGCTTCAATAACATAGGCGAGTTTAATGTCTGTGGAAATGATGGTAAGATAAAAATATGATTCATGATCTGACGGATAGGCCCGACTTTTTGTGGGATGAACCTCTTAGTCGAGGCGATCTCAAGAAGCTCTTGGATGGCGGAAACGAGAAAGAGCGTCTTTATTACGCGGCCAAGATCCTAAGAGAAGCGCGATTTGAAGAAGTTTGGGACTATATTTCCCCGGCCTTCTTAGCCTCTCACTGGGAAGAGCTTCGCTGGAGACTGGGACGAAAAAAAAGGTTCTGGGAATTTTTCTATACAACATGGCACAGACATGGCCTTATCGCCTAAAGACGTCCTCTCCGCTTTGCAGTGGGAGTTTTTGTCGTTTTTTTTCCAGGGCGCTCCCCCTTTTTTCTTGACCGGCGGGACCGCTCTAAGCGCTTTTTATCTTCAACACCGCTATTCCGAGGACCTCGATCTCTTCACCTTGGACAGTGATGCCTTCGACAGAGTGCCCCTATATGTGGCCGACATCACGACAAAATTAGCTGTCTCGGCTGCCTCGCTCCAGACAGCGCCGCAGTTCCGTCGTTACCGGCTTTCTCGCGAAGGGGAATCGGTCATTGTGGATTTTGTGAGAGAGGTGGTGCCGCAGATATCCGAGGAAAAGAACAGATTCAACGGGATCGTGGTGGATACATTGGATGATATTACTGCCAATAAGATATGCACCGTAATCAGCCGGGCTGAGGTCAAAGATTATATCGACCTCTATTTCCTTGCACGCGCTGGGTATCAGTTGGAAAGCTATATCAAGCAAGCCCAGCGGAAGGACGCAGGGGTTTCACAAGCGATGCTGGCTTATCTCTTATCCGAGCTCAGGTTGTCGAAGGTCCCTGACTTTATGATCGCCGCTGTTTCTCTTGAGGAGCTTCAGGAATATTTTGAATCGCTTGCCAGGAAGCTTGCTGTAGAGTCGTTTCCCAAAGGGGACTAATTTAGGAGCTAGGCACCGTGTTAGTATCCCAGATCTTCAATCTCCTCCTCGTCCATGCCGAAGTAGTGGCCGATTTCATGCAGGAGCGTCAGGCGAATTTGTTTGCGGAGTTCGGCAGGATCGGGAAAATCACGTAGCAGCGGCTCGGAGAAAATAGTAATCTTGTCGGGCAGGAGAGGTGGTTGGAGTGCGGAGCGTTCGGATAGAGGGGTGCCCTCGTAGAGGCCGTAGAGCGCGTCTTGCTGAGGGTCGAGACCCATAGCCTTGAGGCGACTTTTTGTGGGTCTCTTCTCGATGACGATCTCCACGTTGTGCAGGCGGCTCAGAAACTCCTTGGGGAGCCGCTCCAGCACTCGCAGAGCTTCCTTCTTCAGCTCTTTGGGATCCAATGATAAGAAGTTTGCACGAAAGTTTCCGGATGTTCAAGGCGCGATGTGGTTTTTAAGAGTGGCCTTTCTATTTTTCTTTGTTCTTCTCCTCGCCTCGGAGGGGCGCGGTCAGGTCCGGGAAGGAGACCTCTTTTTCTTCCGGGACGACATGGAGCGCGACTCGCTCCGTCACGCCGTTCAGCGCAGCCTGGAATTTCTCGCAAGAGTCCCGCCGGACCGCTTCGTAGGGGAGAGGCCAAGACAATTTACCGCGCAAGAGATCAGGGAGTCCCTGCTCTCTTTTTTGAACCTGCTCGATTTGTGGGATCAGCCAGAGAGATTCGTTGAGGAGATCCGTTCCCGGTTTGACTTGTACCAGGCTGTGGGTGATGCGGAAGAAAGAGATATCCTTTTTACCGGCTATTATCAGCCTGTGGTTGAGGGAAGCCTGACCGAGACGGCGGAATATAGCTTCCCGGTTTACCGCAAGCCCGACGATCTCGTGGAGGTCGAGCTCGGAAATTTTTCGCCGGAGTTTCGTAGAGAGAAAGTAGTAGGCCGGCTGGAGGGCGGCCGCCTGGTCCCTTATTATTCGCGGCGTGAGATTGACGGGTCAGGGCGGCTCAAGGGAAGGGGATATGAGATCGCCTGGGTGAAGGATCCGGTGGATCTTTTTTTTCTTCATATCCAGGGCTCGGGCCTGATCCGGCTGCAGGATGGGCGCCAGCTCTCTTTGAATTACGCTGCTTCCAATGGCCGGCCATACACGAGCATCGGCAGGCTCCTCATTGATGGCGGGAAGATCACGGAAGAGGAAGTCTCCATGCCGCGTCTGCGCCGCTACCTGACGGAACATCCTGAGGAGAGGGATGCTCTATTTGCTAAAAATGAGAGCTATATTTTCTTCCGTCTGGTAAACAACGGCCCCTTAGGCAGCCTGGAGGTGCCGCTTACTCCGGGGCGCTCCATGGCCATGGATTCGCGCCTTTTTCCCAAAGGGGCTCTGGCGCTTGTTGTGTCGCGTAAACCCATTCTCGGTTCCGATGGCAGCCTTGCCGGCTGGCAGCCCTTTTCCCGTTTTGTCTTAAACCAAGATACAGGGAGTGCCATACGAGGGCCCAGGCGGGCAGATTTGTACTTCGGGAGCGGGCCTGAGGCCGGGCTCGCAGCGGGGTTTATGAAAAGCCGCGGGATGGTCTATTTTTTGCTGCGCAAGCAGGAAAAGCCGAGATAGCTCCTGGCCGAAAGCCCTAAAAAACGAAAGAGTCTCCTTGTTTTAATATCTTTAAACGATAGCCTTTAAGCTTTTTCAGCTCTGCGATGATCTCCTCGCGGAATTGGGGCTTAATGTGGGTAGCCAAAATAGGGATGGAGGGTTTTTTGAGTTTATCTGCTTCCTGAGCCAGGGTCCGGGGGGTGAGGTGCCGGCTCATGTCGGCGACATCCTGCAGCCGGTTCGGAAAAGAAGCCTCGAGCACCACCGCGCGCAGGTTCCTTTTCCGTCGCGCCATGGCCCAAACCTTCTCGGTCGGGCCCGTGTCGCCTACATGGAGCAGAGTTTTCTTCTGATTCTCGATGAAGAACGCAACGCTGGGAACGATGTGATTGACACGGACCGCGGTTACGGTTGATTCCCCGATAGACATGGGCTCTTCTTCCGGCATACCGTGGAAGCTCAAGACAGGCCAAGCTTGGCTACCGCCAGTAATCTGAGTAAAATCGGGCCAGATGGTATCATTGAATAGGGACGATTTCAGACCGGAGATGACGTCGTTGATGCCCCAGACGTTGATGGTGCAGTTGCAGTTCCCGTAAAGATTGTCTGCAATGGTTGCGAGTCCCAAGACGTGATCCAGATGCACGTGGGTGATCAGGACGTTTTTAATTTTCTGCTGGTCTTTTAATCCGAGCGCCGAGGTTGCCGAGCCAGCATCGACAAGCAAGGAATCGTTGATTAGGAAGGACGAAAGATTGTGGCCAGGGACCTGACCCCCAGAGCAGCCTAGGACACGGAATCTCATAAAGGCCTTTTAGCATGTTTTTCCTGTAATGTCATGTCAGGGCTAGAGGAAATTATAAAGGGTGTCTGAAATGGAAAGAAGCGCTGAGGGGCGCCGCTTAACACTGGCGCTGGTTATAACGGCGATCTATTTTTTCGCCGAGCTCGTGGGTGGAATTCTGACCAACAGCCTGGCGCTGCTTTCCGACGCCGGCCACATGTTCTCTGATATAGCAGCGTTGGGACTTAGTCTGTTTGCGTTCCAGATGGCCAGGCGTCCGGCCACAGCGAGGAAGACCTATGGCTACCACCGGCTGGAAATTTTGGCTGCCCTTGTTAACGGCCTAGCCCTTTGGCTTATCGTCGGAGTCATGTTTAACGAGGCGTACCGCCGTTTTTCAAATCCGCCGCAAGTCCATAGCCTGGGGATGCTCTTGGTCGCTTCCGTTGGCCTGATGGTCAATGTGGTCGCGGGCATAGTTCTCTATGGCTCTGACCGCCGAAGTCTCAACATACGCGGGGCCTTTGCCCACGTCCTGGGCGACACCCTGGGATCTGTGGGCGCTGTGGCGGCCGGGCTTGCCATGCTGACTACCGGATGGTATCTGGCCGACCCGCTGGCCAGCGTGCTGATCGGGCTTTTGATCCTTTACACGTCTTGGGGCCTGATCAAAGAATCCGTGGATATACTGATGCAGTCGGTTCCTAAAGGGATCGACGTGGAGGAGGTCCAGAGGGCTATGGAGCAGATTAGCGGCGTCACCAAAGTCCATGATCTTCACGTCTGGTCTGTCACTTCCGGCGTTTTCACGCTAAGCGCCCACGCCGTAGTCGCCCCTGGCGGGGATCCCCACGTGATCCTAGATCGGATCGAGGATAGGTTGAAGAGCAGATTCTCCATCGAGCACACGACGATTCAACTGGAATTCGAGGATAGGGAAGAAAAAGAGTTCCGGGACTTCTGAGGCCCGCCATGAGCCCGTCCGCCGCGATTTTTCCGTTCGACTTCGGCTGCTGGCGGCAGAGCTTGTGATTGCTAATAGGGGAGGAGTTCTTTAGAGTAGGAAGGACAGAACTCGATGATTGGCAAGGACGAGAAGGACTCTAGCAACTATGACAACCAAGAAACAGGCGGTCCTTTTTATCGTCGTTGCGGGGCTCGTGACGGCCGCGGGCTATACGCTCTGGAAAACGCTGGACGATGGGGATGAGTTCGTCGTTTCGGGTGTCATTGAGGCCGATGACGTCCACGTCGGGTCCAAAGTGGGCGGGCGCGTGCTCAAAGTTGTGGCAAAGGAGGGGCAGAACGTCAAAGCAGGTGATGTCCTCGTACTGCTGGAGCCGTATGAACCGCGGGCTTCTCTGTCGGAGGCCCGAGCGTCGCTCAAGCAGGCCGAGGCGAAGCTGGCCGAGCTGGTGGCGGGTTACAGGAGAGAGGAGATTGACCAGGCGAAGGCGGATTGGCTTGCCGCCAAGGTGCAGCATGGAAACGCCGATAGATTCCGCCAGCGGATAGCAGATCTCATTGACCGCAGCCTAGTGGCCCACCAGGAATACGACGACGCAAAGGCCAGAGCGGAAGAGGCCGAGCAAAAGACGAAGTCTGCAAAGGAGAGATACGATCTGCTGTTGGCGGGGATGCGCCCGGAAGAGATCGCCCAGGCGCGGGCGAGCGTGGAGATGGCTCAGGCGCGGGTGGAGCTCCTAAAAACCCAGCTTGACGAGACCGTAGTGCGATCTCCGGTGGATGCCGTAGTGGAAGTCCTGGATCTGGAACCGGGGGATCTTATCGGCGCAGGCAAGCCCGTGGCCACGCTGCTGCGGACCAGTAGCTTGTGGGTGCGAGCCTATCTCCCGGAAAAGAGGTTGGGGCACGTTCAGCCCAGCCTGAAGGTAAAAATTCGAGTCGATTCCTTTCCCGAGAAAAACTTCTCCGGGACGGTCCGCCGCATCCACCGCCAGGCGGAGTTCACCCCGCGCAATGTGCAAACTACAGAGGAGCGGGTTCTACAAGTTTTTCAGACCGAGGTCGTGGTGGATGATCCGGATAAGGTCTTGCGACCCGGGATGAGCGCTGACGTATTCATACCCCAAAAATCCTAGCAGAATTCCCAGTGCAAACCGTCATCAAGGCCGACCAACTGACCAAAAAATTCGGCGCTCTCGTCGCAGTCCAGGATGTCAGCCTGGAGATTTCGCGCGGCGACATATTCGGCTTTCTCGGCCCCAATGGGTCGGGCAAATCGACGGTGATTCGCATGCTCTGCGGCCTGCTTCAGCCGACTGCCGGCAGGGCTCAACTGGACGGCCTCGACGTGGTAGCGGAGACTGAAGAGATTAAAAAGCGCATTGGCTACATGTCTCAACGCTTTAGTCTCTACGAGGATCTCACAGTACAGGAAAACATCGACTTTTATGGCGCGATTTACGGACTTGGCTCTTCTCAGCTTGTGGAGCGCCGCGGGACCGTGGTGGGACTCGTTGGCATGGAGGAGCGGCAGGGACAGATGGTGCGAACGTTATCCGGAGGATTCAAGCAGCGTCTGGCCTTGGCCTGCTCCCTTTTGCACGAGCCTAAAATCCTGTTTCTGGACGAGCCAACCGCGGGGATTGATCCGGTCGCTCGAAGAGAGATCTGGGACCTGCTCTTTCGCCTCGCCGGTGAGGGGACAACGCTTTTTGTGACGACCCACTACATGGATGAGGCGGAACGCTGCTCCCAAGTAGGCTATATCTACCACTCCAGGCTCATGGTTTGCGGCAAACCTCAGGAGCTTAAGCAACTGCCCGAGATCACCCCCGAAGGCGCGGTCTGGCTCGAAGTGCACTGTGATGAACCGACGCGGGCGCTAAGCCTGCTCAGGAGCTTTCCAGGCGTGATCGACTCCACGATCTTCGGCGAGTCGATTCACATCTTGGCCCAGGAGGGGAGTGACGGGGCGAACGTCGAGAGCTTCTTGCAGAGAGAAAAGATAGCCGGTGTGCAGTGTCGACGGGTCCCCCCTTCTCTTGAGGATGTTTTTGTGACCTTGACGCGGCAGCAACGTTCCCGCTTGGAGGGATAAGGAGATGTTCAGGGGACTTTGGCCTGTGATGCGCAAGGAGATTATCCATATCCGGCGGGACCCCGCGACCCGGTTCATTTTTGCCATCCCGCTGCTGGAGCTTTTGCTGTTTGGCTACGCCATCGAGATGGACGTCAAAAATATCTCTACCGTAGTTTTCAATCTCGACCAGCAGAAGGAGAGCCGGGAGTTGATTAAAGAATTTGAAAGCACCCGTTACTTCCGTGTGACCGGTCAGGTCTATTCCGATCGCGAGCTGGAGAAGACGATCATTAGCGGCCGCGCGAAGGTGGGCATCAAGATCCCTCCCGACTACTCCGAGCAGTTGGTCAACGGGAGACAGGCCCGCGTGCAGGTATTGATCGACGGCTCTGACTCAACTTCCGCCTTGCGTTTGCTCCAGGCAAGCCAAACCCTGGGATTTCTAAAGTCCCTCAAAAAGGCGGGATTCACCACCGACATGGTGGCTGTTGACGTGCGTCCCCGGCTTCTCTTCAATCCCAATCTTGAAAGCGCCAACTTCTTTGTCCCTGGGCTAATCGGCGTCATCCTCCAGCTCGTGACGGTTTTTCTCACCGCCTTCTCGATTGTCCGCGAGAGGGAACGGGGCACTATGGAGCAGCTCCTGGTGACCCCGGTCTCCAAAGAAGGGCTGATTCTCGGCAAGCTCCTTCCCTACTGCGCCATTGGGTTTATGCAAACCGGCCTGGTCCTGCTGGTGATGGTGGTTCTCTTTGGGGTGCCGATCCACGGCTCCGTCAGCCTGCTTCTTTTTTTGTCCGGGGTTTTTCTCATTCCCGCCCTGGGAATGGGCATCGTGATATCTACGTTCGCCCGCAATCAGGGGGAGGCGATGCAGATGGCGATGATGGTCATGCTCCCATCTATCCTGCTTTCCGGTTTTGTTTTTCCGCGCGAGTCTATGCCCTACGCCATCTATCTCTTGAGTTTCTTGATCCCGGCGACTTATTACATCGAGATCCTGCGGGGGATTATCTTGCGCGGGGCCGGCTGGTCGGCGCTCTGGGATGAGGCTCTGGTGTTATTGATCTTCGGTATTTTTTTTATGGTCCTGAGCGCTGTGCGCTTCAAAAAACGTCTCGGCTAGCGCCAATCCAATGAACTTCTCGAGGAAGACCTTGAGTCCCTGGCCGCTAACCTCGCTGTCTCCCTCGAGGAGATCGCCGATGAGGACGATGGTGAGGGGAATAACCGCGCTGAATCCGATTCCTTGAACGGCCCGGAGCGTAAGAACCCAGCCGAACGTCGGCGCGAAGGCAATGGCTGTTCCGCTGAGGCCGAAGAGAAGGAGACCCCATGCGAGTAAAAGGCGCCGCCCGTAAAGATCGGCCACGATACCAAAAAGCGGCGCCAGCTCACCCAAGCCAAACAGGACAGGGATAGAGAGGGCGGGCATGGCTGGCAAACTAAATGAAAGCTGTCCCAGAGTCAACGCGAACAAAGGGACAAACCGGCGATTGAGGAGAAGCGGTGGGAACCTGCCCCTCAGCGGGAGCCGATGGTCCTCTGCTTTTCTGCTCCAAGCGTTTTACTTGTGAGGTTCTGTGTTCTTGAGTAACTGCGGTGCCGGACAACGATCCATAACAGCAGTGGTTCCGAAGATGGCGCGCCTGGCACCTGTATCGTAGGGCGGCGCGTAACGGACTTCGGAGATGAGGGCACTTGCCAACGAGAAGAGGAGCGAGAAGGGGAGCGTGGCGAAGGGAAGTAGAGGTAGGACCATAGTGTAATGGGAAAGTTAAGGTTGAATATATTTTGCGACCCTCTCCAGGAAATCGTTTTCCTTTGGCATGCCCGTAAATTCCAGTTTGCCGTTGATCGCGATGGCAGGCGTAGACATAATGCGGTATCGGACGGCGATCTCCGGATGCTGAGTGAGGTCAACTTCGACCGAATGGATATCCGAGATTTTACTCTTTAGTTTCTCGATCATGCCCGCGACCACTTCCTTGGCCGTTTCGCACTTGACTCAACCCGGGGCAGAAAAGATTTCAATCTCAATCATAGCGCTTCACACTTTCTCGATAATCCAGCGGAGAAATACTCTTCCTAGGCCGACGACGGCCGCAAAGACTAACAGGCCAACGAGGGGACCGATAAAAGAAGTTGCGTTAACGTTATCATCTCCGTGGGCATAGGCCAGCCCGGGCAAGAAAGGGACTATTTTCTGAGCGTTAAACAATAGCATGTCGCGCATCGATCTTTACCTCCTCTCTGTTTTTCAGTTGCTGGTAGTAATTCCATAGTGCCGGAATTGCCACCAAAAGGGCTATAAAAACCCAGGGACCGTAGAGAAGCCAGGGATCACGAACTGTCATGTCACCTAAAATTTTCTCTACCTCCGGGCTTTCAGCGATATGTGCTCCCAATGTTGCGTGGACCAACATATTCCAGACCTTATGGAAAACCGACTCCTCCCAAAAGGCATGGCCGAAGAGATAGCCTTTGGGAATGACAAGGGCTGCCCAACCTATCAGTCCCCATCCTATGGCAGCCTGGATTCGCTCGCGCTTGGCCAGTAACCATCCCGTGGCATTCACCCCCAGAATCGCAAGGATGGAGAGAGCGAGAAGCGGCGTAGCGCGCCCGATGCCGTGGATCAGTCCCAGGGATGCGCCTGTCGCCAAACTGCCGGAGGCTGCGATATGCGCCAGCAGAACATAAAAGGCTGGATTAGGGCAGCCGATGCCCGCGTTGCCGAGGAGAAGGCCCATGCCGAAGGATTTGAGATAGTCGCCCCTCTGCTGGATGGCGCTAGGAAGGGGACCCCCATATGCTGGGAGTTTCCAGCGGAGGAGTCCTAGTTCGGATAGCCCAAACCAGTAAGCTGCGATTCCTGCAATCAGCCACATGAGAAGGGTGGCTTGGTCGAGGTAAAGAATCTTTCCCAGATAGGCGATGGCTACTCCATAAGCTCCGATCGTGATGGTTAATCCTATGCCGAAAAGCAAAGCCATCATGAAGCCGCGACGGTATCCGCGGCCTAGGCTCAAGGGGACAATAACCAACACGGCAGGCAGCGTGCAAGGCAGGACGATCATGGAGAGTCCGGAAGTATAGGCGAGCGTCAGGCTCACAACTTCAAGCGGCGAGGTAACCAAGGCCGACAGACCGATAATGAAGGCTGAGAATAGAAAAAACCCCGCCATCACCAGAAAGATTTTGAACTCTCTCTCGTCCATGGATTATTTCTCCTATTTGGCGAATTTATAGATCACGTCCATCAGCTCCCCATAGGTCTCCTCGGCTTTCTTTTTCTTGCCGGAACGCAGAGAGCTGGTAACACAGTTTTCCAGGTAGTTGCGCATGATAAGCTTCCCTACACCGCGCAGTGCCTCATGGACAGCAGAGACCTGTCCTAAGACCTCCACGCAATAGCGACCCTCCTCCACCATCTTCCTGATCCCTTTGATCTGTCCCTCGATCCGGCTTAGCCTCTGCGCTGCTTCCTTCCTAGCGACTGGCAGGATCAATTCTTTTCCATTAGCCATGACTCACCTCCGACGAATAACCCGATACATATACCCCCTGGGGGTATAACTCAAGAGGGCGATGAAAAGTTCCCGGGCCTGTCCTAAACGTGGGGCAGGCGGGCGGTACCCCTTGACATCTAATAATTGTTATATTAAATACTTTCAATATAAAAATGCTTCTATCGGAAGGAGAGAAGGTTTGCCTAGACCAAGACAAAAGCCGGTTCCGTTAGCAGAGTCGGACGAGATTTTGATGAAGTTTTTTAAGGGCTTGGGGGATCCAACCAGAATCCGAATCGTGGAGGCCCTTTTGCAAAAAGAACGGAACGTCTCGGAGCTGATCAAGCTCATAGGGGTGCCGCAAAGCAATATCTCCAATCATTTAGCGTGCCTCAAATGGTGCGGCTACATCACTTCACGCAAAGAAGGAACCAGCGTCTACTATCAAATTACGGATGAGCGGGTGAAAAAGATCGTTGGATTAGCACGGGAAATCATCGCTGATCATGCGGAGAACCTCTATGCCTGCACCAGGATTAGATGAAGGGAATACCTTATGGCGTTCGAAAAGGTCCGGTTGATATGGAAGAGGCCGATATATTTTTTCATCTGGCTTATCGCAACTCTCGTGGTGGGCTGGCTTTACATTGGCCCTTTGACTAATGAAGAAGCCTATGACGCGATGGGATGGGTCTTTGCTCTGGCTTTTCCTGTTCTCGTGGGAGCAACGCTAACTGTACAGGTCGCAAACTACAGGGAGCAGAAGGCTTGCCCGCTCAACGCAACGGGCGGTGGTCTTGGCGGGAGCATTGTGGGCATATTTACGGTCGGCTGTTCTACCTGCCCGGCGATCCTGCTGGGTTGGATCGGCCTAGGCGCGGCTGTTCCTAGCGCTTTCCTTGCCAGCCCGTGGTTGAAGCTGGCGAGCCTTCTGCTTCTTGTGGTGGCGCTATTTTGGGCCAGTAAGACGAGATGAGGTCGCGTTGATCGGGAGAAGGTGCCTTAAGAGAGAGGTAACCATGGAAAAGAAAATCATTGTATATTCGGCTACGGGCTGAGCCTCATGTCATGCGGCGAAAGAGTTTCTTTCGCATCACAAAATCTCGTTTGTGGATCGCAATGTAGTTGAGGACCCGGCAGCCATGGAGGAACTGGTTCAGAAGATCGGCCGCCGGGCTACGCCGGTGATTGTGGTGGATGGGGAAGTGATTGTTGGATTTGACAGGGGAAAGCTGGAACGGCTCTTGGGATTGTGAGATGACGACGGTTGTTTGTCCAGAATGCCATCGAGAGTTAGAGATTCCTCAGACTGTCAGGGCGGGGGACATCATCGACTGCCCTTTTTGAGCTGGTCTTTCCCTCAGGTTGAGGGAAGTCGAAGGCCATTTCATCGCCACTACAGTGAAAAAGGCCAGTTGTCCTAGCTGCGATAGAGTTATCGTTCTTCCCGATGAAGCCAAGCCAGGAGATATCATCCGCTGTTGTAATCAAGACTACCAACTGACTTATGAGTTTGGCTCCTATGCGCTCGATTAAATGACTTGCTAATAAGGTGAAAGCTCTACAAAGAAGGGGAGACGAAGGGTTGAAGGTTATGTTTGTATGCTCCGGCAATTCTTGCCGGAGCCAGATTGCGGAAGGATTTGCCCGGGCATCAGGAGTAGAGGCTTACAGCGCGGGCACGGACCCCGCCGGCTACGTGCACCCGCTGGCGGTGCGGGTTATGGCAGAGGAAGGAATTGATATCTCCAGGCATACTTCGAAGAGGTTGGACCTGAACCTGGCACAGACCATGGACGCGGTGGTTACCGTGTGCGGCGAGGCGGATCAAACATGTCCGGTAATTTCACATGTTAACCGTGTTCACTGGCCCATCCCTGATCCGGCGAAAGCAACGGGGACCCAAGAGGAAATATTGAGCGTGTTCCGCGCTGTGCGCGACGACATCGCGCGGCGGGTCAACGAGTTCCTAGAAGGTAGGACAGCAAACCGTGGAAGCAAATGAAACCGCGTTGACAGCCACAGCGCAGGGAACCCCGAAACGCCTTAATCTGTTTGAACGGTACCTGACGGCGTGGGTTGCTCTCTGCATGGTCATTGGCGTGCTGCTGGGCAAAGCGTTGCCCGGCATGGTGGCTGCCGTGCGCAACATGGAGTTCGGCGGGAGCAGCCACATTAACGTTCCCATTGCCGTGCTGATCTGGTTGATGATTTACCCAATGATGTTAAAGGTAGACTTCGCCTCCGTGCTGGGGGTAGGCAAACGCCCGAAAGGCTTGCTCGTCACCTTGCTCGTCAACTGGCTGGTCAAGCCCTTCAGCATGGCGTTCTTCGGTTGGCTCTTCTTCAAGCACCTGTTTTTGCCGCTCATCGGCGCGGAACTGGCCGACCAGTATATCGCCGGGGTTATCATCTTAGCTGCGGCCCCGTGCACGGCGATGGTGTTTGTGTGGAGTTACCTGACCGATGGCGACCCGGCTTACACGCTGGTTCAGGTTTCGGTGAACGACCTCATCATGCTGTTTGCATTCGCGCCCATCGTCACCCTATTGGTGAGCGGCGCGTCTGCGCTGACGGTGCCGTTCATCGTATTGCTCTACGCCGTTATTCTGTTTATTGTGATCCCGCTGGTAGCGGGAAGCCTGACGCGGGCGTGGCTGGTACGAACTCGGGGATTGGAATGGTTTGAGAAAGAGTTCCTGCCTGTCCTACACCCCATCTCTATTCTGGCGCTGCTGACCACTTTAGTCATCATCTTTGCGTTCCAGGCGGATAACCTCACCACGCGCTTCTTCCACGTCGTTCTGATCGCGATTCCGATTCTGATTCAAGTCTACTTCAATTCGTCACTGGTGTACGGGCTGATGCGCTGGCTGAAACTGCCGCACAACGTTGCTGCGCCGGGCGCGCTGATTGGCGCGTCGAACTTCTTCGAATTGGCAGTGGCAACGGCGATTGCCTTGTTCGGGGCGGAATCGGGGGCAGCGCTGGCGACGGTGGTAGGTGTGCTGGTAGAGGTGCCGGTGATGCTATCGGTCTGCTCGTTCTGCAACCGCACGCGACACTGGTTCCTGCAGGCAACGTGAGCGAATGGATAGGGGAAATTCACGGAAAAAGTCTAAGGAGCCTCTTAAGCGCGCTTTCTTTCTCTGTGCGCTCGATCCTCGCGCGCTCCAGTGATTTTTTAAGGATCTCGATAGATTGGTCATAAGCTTTCCGGTTCACTGGATAGGGGTGGCCGTCCTTGCCACCGTGCAGCGGCAGGTAAGCGATGCCGGTTTGCTTCATCATCCACCCTATTCATCGGTCTCTCCGAAATAATCCCTCAGGATTTTTTCTTTGATGTATTCGAGAGTGCCGAGGTCCTGGATGATGTCGCCGCCGGTATCGTAAAAAAAGATATCTCCTTTCTGGTTGCGGCCGATGGCAACGAGCCATTCCAGCTCATCGCGGTCCTCCAAAAGATAATTGATGGCCTGCGTTGCCCCTTTGCTGGCGATAATGGTCACCTTCGGCGTAACGGTCTTTTTTGCTTGTGTCATCAAGGTCTCCTCACACCTCAGTCTATCTCAGCGGAGTCGATTCCTCAACTACTATCGTTACTCGTGTCCGTGGCTCGTGTTCGTCAACGGGCACGAGAACCGAGCACGAACGAAACTGGGGATGGGCCTTTTTCAGCGGCCTGTTGTTTGCCTTGGCAGGGTGAAGTAAAAAGTGCTCCCCTTTCCCACTTCACTCTCAACCCAGATCCGGCCCCGGTGTTTCTCGATGACCCTCTTGGCAATGGCAAGCCCCAGCCCTAGACCCGAGGATTTGAACTCGATCGTACCTGAGGAATGACTCGTGGTTTTCTGGGCATGGAGGAACTGGTCAAAGATCCTGTTGAACTCCTCTTTGGGGATGCCGATACCGTTTTCCGCAACGGCCACTTGCGCCTCGGATTCGAAGCCCTCCAGCTTGACCCTGATATTCCCTTCGTCGGGAGTAAACCGGATAGCATTGAGCAGGAGATTGTGGAGCACATGCCGGATCTGATCCGGATCGCCGTCCACCATTACTTTATTTTCTGTTCCCTCAATCGAGTGTTTCTGGTGGCGCTGCTCAAAGAGGGGAGCCATCTCAGCCACTATATGTCGGATCATTGCCGCGAGGTCAAATCTCTGCACATTGAGCCGGACTTGCTGGTGATCCAGCAGGGCCACGTTGGTCACATTGGTTATGATTCTATTGAGCCATCTGACGGCCGCCTCCATACTTTCCAGGGCCTCGAGTTGTTTGGGTTGGAGGTCACCAGCGACGCCGCTCTTTAGCAGTTCGTGGAACGATTGGATCAAAGCAGCCGGTGTGCGCAGCTCGTGGGAGACCACGTTAATGACATGGCTCTTTATCTGGTCAAGGGTTTTGAGCGCGTCATGGGCCTCGGACAGCTCGCGATAGAGAAGGGCGTTGTCGAGAGCGGTGGCCACATGGTTTCCCAGAGTTTCGAGAAACGGGATCTCCTCCTCCGAGAACTGGCTGCCGTCTTTGCAATTCACCACTTCGAGCGCCCCCAACACCCGTCCCTTGGTGATCAGAGGGACACAGAGAAGGGTGCGGGTCTGAAAGCCAGACTTTTTATCTACCGTGCTGAAGAAGCGGGAATCTTTGCTTGCGTCCGGGACAAGCAGCGGTTTCTGACTTTCTACCACCCATCCGACAATGCCCTGCCCTTTGGGAACACGAAAGCCCTCTAGAACCGTCTTTTTCTCGCCCGTAATAGCGTAGAAGACGAGTTCTTCGGTGACCGGGTCTCGGAGAAAGACGGAGCTGGCCTCGGCTCGAAGAAGTCCGGCCGCGCTTTCCAAAGCGCGTTCCAGGACCTCTCGGGTGTCCAGGGTGGAGTTAAGGAGAACCGAGATCTCCTGAAGGGCATGAAGCCGCTTTATCCCCAGCGCCGAGCTTCTTTCTTCTTCCATATCCCAGGTATAAGGATACCAGGATCTGGCCTCGCCGCCTAGGGGAAAATCAAATGAGGAAGGCTGTGTCCTGGGAAATTGTTAATTTTTAATTCAAAATTCACAATTCAAAATTCGAGCGGTATTTTTACTATAAATGTTGATCCTTTCCCCACCTCGCTTTCCACCTCAACCGTGCCCCCAAGCAGCTCGGTAAACTTTTTGACAATATAAAGCCCCATCCCCACGCCGCCGAAGAGCCTTGTTTCGGAGCTATCCACCTGGTGGAACTTGTCAAATATGAAGGGCATGGCGTCTTTGGGAATGCCCACTCCCGTATCCGACACCTTGAACTCCACGTAGGTAGGCGAGAGGCGAGAGGCGTGAGGCGTGAGCAGATCCTCTTCTTTGCTGATCGCTGATGGCTGACGGCTGAGAGCTTCTTTTTCCTGTTGCCTGTTGCCTTC
>JACPSE010000170.1 GCA_016193465.1 Deltaproteobacteria bacterium
AGGCGCGGAAAAATACCCCTTGCACCCTCCCTTCAATCATTAAACGGACTCGGCCGCGCTCCTCGACCTGTTCCATACCATTCTCGTGAAGTAACCTCTTATTAACGAACATTGAGGCAACAGGCAATAGTAAAAAGGCAATAGGCAACAGGAAAAAAATCCTTCCTCAAGCCTGCCGCCTCAAGCCTCACGCCTCCCTGTTGCCTCATACCTCTTGCCTAGTGCCTTCCAAGCTGTTTGACAAGAGGGTCAATCATGGCTAAGCTTGCGCCGTTTTGCGAGGGTCCTTTTACCGAAGAGCGTGCCGAGGACTGTTTTCCTGTGAGAGTCTTTCGTGTCTTGCCCTTCTGTGTAAGTCGATCCAAAGCATCTTCAGGCAATAAGGAGGGCCAACATGGGAGCGAAGCTATACGTGGGGAATCTCCCCTACTCCGTGACGGAAGAGAAGCTCCAAGAACACTTCTCCCAGCACGGCTCGGTGGTGAGCGCCAGGGTCATCACGGACAAATTTAGCGGCCGGTCCAAGGGCTTCGGTTTTGTAGAGATGGGCTCCAACGAGGAAGCCGAGCGGGCCACCGCCGCCCTTAACGGAACCGAATTTGAGGGCAGGACCATTGTGGTGAGCGAGGCTCGTCCTCAGCAGCCCCGTGAGCCGCGAGGCGGCGGGGGCGGCCGGCCGCCGCGTTCCGACCGGTGGTAGCCTGTCTGCGTGCTCGCACGGGCAGGTCAGGCGCCCAGTAGTTTAAGGAATTCTCTCTCGTCCAGGATCCGAATCCCCAGTTCTTTGGCTCTGTTGAGCTTGGAGCCAGGGTCTGATCCGACAACAACAAAAGCCGTATTTTGGCTCACACTGGAGGCTAGCCTCCCTCCCAATGCCTCTATCCGCTGCTGTGCCTCGCTTCGGGACATGCTCTCAAGACTTCCCGTCAGGACGAAGGTTGATCCTGCAAGCCTCCCTTCTTTTTTCGGCTCTTTCCTGAGGCGAACCCCGGCCTTGAGGAGTTTCTCTATGACCTTTCGGTTTCCCTTTTGGGCGAAAAAGCGTGCAATGCTCTTGGCTACCTCCGGTCCGATCTCCCGCACCTCTGTCAGCTCCTCTTCGGAAGCCTCCATGATAGAGCTCAGGTCGCCGAAATGCTCTGCCAGCAGCTTTGATGTGGCCTCTCCCACGTGGCGGATGCCCAGAGCAGTCAGGAATCGCGGCAACGTGGATTCCTTACTGCGCTCCAGGGCATCAAGGAGGTTCTGGGCCGATTTGTCCGCCATTCGCTCCAGGCTGGCCAATTCATGCTTTTTTAGACTGTAGAGGTCCGCAATATCCTTGACCAGTCCCCGGTCAACGAGTTGGTCAATGAGTTTCTCGCCCAGACCCTCGATGTCCATGGCGCCGCGAGAGCCGAAAAATTTAAGACTCTCTTTCAACTTGGCGGGACAGGAGAGGCCGGCGCAGCGGTAAGCCACTTCCCCTTCTTCCCGGTACACCGAAGAGCCACATACCGGGCAGCGCTCGGGCATGGCAAATTTTTTCTCCCGTCCGCCGCGCTTCTCTTCGATCACCTGGACCACATAGGGGATGACATCGCCGGCGCGCTCGACGACGACGGTGTCGCCGATACGGATGTCCTTACGCTCTACTTCGTCCATATTATGGAGCGAGGCGCTCTTCACCGTGACCCCGCCGACAGGGACGGGCTCTAAGCTGGCCACAGGGGTCAAAGTGCCCGTGCGTCCTACTTGAGGCTGGATGTCGAGGATGCGCGTGGTTGCCTGGCGCGGTTTGAATTTATAGGCGATTGCCCAGCGAGGGGAGCGAGCGATCTCTCCCAGGCGCCGTTGAAGCTCTAGGCTGTTTACCTTGATTACCAGACCATCAATTTCGTAAGCGAGTTGGTCACGCCGCCTCTCCATTTCCTGATGATGGGCCAAGACTTCCTTTAAGCTGTGGCAGATGCGGACATGGGAAATCGGCTTTAAGCCCCATTTCTTTAGGGCCTGGAGGAATTCTGTATGGGTCGTGGGACTAACTCCCGCTACGGTCCCCATGCCGTGACAGAAGATGTCCAGCGGACGCTTGGCGGTAATGGTAGAGTCGAGTTGCTTCAGCGAGCCCGCGGCGGCGTTGCGGGGATTGGCGAAAACCGGCTGGCCCTCCTCCTCGCGTTCCCGGTTCAATTTTTGGAATGCTGCACGCGAGAGAAAGACCTCGCCTCGCACCTCCAGGCGCCGGGGGACTCTTTTTTCGCCCTGATGAAGCGCCAGCGGGATGGAACGGATCGTCCGCAAGTTCAGGGTAATATCTTCGCCGTTAATTCCATCGCCGCGGGTGGAGCCAACGACCAGGCGACCCTGATCATATACCAGCTCCACCGCGACCCCGTCGATTTTCGGCTCCACGGCATATTCCATCGGCTCAGAGCTCTTAAGAAATCGCTGGACTCTCTCCTCGAACTCTGCCATTTCTTCCTGGTTGTTGGCGTTATTGAGAGAGAGCATCGGCAGGGTATGGCGCGCGGCGGCAAATCTTTCCAAGGGAGGAGCCCCCACCTTTTGAGTGGGAGAATCCGGCGAAGCAAGCTCGTATTTCGTTTCGAGTTCGACAAGCCTTCGAAAAAGACGATCATACTCGGCATCGCTTACGAGCGGATCATCAAGGACGTAATAGTGGTAGTTGTGTTTTTCGATTTCTTGACGAAGGCGAAAGACTTCTTTTTTTATCTCCTCGCGGGACGATGCCATAGCTTTAAGCCAGCTTTCAGTGGTCAGCGATCAGCAGTCAGGAAATCAGTCCTGAAAGCTGATGGCTGAAGGCTCATAGGAAAATTAGCATAAATGGACGGCGGCGAGAAGCAAGTGGTTGGGCTGTCCTTCATTGACCCACCGGGGTGAGTGTGTTAACTAGTTAAAATAATGGCATTTCTAAGCTTTTTGGTAGCCCTTTTTCTCGCTTTCTTGTCAGCCTGCGTCGCCCCAGTGCCCGAGCCGGATCTTCCTCCAAAAGAATTGATCTGGGAGCCCCAGCAGGCCCCCTTTCACGGCGAAAAAAAGGTCGAAATTCCAGCGGAGGCCAAGGCCCTCGGCCACTTTGCCAAAGGGCAAAGCCTGTTGGGCCAGGGCGAATTTAATCAGGCCTTGACAGAATTTGAGGCTGCCGTTCAGGCTGACCCTTCCAATCCCTTTTTACGTTTTCGCCTCGCAACACTCTATCTCCGAAAGGGTGACCTGAAAAAGGCCTTGAGGGAAGCGGAAGAGGCGACCCGGCTCGATCCTAAAGGAGTAGATAACCATCTGCTCTTGGCTGGCCTCTATTCCTCGATGGGAGAGGAGTCCAAGGCGGTGCGAGAGTACGAAGAAACGCTCCGCCTGGACGCCAACAATCAGGAAGCCCTTCTCTATCTGGGGGCGCTTCACCTTAAGTTGGGGGATTTTGAGAAGGCCACAAAGAGTCTCAATCAGCTCCTGGCCCTTAATCCCAATTCTATCCTTGGACATTACTATCTCGGACGAGTGCGGGCCAAGTCCCAGCTCTATTTGGCGGCAGAGGAGAGTTATCGCAAGGCGCTCGAACTGAATCCCAAGTCCGAGGCGGTGCTGATGGAATTGGCGTTGGTCTACGAGCTCCAGGGAAAGATGGAGGACGCAATCCAGACCTACAAGAGACTCCTCCGGGGAAACGCGAAAAACCTATGGGCGACCAAACGGCTGGCCGAACTATACGTGGGGCAGAACAAGCTCGATGAAGCCCTCGCCCAGTTTCAAAAACTTCAGACTATCGAGGCGGACCCGCGCGAGGCCAGGACAAAGATTGGCCTGATCTATTACGAAAAGGGAGATTTTGAGCGGGCAGCCTCGGAGTTTAACATGGTCCTGGCTGCTGATCCGGAGAATGATCGCGTGCGTTATTATCTCGGCTCGACCTATTCTGAGATGAAGGCCTATGATCGGGCTATGGAGGAGTTCTCCCGCATCCCGGAAAAGAGCGATTACTACGCGGACGCCCAGATCCAGCTCGCCTATCTGTTTGATCGGCGCGAAGAGATTCCAAAAGCCATAGAGGCGGTCCTGGCGGCTTTGAAAAAGAAGAAGGACGAGAAGGAAATCCTCGCCTTGTTGGCCTCTTTGTACCGCAAGGCCAAGGATTATCCCAGGGCCATTGAAACTTGGCAGGGGATCGTGGTCTTGGACCCCAAGAGCGATCAGGCCTATTTTCAGCTCGGAGCGCTCTATGACGAGAGCAAGAACAAGGAGAAGAGCATCGAGCACATGAAAAAGGCCATCGAGCTCAACCCGCAAAATGCGGCTGCCTTAAACTATCTGGGCTACACTTGGGCGGAGATGGGTGTCCATCTCGACGAGGCCGAGAATCTCATTACGAGGGCGCTCAAGATCGAGCCCAACGATGGCTTCTATATAGATAGCCTGGGATGGGTCTATTACCAAAAGGGTGACTATAAAAGGGCTGTGGAGCAACTGGAGCGGGCGGTGGAGCTCACCAATGATGACCCGACCATTATAGAGCATCTCGGCGATGCCTACGAAAAGGTCGGAAAGTTGGAAGGCGCCCTTAAACGCTATCGGGAAGCGCTGAAGAGATCGAAGGAAGAGGAGCAAGCGCAGAGAATCCGCGAAAAGATCCAGCGCTTAGACAAACAGTTCAAATAGTTCAAGACGTTCAAATGGTTCAAGACGATAAAGAAGCTGAAACCCATTAAACGATTCAAACGGTTTAAACGACTCGAACAATTAGGTCGGAAGGGACGCGTTTGTCTGCCGTCTATCATCGGCCTCATCCTGCTGGGGATTTCGAGCTGCGTGTCGGTTGCGCCCCGGGTAACCACATCGCCTGACAATCACCTCTCCCAGAGACCGGATACCGGGGAGCTGGTCAAAAGGTTAGGCAGCAGGCTCCGTCAGTTTCAATCTCTGCGCACTTTGGCTACGGTTTCTTATTGGGGGACAGACGGCAGGGGCGGTTTTCAGGAGGCCGTCCTGGTTCAACGGCCTGACCGGCTGCGCCTGGAGACCCTTTCTCCACTGGGGGCCATCTTGATCGTGACCGTTGATGCCGATGAGATCGCCGGATTCCATCCGCGCGAGGGACTCTTCTACCGCGGCAGGAGCTCTAAGGAAAATCTCTTCCGTTACACCCACATTCCTCTGGCGCTGGGCGAGTTGACTTCCCTTCTGATGGGTCTGCCGCCAGTGGAGATCCCGGCGCGATGGCAAGATGGGGAAGGCTCTGTTTATTGGGAGATCGGCGGAGGCGGAAAGGAAAGGATCGCCTTTCATCCCACGCTCGGCGTTCCGACGCAGTGGGAGCGCTCCGGCGCCGACGGGGAGATCGAGCTGAGCGCTCTGTTCTCGGATTTTTCCGAAACGCCCGCCGGTTTATTCCCGTTAAAGATTGTTCTTGAGAACCCTGTCCAGCAAAGGCGGTTGGAGATCCGCTATCAGGAGCCAGAGTTGAACATCGTACTGTCTTTGCCGCTTTTCGTCCAGGAAAAACCCGCGACCGCGAGAGAGATTCCGCTGGAATCTTTGGGGGGATGAGGGAACGTGAGATTTTTTCTCGCTCTGTCTGCGGCGCTGACTTTATCTCTGAGCGGGTGCGGCGACGGCCGGAGGGCCGAGACAAAAAGGACTCAGCCGCAGGCCGCGAGCCAACAGCCCACCCATGGCGATACGGTGGTGGAGGGCTCCATAGGCGACGCGACCACGCTGATTCCCATGCTGGCCTCAGACAGCGCCTCCCACAGTATCTCCGGCCTGATTTTTAACGGCCTGGTTAAATACGATAAGGATGTCCGCTTGACAGGCGACCTGGCCGAGTCCTGGGAGGTGGGTCAGGGCGGGCTGCAGATCACTTTTAAGTTGCGTCGCGGCGTCAAATGGCAAGACGGTTCTCCGTTTACGGCGAGGGACGTTCTTTTCGGTTTTCAGACCATCACCGATCCTAAAACTCCCACGGCCTACGCGGAAGACTTCCGTCAGGTAAAAAAAGCGGAGGCGATCGACGACTATACATTTCGCGTCACCTATGAGAAGCCCTTTGCCCCCGCGCTCACCAGCTGGGGCAACCTGGTGGTCTTGCCGAAACATCTCCTCGAGGGAAAAGATATCGCCAAGAGCGAGCTGGGGCGCAACCCGGTCGGGACCGGTCCCTATCGATTCCGTGAGTGGATCTCCAGAGACCGGGTCATCCTCGAGGCCAATCCGGATTACTTCGAGGGGAGACCTTACCTGGACCGCTACGTCATACGGGTGATCCCGGATTTAGCCACCATGTTCCTGGAGTTGAAGGCGGGCGGCTTGGACCTCATGGGGTTGACCCCGATCCAGTACAAGCGCCAGACCGATGATCGTTTCTTCCAGGAGAGCTACCGCAAGTACCGTTACCTGGCGAATGCTTACACCTATTTGGGCTATAACCTCTTGGAGCCGAAATTTAGGGATAAGAGGGTTCGGCAGGCGCTATCCTATGCCATCGATAAAGAGGAGATCATCAAAGTGGTCTTGTTGGGGCTTGGCGTGCCGGCCACTGGACCCTACAAGCCTGGCCTCTGGTTCTACAACCCCGATGTGAAAAAATACCCTTTTGATCCTGCTAAGGCGATCGCCTTGCTTAAGGAGGCCGGTTGGGAGGATCGGGATGGAGACGGCATACTGGATAAGGACGGCATGCCCTTTGAGTTTACCGTGGTGACGAACGAGGGAAATCCGGTGCGGCAGAGGACAGCGGTCGTGATTCAGGAGAGGCTTAAGAAAATCGGCATCAGGATGAAGATCCGGGTCATCGAGTGGTCCGCGTTTATCAACGAGTTTATTGATAAAAAGGACTTTGAGGCGACGATCCTGGGTTGGACGACCGGTTTCGAGCCGGATCCGTACGATATCTGGCATTCGAGCAAGACCGGAAAGAAGGAGCTGAATTTTATTTCCTTCAAGAATGGCGAGGTTGACGAGCTCCTCGAAAAAGGACGGCGCACGTTTGACCAGGAAAAGCGCAAGGAGATTTACTTCCGGCTGCAGGAGATTTTGGCGGAGGAACAGCCCTACACGTTTCTCTACGTGCCCGAGGCTCTGCCCATCGTCCATTCCAGGGTCTATGGTATTGAGCCGTCGCCTCTCGGAATCAGCTATAACTTCTACCGCTGGTATGTCCCTCAAGGGCTGCAGCGGTATGATCGGTTGGCGCTGGCACCGTAAACAGCAGTCAGCCGTCAGCGGTCAGCAGACAGTTTTCAATCCTAAGCTGAGAGCTGAACGCTTTCTGGCTGGAGTTTTCTTATGGCGAGCTATTTGATCCGCAGGATCCTGACCTTGATCCCGCTTTTTTTTGGTATCACGCTGATCTCTTTTGTCGTGGTCCATCTTGCCCCTGGAAGCCCCATCGACGTGCTCGCGGACCTCAATCCCAAAATGACCGCAGAGGCCAAGCAGAGGTTGATCAGCTATTACGGCCTGGACAAGCCATTGCACGAGCGCTATTTCCAATGGCTGCGCCGTTTTGTCTCGCTGGATTTCGGCGTTTCCTTTTCTCCGGATCGCCGGCCGGTAATAGAAAAGATCAGGGAAACGCTCCCCATCACGATTATCATCAACGCCCTGTCCTTGCTGCTCATTTTGCTGGTGGCCATACCCATCGGGGCGTACTCCGCCTCGCACCCCTATTCGACTTTCGATAAATCCCTGACGCTCTTTGTTTATGTCGGCTTCGCCATACCAACTTTCTGGCTGGCGCTGCTTGCCCTGATCCTGTTTTCCGTTCAGCTCGAGTGGCTGCCCATTTCCGGCCTTAAATCGCTCGACTATGCCAGACTCTCCTTGCCCGGCAGGATGTGGGACGTCACCTCCCATCTGATTCTGCCGGTTTTGCTCTCGGCCTTTGGCGGGCTTGCGGGCCTTTCCCGTTATATGCGGGGAAGCATGCTGGAAGTGATGCGCCAGGAGTATATTACAGCCGCCCGCTCCAAGGGGCTTTCCGAGAGGGAGGTCGTCTATAAACATGCGCTGCGGAACGCCCTCCTCCCGGTAGTCACCGTCCTGGGGCTGTCGGTTCCCGGCCTGATCGGGGGCTCAGTGATCTTCGAGCAGATCTTTGCCATCCCTGGCATGGGCAGGCTCTTTTACTCCGGCGTCATGAGCCGGGACTATCCGCTGGTCATGGGCGTACTCGCCATCGGCGCGTTCTTGACGCTGCTGGGAAATCTGCTGGCAGATATTTCCTACGCCCTGGTGGATCCGCGCATCCGCAGAGGAGGACGGGGATGAGCCGGAATCCTTTCTGGAGGTCCGTGCGCCAAAACCCTTTGACCCTTTTTGGTGGGGCTGTGGTGCTGTTGCTTTTCGTCATCGCCCTGGCGGCGCCGATCCTTCCAATCCGCGATCCTTACAGCATCGACGCGGACGCAGTCTTGCAGGCCCCCAGTCTCAGCCATCCCTTCGGTACCGACGAGCTTGGGCGCGATGTCTTCAGCCGGGTGATCTACGGCTCGCGGATCTCGCTCTGGGTGGGCTTCGTCTCTGTGGGTATCGCCCTTTTGATTGGCACCTTGCTCGGCTCTCTGGCGGGGTATTACGGGCGCTGGGTGGACGGATTGATCATGCGCTTTGTCGATGTCATGCTCTGTTTTCCTACCTTCTTCCTGATTCTGGCCGTGATCGCATTTTTAGAGCCGAGTATCGGCACCATCATGGCCATCATCGGTCTTACCGGGTGGATGGGGGTATGCCGCCTGGTCCGTGCGGAGTTTCTAAGTCTGAAAGAGAGGGATTTCGTTCAGTCGGCCCGTGCCCTGGGTGTGGGGAACCCGAGGATCATCCTGCATCATATTTTGCCCAACAGCCTCACGCCTGTTATGATCGCCGCCGAGTTGGGGCAATATTTTGACCTCAGGAAAGGACAATATCCAGATCGCCTGGTGGCTTTCGTTGTTTCCGGGCGTAGCCATCCTCGTAACAGTCCTATCCTACAACCTACTAGGCGAAGGGCTACGCGATGCCCTGGACCCCAGGCTTCGGGGCTCCCGTTAAAAGAGCTTGACGTTGCTGGAAGGATCAAATATGGAGGGCTAATCCTGGGACTGAGCCATGGCCGGGTTGATTCGCATTAGAGATCTTCGCACCTCTTTTTTTACTTCTGACGGCGAGCTAAAAGCCGTGGATGGGGTAAGCCTTGAGGTCGAAGAGGGCAAGACGTTGGGTTTGGTAGGGGAGTCGGGCTGCGGTAAGAGCGTCACCGCGCTTTCGATCCTGCGTCTGGTGCCCTCGCCTCCGGGTAAGATAGTCGGAGGCGAGATCTTCTATCGCGACCGCGATCTTTTGAAGCTCAACGGAGAGGCGATGCGTAAGATTCGCGGTAACGAGATCTCGATGATTTTCCAGGAGCCGATGACCTCTCTGAATCCTGTCTTTACCGTCGGAAACCAGATCGGCGAGGCGATCCGTCTGCACCAGGGCCTGGGCAAGAAGGAGACGAGGGAAAAAACTATTGAGATGCTCCGGCTGGTGAAGATCGCCGACCCCGAGTCTAGGATTGACGACTACCCGCACCAACTCAGCGGCGGGATGCGTCAAAGGGTGATGATCGCCATGGCCCTCTCTTGCAATCCCAGCCTGTTGATAGCGGACGAGCCAACCACAGCGTTGGATGTGACCATCCAGGCACAAATCCTGGACCTAATGAAAGAGCTGCAGGGGCGGCTCGGTATGTCCCTGTTGCTCATCACGCATGATTTGGGTGTGGTGGCCGAGCAGGCAGATGAGGTCGCGATCATGTACGCGGGCAAAGTCGTGGAGCGGGCCGAGGCCAAGGAGATCTTCAATCGTCCTCTGCATCCCTACACCGTCGGGCTATTGAATTCTCTGCCCGGGATCGGCGGCGATAAGAAAAAGAGATTGGAAGCTATACCCGGCATGGTGCCGAGTCCGCTGGAGCTGCCCGGCGGCTGCCGTTTCCGGGATCGTTGCCCCAAGGCCGCAGGGAGCTGCGCCGAGGCAGAACCCGCATTGATAGAAAAGGAGAAGGATCACTGGGTCGCGTGTTACTTTGCATGAAATCGTGGCTCGTGATCGTTGCTCGTGCTCGGTGCTTTCCTCGAACTAGAGAGGTGAGCATAAACTCTCTCAGTGAGGCACGAACACGAATCACGAACACGAATCACGAGCACGAACTATGAGCTTGCTCGAAGTTCGCAATCTGAAAAAGTACTTTCCCGTGGGTGGCGGACTGTTCTCCCGCCGTAGCGGAGAAGTTAAAGCCGTGGATGGGGTCAACCTGGCAGTCGAGGAGGGCGAGACCATGGGGCTGGTGGGGGAATCAGGTTGCGGAAAGTCCACTCTAGGCCGAAGTATCTTGAGGCTGATCGAGCCCACAGGGGGCGAGGTCTACTTTCAGGGTAAGAATCTTCTTGCCATGTCGCAGCGCGAGCTCCGCGAGATGCGCCGGCAGATGCAGATTATCTTCCAGGACCCCTATGCCTCTCTCAATCCGCGCATGCGCGTAGGCGAGATCATCGGCGAAGGACTGGAGATCCACAAGCTAGCCAAAGGAAAGAAGAAGAGAGACCGGGTCATGGAGCTGCTCCACCAGGTGGGTCTGAGAGAAGAGCACTACGATCGCTATCCGCACGAGTTCAGCGGCGGCCAGAGGCAGAGGATTGGCATCGCCCGGGCGCTGGCCGTGAGTCCGACGTTCATCGTCGCCGACGAGCCGGTCTCCTCCCTGGACGTCTCCATTCAGGCCCAGATTATTAATCTTCTTCAGGAGCTCCAGGAGAAGATGCATCTCACCTATTTTTTTATATCTCACGATCTTCGGGTGGTGGAGCATATCAGCCACCGGGTGGCGATCATGTATCTGGGTAAGGTCGTTGAAATCGCGTCCAGCGACAAGATCTACCGCGACGCTAAACATCCTTACACCCGGGCGCTCCTTTCCGCTGTGCCCATTCCTGATCCGGAGCGCAAAAAGGAAAGAATCATCCTCGAGGGTGACGTTCCCAGCCCGGTCAACCCGCCGCCGGGTTGCGCTTTCCATCCGCGCTGTCCTTACCGCGAGGATATTTGCGACAAGGCGGAACCGAAGCTGGAATTTGGCGCCGACAGCCACGGCGTTTCCTGCCATGTCTTCGGGCCGGGGAAACGGGTCTGACCTGATAGTAAGGGGCATCCTATGCAGTCAGATTGTGCACACTGGCAGGAGCATGGTACGAATGCCAGGAGGAATGCTCGATTGATGTGGAGGTGAGCCGTGGCGATCAAGTACGATCTATTACTCAAGGGCGGCGAGGTCATAGACCCGAGCCAGAATCTCCGGGCGCGATGCGATGTGGCTTTCCACGCTGGCGCTGTGTCCGTGCTCGCAGAGCGCATCCCGCCGGAAGAGGCCCGGGAGAGCATTGATATAGCGGGAAAGTTGGTCACCCCGGGCTTGATTGACATTCACGGCCATTTTTTCCACCGCTATCAGCCCCGCTGGGGTCACCCTGACGCCTTTTGTCTGCCTACGGGCGTAACCACGGCTGTAGATGCTGGCAGCGCCGGGTGGTCGGTATTTCCCGCGTTGCGAGATTATATAATACGACAGAGCGAGACCCGTCTCTTCGCTTTCGTTCATCTCTCTTCCGTTGGGCTCAACCGGGAGTCTACCAACAGGGGAGAGCTTGTGGACTTGCAGCTCGTTAATGTGGAAAAGACGGCACGTTGTATTCTAGACAACCCAGAATACGTCGTTGGCTTAAAGGTGCGGATCGATTCCAGCGCCACAGGGGTCGAGAATGCTGTCCCTGCATTGGAGCGGGCGCGGCAGGTTGCAGACGAAACTGGTTGCCGGATTATGGCGCATGTGAGCCGAACTCCCATCCCTCTGGGGCGGCTCCTGAAGTTCCTGCGCAGAGGCGATATTGTTACCCATGTGTTCAACGGCTATGAAAACAACGCTCTGGATGCGCAGGGCAAGGTTCGTCCCGAGGTGTGGGAGGCCCGCCAAGAGGGCATACTTTTGGATGCGGGCTGTGCCCAGGTTCACTTTGACGTTAACGTATGTCGGGCAGCCGTCGAGCAAGGACTATTGCCTGATACCTTAAGCACGGACGGTAGTCGACTGGAACATTCCTATAGTGTGCCGGACGTGATGTCCATGTTCCTGGCGCTTGGTATGTCTCTTGAAGAGGTGGTTGCCGGTGCTACCAACAGGGCGGCATCGGCTATAGGGAAGGCAGACCTCTTGGCCAGCCTAAGGGTCGGGGCTGCGGGAGACGCCGCAGTATTGGCGCTGGAGGACGGGAATTTTGCCTTTGACGACCGGGCAGGCAATGTGCTGCGTTGCCGGCAACGCCTTGTGTCTGTGCTGACAGTGAGACGCGGAGTACGCTGGAGGAAACCTATTATAATCCCATAGCCGTCCGAGATTGGGGACTGGTCCTGGCAACTCAGCTACGCAGTGGCCAGCGGTGGACCACCGGACCGAGGTTGGTCCGCTTCACTAGTGAGGGCAAAGATGATGAGACGATATCTAATGATTTGGTTTGTTGTTCTGTTGGGCGCGGTCTTCAGTGTTTGGGGGGCCTCGGCGCCTAAAGGACCGCTCTCTCGTACGGAGGCAGTGCTTTCCCAGTTGATGGAATCGCAGGGCAACGAGCGTATCAAAAGACTCGTCGAGGGGGCGCGCAAGGAGGGGCTTTTGGTTTTCTACTCGCCGGACAGGGAAGAGCTCACGAACATCAGGATTGAGTTATTCAAGGAGCTTTACCCGGGCGTGATCCAGAAGTTTGAGACTCCACGCATCCGGTCCGACGTTATGATAGACCGATTGTTGACTGAAGAGCGGGCGGGAAAGCATCAGGCGGATCTCGTATGGCTGAGGCTTCCGCAGGTGCCGGTCATGTCACGAGAGGGCTTGTTAGCCAAGTACATCTCATTTGAGGACTCAGTTCTCCCTGCCGAGCTCAAAATAGGGGGCGTGTGGCGCTCCCTGGGGAATCGTCTCTTTCACATCATGTACAACACGAAGCTGGTTTCCGAGAAAGATGCGCCGAAGAGTTGGGAGGATCTTCTGGATCCAAAGTGGAAGGGCAAGCTGATTCTGGATGACACTTCTTACGACTGGTTCGTGGGGATGCTGGATTATATGGGGCAGGAGAAGGGGCTGGAGTTTATGAAGAAACTGGCCAGCAACGGTCTCCAGATTCAGCAGCGCCGGTCGAACGTGGAGAATATGGTGGCAGCCGGCGAGGTGCCTATTATGGTTGCCAATAGCGGGACGTCCGCGGCGGAAAGGATAGCTCGGGGCGAGCCGTTGGCGTTTGTGAGGGATCCGCGGCCGCCGATAGCTTATGGAGAGGGGCTCGCAATTATGCGGAATGCGCCGCACCCGCACGCTGCGGCTCTTTTTGTTGAGGCAGTGCTTTCTGAGAGATGGCAGCGGGGGGCGGCTGAAAAAATCAAAATCCGGCCAGCACGGCCCGGGCTTCCAGATCCCGTGATTGACGCTAAGATTAAACCCCATTTTATCAGTCCTATGAAATGGCCGGCCGAACGTTACGAGTGGGCGCAACGGGAGTATGTGCGGATACTCGTGCGAAAAAACTTCTAAAGCGGTTTGCGGAGATAAACGCGCCGTAAATACACCAAACGCACATTAACGACTGAGGGGCTGAATGGAAACTATATCGCGAAGGATGGCTGAGTTTGTCAGCAGGCTGTCCGTGCAGGATTTGCCTGCGGAGGTGATCTGGAAAGCCAAGGCCTGCCTGCTTTATGGCTTAAGTATAGCCATGGCAGCTTGCGACTCTCGCTCAGCCCAGATTGCCGAGGCCGCGATCCTAGAGTCAGAGGCATTATCCGGCTCCGGTAGCACCACAGTGCTAAGCGGCCAAAAAGCTACGCCCAGCGGCGCTGCGTTCGCCAACGGGGTGCTTTTTCAAGGTAGAGGTCAGAGCGACGCTTATGGCACAATGGCGCATTTTGGCCCTGCGGTAATTCCGGCGGTATTAGCCCTTGCAGAACAACAGGAAAGATCGGGTCCGGATATTTTGGCGGCTTTAGTGGCTGGCTATGAAGTGGCCGCAGCGTTGGCCAAAGACCACATCAAGCTTAGCGTTGCGCGCGGCTGGCGTGGCAGCCCAACCTATGGCGTTCTTGGGGCTGCGGCAGCGGCGGCGCGGCTCATGCAGCTTGGGGCCGAAGAGGTAATGAATGCCCTCGGGTTTGCTGCTTGCTTTACCTTTGGGAATGTTGAATGCAACATTGCTCATACTATGGAAACGCATTTTGAGCTGGGACTGGCGTCGCGTAACGGGTTAATTTCATCATGGGTTGCTCAACACCGAGGCCGTGCCGCGCCGACGGCGATAGAAGGGAAGGCGGGGTTTCTCAATCTTTTTGCCGGCACCACTGAGTTTGCCGGGAAGGTCACTCAGGGACTCGGCAAGCGCTTTGAAATCTTAGAGGTAACCTTCAAACGTTACCCCACTAGCATGATTGCTCAATCGCCAGTTTATCTTGCTGTTAGTCTGGCGCGGCAGGAGGACCTCAACCCGGAAGATGTTAAAGAAGTTCTTGTTGAGCTGGATCCATTCGAAGCCGAATATCCCGGGAAGGGCCGCCGGCAGGATGAAGATCCGGCAGATAGGGGGGTTGGAACGGCCCAGGGCGTGGCTGCGGCCCTCGTGTATCGTCGCGCCAGCCGTGATCTCCTCCGCAGGCGGGACGACGCCCGGATCGCTCGTTTACTGGAGAGGATATCGATTAAGGGATCTGAGGGTGTAGCCCCTCTGTGCGCACGGCTGATAGTCAGGACTGGCCGGCAGGAATACTTCAAAGAGACAACCGACGGGGCGCGAAATCATTTGTTTGGCTATGAGGACACGGTGGAACTGGTGCGTGAGCTGCAGCCGGAGATGCGGGTGTCAAAAGAAACCTTGGAGAAAATGATCGAGCTCATTCGCGGACTGGAATCGGCGGATCGTATCCGCCCGTTAATCATGCTGGCAACCCAAGGCGCGACGTAAGGGGGGAACAATCGTGGTCAGACGTAATTTTTTTTTGTTGTTTGTAGTCGTATTGGTTTTTGACCAAAGCGTATGTGGCGCTCAGGCGGTAAAACAAGCTACCTCCCGGACGGAGATAGTGCTTTCCCGGTTGATGGAATTGCAGGGCAACGAGCGTATCAAAAGACTCGTTGAGGGAGCGCGCAAAGAGGGGCTTTTGGTTTTCTACTCGCCGGACAGGGAAGCGCTCACGAACATTAGGATTGAGTTATTCAAGGAGCTCTACCCGGGTGTGATTCAGAGGTTTGAGACCCCGCGGGTCAGACCTGACATTGTGATAGACCGGCTGCTGACCGAGGAGCGGGCCGGGCGCCACCAGGCAGACGTCGTTTGGCTCCAGCTCCCACAGGTGCCCGTGTTGTTACGCGAGAAGTTGCTAGCCAGATACTTGGCCCTTGAGGACTCACACCTTCCCGACGAACTTAAAGCCCCAGGCGGGCATTGGCGCTCTTTAGGTAACCGGCTCTTTCACATCATGTACAACACAAAGCTCGTATCCGAAAGGGAGGCCCCTAAGAGCTGGGAAGAGCTTCTGGATCCTAGGTGGAAAGGGAAACTCATTCTCGACGACAGCTCCTACAATTGGTTTGTCGGCATGATCGATCACCTGGGAGAGAATAAAGGACTGGAGTACATGAAGAAGCTAGCCCGGAATGGCCTTCAGATCCAACAAGGGCGGTCAAACGTAGAGAATCTGGTGGCGTCTGGAGAGGTTCCTGTTATGGTAGCCAACAGCGGGACCTCAGTTTCAGATAGAGCATCGAAGGGGGAGCCGGTGACGTTTGTGAAGGATCCGCGGCCGCCGATAGCGTATGGGGAGGGTCTTTCGATCATGGGGAATGCCCCTCATCCGCATGCTGCGGCGTTATTTTTGGAGGGGGTGTTGTCGGAGAGGTGGCAGAGGAGGGCGGCTGAGAAGATAGGCATTCGCCCGGCCCGATCGGGTATTCCAGACCCGGTGCTTGACGCCAAGATCAAGCCTCATTTTGTGAATCCTGCGAAGTGGACTCCCGAGCGTTACGAGTGGGCGCAGCGCGAGTACAAGCGGATACTCGTGCGCAAAGACTTCTGACGGCCACCCTCAGAGGCAGTGGTGCCGGAGCGGACAAGTTCGCAATGACCATTAGGGGCCTTCCCGAACGATTCTTTAGCGGCAGAAACATCTTTCTCTTAATCGTTTCCTGCGCGCTTGTTTACCTGGTCATGGTGCCCCTGGGGGTTTTAGTCTTCGGGAGCTTCAAGACGGTGCCGCCAGGGGCCCCTGGTTACTTCAGCCTGGAATTGACTCTGGAAAACTACCGCCGGGCATTTGGGAGCACGTATCTACCACGCGCAACATTCAACACGGCGGTGTTTGCTGTGCCATCTTCGGCGCTTGCCTTCGTCGTGGGCACGTATCTCGCGTGGGTTACGGAACGCACCAATACCCCTCTCCGCTCTCTGGTATACGTTCTGGCGATCACGCGAGTTGTATTGCCGGGTGTCTTAGTCACATTTTCGTGGATTATACTTCTCAGTCCGGAGATTGGTATTATCAACCGTGTGTTGATGGGCCTGTTGGGAATTTCCCAGGCGCCTTTCAATATATACACGATGCCAGGGCTCATATGGGTAGAGGGAATTGAGTTGGCGCCGCTGGCTTTTCTCCTGATGGCCAGTGGCTTTCGATCCATGGACCCATCGTTAGAAGAGGCCGCTGCGGTAACAGGCTCAGGCCCGCTAAAGGTGCTTCGGCGTGTCACGCTGCCGATGATGCGGCCTGCGCTGCTCTCCACGCTCGTTCTGTTGCTGATACGTGGCGTCGAGAGCTTTGAGACACCAGCCCTCATAGGTTTAAGGGGAAATATTTTCGTTTATACTACCGAGATCTGGCTCAACTCCGCCCGCGCTCCTACCGACTACGGCCTCGCCGGCGCGTACTCGATGGTCCTTGTCGTGATCACGGCCCTGCTGATCGCGGTCTATCTCCGCCTGACCTCACACGGGGAAAAGTTTATGACCATTACCGGCAAGGGATACCGTCCAAGACTCCTAGACTTGGGAAAGTGGAGATATGTGACGGCTGCATCGTCGCTGCTGATTCTCTTCTTAATCTTTGGTTTCCCGATGCTGACCATCGTGTGGATGTCACTTGTGCCCACTCACCTGGCGTCTACTGTCGAGGCCTTTTCAAGGATCACCTTTGACGCCTACAGGGATGCGTTGCTTTTCCCGCTGACCGTCCAGGGCCTTAAGAACAGTATGATCCTCGGTGTGTCGAGCGCCACCGGAGTGACGCTGCTGACCGCAGTCATAGCTTACATCGTGGTGAAAACTCGGATTCCTGGGCGCGGCGTCCTCGATTTTCTCGCTTTTGTGCCCTATATTATCCCGGGCATCATTTTTGGCCTCAGTATCCTTTGGTTTTATCTCAATGTCATGCCGGCACTGTACGGTACTCTGACAATCTTACTGGCGGCCTATGTGGGGAAGTACCTTCCCGTGGCCATGAGAATTAATGTAGCCTCGCTTGCGCAGGTCCACACGGATCTGGAGGAGGCCGCGGCAGTCTGCCAGACCTCATGGACGAAAAGATTTGTCCGGATCACGTTGCCGCTTATACGGCCCGGTTTAGTGGCAGCCTGGATTTGGGTGTTCGTCCATTCCTTCCGGGAGATACCGACCGCCATGATTCTCGCTTATCCTGGTACAGAGCCAGTGGGCATTGTGATGTTCAAGTATTGGGAGGATAGCACCTATCAGCGGCTGGCAGCCTTTGGAGTCATGCTCTTTGGTGTATTAGTCGTTACGTCGCTCGTTGCCATGCGGGTAGGACAAAGGTTCGGTATTCGCGACCTTTGATTTGGACCGTTCGGACATTTCATCTATCGGCGCTGGTGAGGCAGATATGGACCTGGGTATAAGCGGCAGGACCGCCATTGTTACGGGAGGTAGCCAGGGTATAGGGAAGGCAGTCGCTCGCTGCCTCGCTTCGGAGGGAGTTCGAGTTGCGATCTGTGCGCGTCGTCTGGAACTTTTGAACGAGACGGCCAGTGAGATTCACGCTCAGGTAGGAAATGAGGTTCTGCCAGTGCAGGCGGATATGAGTAACACCGACGATGTGAAGCGTTTAGTGGCAGCGGCTCTGAACGCTTTCGGGCGGATTGATATTCTGGTGAACAATGCCGCCAGCTTTCGATCCGCGCCGCTCCTGGAGTTGCGCGACGAAGATTGGTTGGACCATTTTAATGTGAAGCTCTTGGGTTACGTCCGAAGCGTCCGTGAGGTCGTTCCTCACATGAAAAAGAACCGTTGGGGCCGGATCATCAACTTGGCCGGTGGAGCTGCACGCCAGGTCAGCCATACGGGCTACTCGTCAGGGGCTGTGAATTCAGCCATCGCGAATTTTACCAAGAGGCTTGCGGATGAGGTAGCCTCGTTCAATATAACGGCGAACACGATTCACCCGGGAGCCACGAGAACGGGCCGACGCGAGGGGGCTTATGCTCGGGCCATGATGGAAAAGGGAATAACTCTAGAGGAGGCAAAAAGAGAGATCTCAAAACGGGTGCCGATAGGGCGCCTTATCGAACCCGAGGACATAGCATGCGCGGTTTTGTTTATGGCCTCTGACTGTGCCAGCGCTATCACCGGCCAAGTGCTGGCCGTGGATGGCGGTGCCACGAGAGGCATTTATTACTGACCTGACGGGCAATAGTAGAGACTCGCGCCCCTCATTGTTGTCAGCCTTATCTTGTTTTTTGGGGTGGCATAAGTGATTTCGCTGACTGATCTCGTGAAATCCTTTTACGGAAGGACCGGGCAGCGGGGGACCGTCCGAGCCGTGGACAACATTAGCCTGGTGGTGCCAGGCGGGAGTTTGGTTACCCTATTGGGGCCTAGCGGCTGTGGTAAGACGACAACTCTCAGGTGCATCGCCGGTCTCGAGAGGCCCGATGGCGGCGAGATATCCATTGGCGGACAGACGGTCTTCTCTAGCCGAAGATCTATGAACGTGCCACCGCACAAGCGGCGCATAGGAATGGTTTTTCAGTCCTATGCCATATGGCCGCATATGACCGTTTACGAGAACGTGGCCTACGCCCTTGAGGGCTCCAAGCTCTCCAGCAGGGAGAGCAAAGAGAAGGTAGGGAAGGCGCTTGCGTTGGTGGGTCTCTCCAAGTTGGAAAGTCAGCCGGCGCCGCATCTGAGCGGTGGCGAGCAGCAGCGCGTGGCGGTGGCCAGGGCATTGGTCAGCGAGCCCGATGTGTTACTATTCGATGAGCCTTTAAGCAATCTTGATGCGAAACTCAGGGAAACCATGCGAAGAGAGCTGCGCCGGCTTCAGAAGAGCCTGGGGATAACGGCCCTTTACGTTACGCACGACCAGACAGAGGCCCTTGCCATATCGGACCTGATAGCGGTGATGAACAACGGCAAGATCGTGGAGATTGGCGAGCCAAGCGACGTTTATAACCGGCCCAGGAGCAAGTTTGTGGCTGAGTTTATCGGGCAGACGAACATCCTCGTAGGAAGGCCTTTAAACAGCCGCGGACCTGGCGAGTTCGCCAGTGCGGAGACAGCCCTTGGGGTGATCTTCTATAGGGTTCCTGATGATGGCAGGGTCAGCGTTCAAGAGGTCCTCCTCTGTATTCGACCAGAAGATTTAGAGATTTCTGTGGCGCGTCCAGAGCAGGAAGAGAATGCTTGGCGAGGAAAGATTATTGCCATGTCATTCTTGGGACCTTATCAGGATTGCGAATTGGAGGCAGGAGAAACGGTGCTGAGGGCGCATATTCGTCGAGAGATGTCCATAAAAGTGGGTGATGAGGTCTGTATCAAGGTGGATCCATCGCGGTGTATCCCACTGGTTTCTGATTAAGGCCGTGCTCGCGGAATCAGCGGCCGGTGTTCTCATGCGTAGGTGGGCGTCTGCTTCAGGGCTTTTAGGTCCGCGCGA
Source organism: Deltaproteobacteria bacterium (assembly GCA_016193465.1). Lineage (GTDB taxonomy): Bacteria > Desulfobacterota > Binatia > UBA9968 > UBA9968 > UBA9968. The sequence goes on from JACPSE010000170.1 coordinate 19,987, forward strand.
TGCGTGGTGTTAGGGGTTGATTTATCCGGTGGGGATGGTAAACTCCGTCACTGCGCTTCGTCGCAGGCAGAGAAACAGGATTCAATAGGATTTTAAGGGCCTCTCGGGAGTATTTCCTCGGGGGGTTTTTATTTTGATTGAGGAGTAAGGTTATGGTAACTCAGGATTCCCGTGTTCCGATGACCTATCAGGGATATCAGCGGCTGTTGGAGGAGCTTAAGCGTCTCAAGGGCGTAGAGCGGCCAAAGCTCGTCCAAGAGATTGAAGAGGCCCGCGGCCACGGAGATCTTTCCGAGAATGCTGAGTTCCACGCGGCCAAGGAGAGGCAATCCCTTCTCGATGTCCAGATAAGGGAGATCGAGGATAAGCTGGCCCGTGCTCAGGTAATCGAAGTCTCCAAGCTGTCAGGAGACAAAGTGGTTTTTGGCGCGACGGTCACTCTGGCCGATGGCAATACCGGCGACAAGATGGTTTACCAGATTGTCGGGGACCACGAGGCGGAGCCCAAGAATGGAAAAATCTCTATTAGCTCCCCTATCGCCCGTGCCCTCATCGGCAGGTCAGAGGGCGACGAGGTCGAGGTCCGCACCCCTACCGGCATCCGCACCTTGGGGATCCTGCGCTTGGACTTTATAGATTGAATCTCCCTCTTTTGCCGGACAGGCCTTTTTCTGAGGATCATGTCTTCTATCAGAAAGGCTGCTGTTAGTTCTTGCCTGCACCTCTGTTTTGCTCTCCTTATAACTCTACCCCTTTATGCCGCAGATCTTTTTTTAGAGCCCGAGGTGGGCTTTCGCGGCCTTTTCCAGCTAGGCTATCCCTTCCCCTTGACGGTGGAGCTCACCAACCGGGGTCGACCCGTGGAGGGGACTCTGCGAGTCAAGGTCTTCAAAGGGGGAGGCGCGAAAGGAACCGAATCTTACGCGCTCCATTATCGCAGAGAGCTTTCCCTCCCCGCGCAATCGAGAAGAAGCGTGCAGTTTACAGTCGATCCCGATTCTATCAGTCGGCCGGTCATCGTGAATTTTTCCGGCCCGGGAGTCCAGGTCGCCAAGGAGATCGATCTGCGACGCCATTTTTCCCCTGCTCCCCTGCTCCTTTTGCTCACGGAAAATAACGTTTCTCCTCCTCTTTCTTTGCCCTCCGGCGCACCAGGTCCTCTTGTTTCCATCTCCTTAAGCCATTTACCGTCCGATGTCAGGGCATATCACGGTGTTTCCACCATTATATTCTACGAGCAATCTCTGCGGGATCTTTCGAGAGCCCAGGGGACGGCCCTGGAGGCTTGGCTTTCTTTGGGCGGCCGCATGCTTGTTCTCGGGAGTATCTACTACGCCCTGTATCAAGAACCCTCTATAAACCGTTTTCTGCCGGTGCGCGTCACAGGGATCAAAAAACTCTCTGCGGTTCCTGGTTTGGACAGAATTTACGGGAAAGGCGCCTCACTTGTGAAAAATCTCCTGGCCCAGGATTCTAAATCTGTGGGAGGCAACGTTCTCATAGAGGAGAGGGGTCTTCCTATCTTGGTGGAGCGGAGCAGGGGAAGAGGAAAGATCCTGTATCTATCTTTGGATGTGGGACGGCCACCCTTATCTCGGTGGGAGGGGCTCCCGCTTCTTTTCAGAGATCTCTTGGGACCTCCCGGAGAAAGAAGATGGACTCTACAGGCGAGCTGGGACGACTCTATTTTTTCCCAACTGCTCTCGAATCCCGCCGTGATTTCCGCCTATGTGCCCGTCCGCGCTTTTTTCTTCTTGCTCCTCATCTATGTTAGCGGGCTCGGACTCTTAGTGTGGCTGTGGCAGCATCCGCTTGTGCCGCGACGGGTCGTAGCCTTTTGTTTTCCACTCTTGGTTTTCTTCTCCTCCCTCGGAGGCTACCTCCATTTTAATCGAGGGGACCATATTCCGGATGGGGTGCTCCTCTCCTCGACCCTGTGGGAGAGTCTTCAAGACGGATACGTTGAGGCTCAATCCAATGTGGCGCTTTTCTCTACGCAGAGACGTCGTTACAGCCTTCAGGTTGAAAGGGGGTGGAGCGATCTAGAGCCGATTTCTTCCCATCGAGGGACGCCGAAAGATAACGGCCTGGTGATCGAGGAAGAGGGAAGATCTACCCGATTCAGCTTTCCTTTAAGAGAGTGGAGTTACAGGCTTTTTAGGGTTCGATCTTTGGGTTATTTCCCGTTTCGCGCCGGGATCGAGACTAAAGACGGCAGGATTTTGTTAAAACTTGCCAATCTTACCTCGACGGATCTTACGGACTGTTGGCTAGTGGTTTCCGGGCAGCGTTTCTCTCTGGGCAATATTCCGCGGGGGTCCAGTCAGATTCGGGAATTTTCTCTCCCTTCGGAGGGGACCTCCTCGCCAGGTGGTTGGCCAAAGAAGATGGATCTCAGAGAAATTCCATTTGACGATAAAATCAAGGAGATGCTCCTTCGCTATTCCTTTTTTCCTGAGGATCAAGGGATGGCCCGGTGGGGCGGCGGTGGCGTCCTTTTTTTTGGTTGGGTCAAGGGTGGCCCCAGACAGGTTTGGGTTGATGACGCGCAGATTCAGGCCTATAACTATACCCTCTTCCGTGTCATCCTGCCCCTGGAAGAGGAAGGGGAACTATGAGCAGGAACCCGGTCTTTCGCGAGGGGATTCAGATCTATCTCATAGAGGGGCATGGCTTTCCTGCCTATTGTTATACCCTGTTGCTCCTCGCCCCGCTTGAGTTCTTAACCCTTTTCCTTCCCTCCTTGGATCCACAAACTTGGATAGGACCCGCCAATCTTTTCAAGCTCACGTCCGTGGTCACGCTGGTATTGGTGGTCTATTTTTGTCTGAGGATCACCAATCAGGAGTTTGCGCCTTGGAGATTTCTTCCTTCAAAGCGTTGGCTCCAACAGGAGGGTGTCACCATTCCCAGGATGGTCTTGGCTCAGTTTGCCCTCCTCGGCCTTCATGGTCTCCTGTTTATCCTCATCGCATCTCCTCTTCTCATTTGGGCCGGAGCCATTGCCCGGGCCTCCGCAGCATCCATGCTGTTTACTCTATTCTTCATTCTCTTTTACGCGGTGACCTGTGGTGCTTGGGGTCTGGCTGCAGTCACCCTATGGGAGCGCCGGATGGAAAATCGGGAGGTCTTTGTTCGATCCTTCTTCTTCTCCGTAGTTTTTCTCTCAGCCCTCCTTTATCTTCCGCTGAACCCCATTGCTTTCCTCTTATCCCGGCTGGGGGAAACGGAGATGGCCCCGCTGCTTCTTTGGAGATGGCAATGGTCAGCTCCATTAGTCCATTTCCTTTTTGATTTTTTCCTTTTGGGATCGGGCCTGGCCCTCTATAGGTGGGCGCTTGGAAGGGAGGTCACCGTTTGATCGACGAGGAGCCACTGCTGCGAGAGAAATTTTCCGCTCTTCTCAGATGGGAGAGAACGAAAAGGAGGGGGAGAATCCTTGGCGAGGTTTTTTTCTATGCCGTCCTGGCCTCCCTGGCAGCCCTTCCTGCGGGGGAGCTCGTGTCTCCTTGGATGAGTTCCCTGGCCTGGCCGCCGCTGCTATTTTTGATACTCACGCCGGTTTTTTTCCTGCGGCGTCCATGGGGTAGCCAGGAGTGGCTGCGTTCTCTTTTTGTCCTGGATAAAACCCTCCGTTTGGAGGCAAGGGGCATCACGGCATGGGAGATTCTAAACCGCAGAGAAAGGAGACCGGGCGAGCTGTTGGTCCTTAAAGAGACCTGGGAAAGACTCAGGGGCACGGATCTTAAGACCCTCTTTCAGAGGCAGCGCTCCTGGCGCGAAATTTGCGCTCTGCCGCTGCTTCTTATTTGGCTCCTGTTTGCCTGGCTTGGCGCCGGTCTCGACCGTGGGGGGTTCGTTAACGGGTCCGGTCGCTATCCCTTGGCCCGGCAACTCAAAGAGTTCTCCCGCGACCTCCAGGAGAGAGCAAAAGCTCAAGGGCTGAGCGAAAGTCTCAAGGTAGCCCTCGCTTTAGAGGAGGCCTCGGAAAGGAGCCTCAGGGGCGAGCTGAGCGAAAAGAAGCTGAGCGAAGATCTTGCAGGGATGGCTGGCAAGGTCGGCGATATCTCCCCGGGGCCGGAGGAAACCGATCTCCAATTCTCGGGCACTACCAGAGAGGGGCTGCTGGACTTGAAAGCAGAGCTTGAGGCTTTTAAATCTACCTTCTCTCTGCGTGACTCCGATAGGCGGGAGGAAAGCCTGGCAACGGAAATCCTGAGGAAGATGGGCACTCTTCCCCGCCTCAGCGAGGAGATTGGCAAGCGTCTGCCGTCGCTTCAGGAGATGGGAGAGCTAGAGCTCAACAGCCTTCTTGAGAAGGTCGAGAAGAGTGTTACGGCAGAGCTAGATCGCCGAATGCTCCGGGAAATAGAGGAGTCTCTCAACCTGCTGCTCCAGGGAGGCGAGGGTCGAGAGCAGGGAGAGGCCTTGCGCTTGGCCGGGCGGGCATCTCAGGGAGAGTTGTCCGAAGCTGAAAAGATTAGAGGAAAGGGGAATTCTCCCGGGAGTCAGCCAGGGATGAAGGACCAGGCACTCCAACCGGCCCCTCCCGTAACAGCAGGCGCCGCGTCTCAACTTAAGGGTTTTTTGAGGGAAGGAAAGAGCGGCAGCATCCCATTGAGAGGAGAGTTTTCGGGCAAAGGAAGCATCGTGTCGCGCCAGGAGTTGCTGACCTCTTACCGGCGACAAATGGAGGAAGAGCTCGCCTCGGAGCAGATTCCGGAGGGGCTTAAGGAGATGGTCAAGAGATATTTTCTCTCTTTGGGCTTCTCCGAAAGCAAAAAAGGGGAGTGAAGATGGATGCCGTAGCAGAGATCCGAGAGAGAATGGAGCTTTCCCGCCGCGCCTTTGAAGAGGTAAAGGCGGAGATGAGCCGCCTGGTCGTGGGCCATCATGAGCTGATAGAGGAGATCTTTATTGCCCTCGTGTGCGGGGGGCACTGTCTTCTGGAGGGGGTGCCCGGCTTGGGCAAGACCCTGATGGTGCGCAGCCTGGGCGAGATATTAGACCTCTCCTTCTCCCGCATTCAATTCACTCCGGATCTTATGCCTGCTGACATCACAGGGACCAATGTCCTCACGGATGACCCATCGGGAAAAAAGCTCTTTGAGTTTCAGCCTGGTCCCATCTTTGCCCATATCGTGCTCGCCGATGAGATCAACCGGGCTACCCCCAAGACCCAGTCGGCTCTTTTGGAGGCCATGCAGGAGCAGAGCGTGACTGTCGCGGGCAGGATGCATCGCCTGCAGAGCCCTTTTATAGTTCTGGCGACACAGAATCCGATCGAGATGGAAGGGACCTACCCGTTGCCCGAGGCCCAGATCGACCGATTCTTTTTTAAACTCTTGGTCCAATATCCGAGCCGCGAAGAGCTTGGACGAATCGCTGATCTCACCACGGCCTCGCCGCCGCCCCCGCTCCACAGGGTTTTGGATGGAGATGACGTGCTGAGGATCCGGGAGTGGGTCAGGGAAGTCCCCATAGCTGAGGCAGTCAAGGACTATGCGGTGCGGCTGGTGCTTGCCACTCATCCCCACGGGGACGGCGCTGGTTCCAGCGCGCAGAGATTTGTCCTCTACGGCTCAAGCCCCAGGGGGCTGCAGAGCTTGATTCTGGCCGCCAAGGCCCGTTCTTTCCTCTCGGGACGGCCCAATGTCTCCTTTGATGACATCCGGGCAGTGACGCTTCCCAGTCTCAGCCATCGCATCATTCTCAACCTTGAGGGTGAGGCAGAGGGGATCACCGCGGAGGGGATCTTGAAGGAAATGATGGAGCGGGTGCCTGAGGTTCTGTAGAGATGCCGGCACAGGGCCGACCCCGTTTTTTGCAGCCGGAGTTTCTTAAGAAGCTCGAGCGCCTCCGTTTGATTGCCAAGCGGCTCTCGTGGTCTGGCGCGAAAGGGGAGCACCCATCCCAGAGAAAGGGTTTTAGTCTCGAATTCTCCGACTATAGGAAATACCAGAGGGGCGACGATCTGCGTTATGTCGATTGGAACGTTTACCGCCGTTTGGAGCGGCTCTTCTTGAAGCTCTTTACAGCGGAGGAAGAGATGAACGTCTATCTCCTCCTCGATACTAGCGGCTCCATGGCCGAAGGAGACCCTCCAAAGATCGAGTATGCGAAGAGCGTTGCCGCAGCCCTGGGATACATCGGGCTTAAAAACCTCGATAAGGTGGGAGGGGCGAGCTTCTCATCCGATCTCCTCTTGCCCTTGGAGCTGGGAAGGGGCAAAAAACAAATCCTTACGCTTTTCAATTTTTTAGGCAACCTCTCCTGCGAGGGGGAGACGGACTTGCGGGCCTCTCTCCAATCCTTCTCCTCCCTCTTTCCGCGAACAGGACTGGTGGTGCTTGTGAGCGACCTCTTCGATCCCCGAGGGGTCCGTGCCGGGCTGGACGATCTGCTGAAAAAAAAATACCAGCCTTTGGTTATCCATATCCTGGATGAGAAGGAGCTTTTTCCTGATTCGTGGGGAGACGCCTCGCTCTTCGACGTGGAGAGCAAGCGGGAGAAAAGGCTTTTTTTGGATGGCGATTTAGTTCGCCGCTTCCGGGAGGAGCTTCAGAACTATCTTGATGGGGTGGAATCGTTCTGTCACAGTCGCCAGATCGATTATCTTCTGACCACTACGGCGACCCCCTTCGAGGACTTCGTCCTTCTCACCCTGCGTCAAGTTAAGAGCGTGAGATAACAATTATGAATTTTTAATTGTGAATTACTGACTCAAGACTCAGCACTAGGAACTCAAAACTTTTTGAGGTTGTGTCAATGCAGTGGGGCTCTCCTCTATCCTTTCTTCTCCTCTTAGCTGCTGTCCCTTTCATTCTCTTTCTTCACAGCCTCAAGCCGAAGGGGACCAAAATCAGGACCACGGCGCTCTTTCTCTGGGAGCGGGTCTTGAGGGAGCGGCCTGTAGGGAAGAGAATCGGGTGGTTGTTAAGGAAGAACCTCCTTCTGATTCTGCAGATCCTCATTGCCGCGATCCTGATCATGGCCCTGGCCGATCCCTCGCTCCGGCGCTTCGGAGTTGCTACCGGTGATGCCGTCGTCGTGATGGATATGAGCGCGAGCATGAAGGCCGCGGGCCGCGCGGGGACTCGCTTTGATGAAGCCCGCAAGGAGCTTCTCTCTCTCATCGATGCCATGCCCTCTGATCAGAAAATGATGGTGATCGGCGCCGGCCCCATTCCGAGGATTTTATCCCCTTTTACGGCGGACGAGAAAAGGCTCAAGGATCTTGCGAGGAGTCTTCAGCCTACCGACGCCCCCGGACAGGTCAAAGAGGCGATCCTCCTTGCCCATTCGTTTTTAAAACAGGAAAGCCGCGATCGAGTGGTTGCGCTCAGCGATGGCGCTTTTGACGGGGCCGAAGAGCTCCCCTGGCATTCATCTCATCTCCGTTTGGTGCGAGCGCAGGGAAAAAGCGAGAACGTCGGTATCACGGGTTTTGAGTTCCGCCGCGTTCCAAACAGCGCAAGGGATTATGAGATCATGGTCCGCGCCAAAAATTTCACTCTCCGTCCGCTCCGCGCCCCGCTTACCTTGACGATAGGAGAAAAGAAATGGATAGAGGAGAGGATCGAGCTAGCCCCCCAGGAAAGCCGCGTCTTGATCTATCCCTATCGAGGGGCTTTGGGGAAAAGGGCCACGGTCTCTCTGGGAATTGAAGACGATTTTCCAACCGATAATCGGGCTTTTCTAACGCTCGCCGAATCCCTTCCTATCCGTCTCCTCTATGTAGGCAAAGGCAATTCCTACTTGGAGCCTCTGTTTCGTTCCTTCTCTGATGTTCAGGTTACCCGTGTAGATCGAGTAGCCACTGACTTTTCTTCGTCTCGGCACAGTGATTTCGATGTCATTCTCCTCGATGGAGTCCCTTCACCGCCCCTGGCGCGGGGTAACTTCATCCTCATCAATACGATTGGAGAAGGGCTGCCGGTGCATGCGGCGGGCAAGATGCGAGATCCCCGGCCCGTTCCTTCCGTTGCCCATCATCCTCTAACCGAGGGGGTTCGTCTCGACGATCTCCGTATTAGAGAGGCCTCGCATCTTATTCCCACGGGGGGAGGGGTCGTCCTGGCCCGTTCCCAGGAGGGACCCCTGATCTTCGCATACGAGAAGGGGAGGCTTAGAGTTTTGCTTTTCGGGTTTGATCTGCTGGCATCGGACTTGCCTTTGCGGGTCGCTTTTCCTGTGCTTCTCCATAATGCCTTTGACTGGTTCCAGCCGAAAAGAGTTGAATTCCCAGCGACGAAGATTCAGGCAGGGAAGCCCTATCTCCTCCATCTCCATGAAACAGAGGATCAGGTCGAGGTGCTGAGCCCTTCAGGCAGGAGAGAGATTCTCAAGGCGGCCTCAAATCCGCTACCCTTTACCGACACCTCGGAAGCCGGATTTTACACCTTCAAGACTGGCAGCAGGGAGGGAGAGTTTGCGGTCAATTTGCTGAGCGAAAGCGAGTCCCAAATCAGCCCGCGCGTTCATGCGCAAGAGGCCGCCGGTGAAAAAGGGGAAACGGGGGAGAGGGCGGAAGCGCGACTTTCACTCTGGCCTTTCTTTCTCGTCGCAGTTTTTGCGCTGTTGTTGCTCGAAGGATTTTTAGCTCTGCGGAGTGGAGGATTTTTTTATCCTCTGCTCTTTCGTCTGCTGTCTCTCTTGGCGCTTGGTTTCGCCCTCTTCAACCCGAGAATTTTCAGGGACACGGACGCCTTGGATGTGGTCTTAGGCGTCGATTTTTCCCGCAGCGTAGGACAGGAAGGGAAAGAAAAGGCCCTGGATATCCTTGAGGAGGCTCGTCGGAATAACCGGCCTGACACGAGGGTGGGACTGCTCTTTTTCGGCCGCCAGCCAGCGTGGGAGTTCTTCCCGCGTAGTCAGCCGGACCTTGCGGATCTTTCCCCGCAAGTGGCCAGGGAAGAGACCGATATCGAGACCGCGCTTCAGGCCGCCCTGGCCCAGGTAGGCGAAGGACGTCAGGGAAAAGTCCTCCTAATTTCCGACGGCAATGAAAACCGCGGCGAGGCATCGCGGGCGATTCCCCTGCTTCGTTCCCACGGTGTTCCGGTTTGGGTTCTTCCGATCAGCCTCTCTCGCGGCCGGAACGAAGTCTATCTCAGCGATCTGCTCTTGCCGCATCAGGTGGACAGCGCCGAGGGCTTTGAGGTGAAGGGAGCCATTGAAAGCCTCCGCGATGCTCCTGTCCGGGTAAGGCTGCTGCGCAACGGGACTATCCAAAGGGAAGAGGCATTAACCTTGAAGAGAGGCACCAACTGGGTGGGCTTCAAGCAGAGCTTAAAAGATCAAGGGAGTCATACCTTTGAGCTTCTGATCGAGTCTCCAGAGGATACCCTGCCGGAAAACAATCGCCTTCAAGGAGTGGTCGAGGTCCGGGGCCCGCCAAGAGTGCTTTATCTTTATTCCCGGGGCGATAGTCAGCGCTTTATGGCTCGCGTCATCAGAGTTCAGGGATACTCGGTGGCTGAGTCTCTGGCACAGGAGGCTTCTCTTTCCCTGCCCGAAATTTCAACTTTTGATCTCTTAGTTCTCGATAATGTTCCCGCCTATCAACTCTCTCAGGCGAAGATGGAGACCATAGAGCGATACGTCAGGGACCTTGGGGGCGGCCTGGTTGTCATTGGCGGCCCGCAGAGCTACGGGGCAGGGGGATACTACAGCACCCCGCTGGAACGCATCCTTCCGGTTGAGATGAGGCCGCCTTCCCGTCTCGACCTTCCCCATGTGGCGCTCCTTTTTGTCCTGGATAAGTCAGGAAGCATGGGGGCGGGACCACCGGGAGCAACCAAGCTGGACTTAGCCAAAGGAGCGGCCCTGGCCGCGGCGGATCTGCTGAATCCCTCCGACCAAGTTGGCATCCTTGCCTTTGACGCGGGCTGGGACTGGGTTCTTCCCTTTCGCCAGGTGGGAAAGGGGGAGTGGATCTCCGAAGGGCTGGCTTCCGTTCAATCCGACGGCGGCACGGACCTCTATAAGGCCATGGTCGAAGCCCATCGCGTCTTCTCTGCGAAGGCGGCAGCGATCAAACATCTCTTGGTTCTTTCGGATGGGCTGACGGATAAGGCAGATTTTGAGTCGCTGGCAAAGAAGATGGTGCGTGAAGGGATCACGGTATCGACAGTCGCTCTCGGTCAGGATGCCGATGTTGCCCTGATGTACGAGATTGCCAAGACCGGCAAAGGAAGGACTTATGTGACTGTCGATCCAAAGACCATTCCGCAAATATTTACCACGGAGACCCTTCTGATCTCCCGGGATCTCCTGGTCGAGAAGCCGGTTAATCCTCAAGTCGTAAGCTCTGCGGGGCCGCTTAAAGGCTTCGCGCGAAAAAAGTTCCCCTTGCTCCGGGGCTATGTCCTCACTCATCCGAAGCCTCGCGCCGACCTCTTGATGAAGGCAGAGGAAGATCCCCTCTTGGTCTCCTGGCGCTACGGCCTGGGGACGGTTTCAGCCTTTACTTCGGACCTGAGCGGGCGCTGGGGAAAGGAATGGGCGTCGTGGGAGGATTTTCCGCAGTGGGCCGGTCAGCTTACGCGAAGCTCTATGAGAAAAATGCCGGATCATAGGATACGCACCGAGCTTAAACAGGAAGGAGAGGAGGTCAAGGCTATTGTCGATTTCGTGTCGAAGGAAGGAGGCTTTGTCAATCACCTCAAACTTAGGGGCAATCTGGCGGGCCCTCACCAGACCACTCACGTAAGTTCCTTTCAGCAGATCGCACCGGGACGCTATGAAACCAGCTTTTCCGCTTCACAAAGAGGAGTTTATTTTCTTACGATCCATGATGAGGGGGAAAAGGGCGAGACCCCCGCAGCCGTCACCGTGCCCTTTATTGCTCCCTATCCTAAAGAGTACCGTGAGTTAAAGCCCAATACGGCTTTGCTCAGCCGCCTGGCCGAAGAGACCGGCGGCGAGACCTTGGACCCTGACAAAATGGAGGAAGGATTAAAGCGTCTCTTCACCCCTGACCCCAAGAAGGGCCGATCGGTTCAAGAAACCTGGTGGCCTCTATCCGGCCTAGGCCTTTTTCTGTTCCTGGCGGATTTGGCGCTTCGAAGATGGCCGGGGATACAGAGGCCTTGACCCACCTAACCCGACCAGTTAGAATTGGTCATAATTTAGACCAAAGTCAAAAAGGGGGGAATCCGTGAAAGTTCTACCTCTGTCAGAGGTGAAGACTAAGCTCAGCGAGCTTGTTGATGTGGTGGAGCGCCGCGACGAGACGGTTACTGTTACCCGCAATGGTAAGCCTGTTGCCGTTATTGTCAGTAAGGATGAGTATGATGGCTGGCGGGAGACCATCGAGATCATGAAAGATGCTGACTTTATGAAGGAGATTCGCGCGGGGATACGGGCCCTCAAGCGTACAAAGAAACGCTACACTCTTGACGAGCTGTTCGCTGATTAGCCTCTTATCATGCCGGCTCCCACCCTTAAGGTCCCGGACCAGGTTCGGGATCTCATCCGGCAGTTGCATCCAGATCTAAAACGTAAAGTGCGGGCGGCTCTCTCGGATATCCTCGAAGATCCAGCCTGTGGCAAGCCACTGGAAAGGGAGCTTAAAGGCTATTGGAGTTTACAAATAGGAAGACACCGCGTCATTTACCGTCCTGACGAGAAGGGTACCGAGATTGTTGCAATAGGTCCCCGTAAGACAATTTACGAAGATGCGGCACGACAGGTCCTTCACGGGGAGGCGAAGACCTGAAGTTACATAACGATACCGAGAGATCGCGTTCATGCAGAGGTTCAGATGGCAACTGACCCTGCGGAGATCGCCTTGGCCACACTGACGTCAGTTGACAGCGTCACCGGAAAGAAACCGGCAGGATTGGATCTGCACGTGCGATGATAGAAGGCAAGCCAAATCGGCCTGACGGCTCCCGCAATATGATCCTTGCGGCTGCTTTCGCAGGGGTACTTTTGGTGCTCGCTTGGACATTATTCCTGGAGCACGCTGCGGTCGACGATCCTGTCCGCTCACACGAAAGTATCGTCCAGGTCTTTCGAGATGGCCGTTTTTTCATCGCATTTGCGATCATGCTTGTCCAAGTAGTCTTGTCTTCTGTCATAGGCGCTGCGATAGGAGTGACTGTCGGCTCTATTATTCGTCGTAGCTCTTCATGGTTGTCTCAAGGGGCACTTCGGTTTGTTTCCTTCGGACTTTGGTTTTCATTTTGTTTCTTTTGGGTCCTTCCGATTTGGAATCCCGGAAAAGTGGATCAGGTTGACGCGGCTTTTTTAATAGCAGGTTTCGTCGTAGGTGTGCTCGCAATCCTGCCGACAACAGCTTTGTCAGCCTGTTATTATTTTCTCTCCGTCTGCGAGCTGTCCGACAGCCTAGAACGAGGCGGAACCTGGAAGTACACGCTGAGAGAAACTATCCTGTTGGCTCTATTGGCCTCTCTTATTTTCCAAGTGTGGATTCATCCTTACGGATGGAATTGGTTTGATTTCATTGTCTCAAAAAGTTCGGCGGCAGGTTATCTGGTGGTTATCCTTCTTGTGGGGTTTCTCTTCTTGGTGGAATTGATTTTTAAGTCGGGATTCAAGAACGCGGCTACAAGGCGGGGGGCGATCATTATCAAAGAGGTACAAAATAGGAATTGGAACTCGCTCTTGGAATCTGTCCTGTTTGTAGGGAGTTGCATGGTCTTGTGGCAATTAGCGAGCGTGCCCCTTGCGAAATATTTTCTCATTAGTTCTCCAGCGAACACGCTCACGGCTGCCTATCGCATCCTGACCGATAAATTAAACATTGCGGGAATAGAGTTTATTCGCTGGGAGGATTAGGAATACGTACCTTGCTAGCGCGGTAGGCGAGATTCCGCCAATCGAGTGCTGGTCGGAACTCTGGGTTGTAGATGACGCCAAATACCCCGCGGCTGCGGAGACTCTGGAGAAGGCCCTGGCTCCGCTCGGGCCTGTTAAGAGGCCTTGGCGATGCGAAAAGTGCGGTGAGGAGGTAGAAGGTCAATTTACCGAACGCTGGAACTGCGGGAATAGTAGGCGTTAGCGGGGGATCGTCTAAAGCGCCAACGGAGATGGAGTCGCGTTTGTTCTTGGATCTTTGGCGAGGGCGCGACATGTGATAGAAATAGAATGCGATGTCGTCCCGTAGCGCAAACTTCACGACGCCTCGCAGGGACTTCGAGCTGGCGCTGGTCCTGCGTGAATAGAGGGCGGCGATGGAGGGGGCGGGGCTCGACTGAAGTCCAATCGGGAAGCAAAGGCGATGGCGAAAGAGAGTCCCAAGATCAGAGGTTATCATGCCCACATCTATTATGACCCCGCCACGCGGGATGCCGCTGGACGCGTGCGTGAAGGGCTGGCCCGGTTTGATGTCCGGCTTGGGAGCTGGCACGACGAGCCGGTGGGGCCGCATCCGAAATCGATGTATCAGGCGGTTTTTTCGCCGGACCAGTTCGCTGAGATCGTCCCGTGGCTCATGCTCCATCGTGAAGGACTCGATGTCCTGGTCCATCCGGAGACCGGGGACACCGTCAAGGACCACCTGGAGCACTCCCTGTGGCTGGGGAAAAAGCTCGATCTCGATATTAAGCCCCTGCGAAAATCTAGTAGCCGCTGACGAGGAGATAGATCGTGTCCGCAGAACAGACCCATAGCGCCGGGCAAGCGGCTGAGCCCCACCGCTCCGGAGTGGTCGCCATTGTAGGCCGGCCCAACGTGGGGAAATCGACGCTCCTTAATCAACTCTTGGGAGAGAAAATCGCCATCGTCACTCCCAAACCCCAGACCACGCGCAATCGCATCACCGGAATCAGAACGACACCGAACTCTCAGATTATTTTTCTCGATACTCCCGGAATCCATCGAGCGCATTCACTCATGAACCGGCGCATGGTCGATGTTGCCCTGAAGACCCTACAAGAGGTTGAGGGAGTCCTCTGGCTGATCGATGCCCGCGAGGGACTGCGGAGAGAAGACGAAGACATTGCAGGCACGTTGAAGGAGTCCAAGGCCGTGACGCTTATCCTGCTTAACAAAATGGATCTCATCTCTAAAGGGAGACTCCTCCCGCTGATGGAGCGTTGCTCCGCTCTGTTGCCCGGCAGGGAGATTATCCCGGTCAGCGCTCTTAAAGGGGAGAATGTTTCCCTGGTTCTGGGACAAATCGAGAAATTCCTGCCCGAAGGTCCCAGTTATTATCCCGAGGGCGAGGCCACCGATCAGACCGAGCGCTTCGTCGCCTCGGAGTTCATAAGGGAGAAGATTTTTCTTCTGACGCGAGCGGAGATTCCCTATGGGACAGCGGTGACCATCGACGAGTTCGTGGAGAAAAAAGAGAAAAGCTTGATTGTCATCAAGGCCACCATCCATGTGGAGCGGGAAGCTCACAGGCCGATTCTCATCGGCAAAAAGGGGGCCATGCTGAGAGAGATTGGCAGAGAGGCCAGGGAGGAACTAGAGTCGCTGCTCGGTTGCAAGCTCTTCTTAGAGCTTTTTGTTAAAGTTAACAGAGGGTGGACCCGGGATCCCCACGCGTTGACGGAAATGGGCTTATAGATGGCCGACACGGTTCAGTTGGAAACCCCTTATCCTCGTCGCCTGCCTATTCTCGCTATTGTCGGCCGGCCTAATGCGGGAAAATCGACTCTGTTCAATCGCCTGACACGAGAAAGAAAGGCCATCGTGGATGACCTGCCCGGGGTCACCCGGGATCGCAATTATGGTGAGGCGGAATGGTACGGCAATCGGTTTCTCCTGGTGGACACGGGCGGTTTTGAGCCTGATCCCAGGACAGAGCTCAAGAGGCATATTCAGGAGCAGAGCCGTCTCGCCATAGAAGAGGCGGATGTCGTCCTTTATCTCTTCGATGGCAAGGTGGGACTGAATCCGGCGGATCGGGGCGCGGTGGAACTTTTGCGGCGCGTAGAAAAGCCGGTCTTCTTCGCCGTCAACAAAATTGACACCCAGTCTAAAGAGACCGGGTTATACGAATTCTATGCCTTGGGGTTGGATGAGATCTTTCCCCTTTCGGCGGAGCATGGACTTGGGCTTTCAGAGTTAATGGATCGGGTTGTTGGCGCCTTCCCGGTCGGGCTGGAGGCAACCGCGGCTGAAGATAAAGGGCCGCGGATAAGTCCCATGTCTCTTGCTATCGTAGGACGGACCAACGTCGGAAAATCTACTTTGGTGAACCGCCTTCTGGGTTATGAGCGCTCGGTGGTTGATTCTCTCCCTGGCACGACGCGGGATGCTGTGGACAGCCCTTTCGTTTGGCGGGGAGAGCAGTATGCGTTGGTTGACACCGCCGGAATCCGCCGTAAGGCGAGGATTGTAGATCGGATTGAGCGTTACAGCGTTATCCGCTCCCTCGGTTCCGTGGAGCGAGGGGATATGATCATTCACCTTCTCGACGGCACCGAGGGAGTGACCGACCAAGATGCCCAGATCTTGGCCTATGCCTGTCAGCGCGGGAAAGGTGTGATTCTGGCAGCGAACAAGTGGGATATCGTATGCCAGGAGCACAAGGGGGTGAGATCGTACAGCGAGCAGGTTTACCGCAAGCTCTCTTTCCTCGATTTTGCCCCGCTGGTTTTCATCTCAGCGCTAAGCGGACATGGCGTCCGCAGGATGATGGAGGCCGTGCAGCGCGTTGGCCGCTCTTACCAGTCCCGGATCCAAACCTCGAAATTGAACCAGGCCCTGCGCGATCTGTTCAAGAGGCACTCGCCTCCCCTCTGTCAGGGCCGGCAAGTTAAATTCTTTTATGGCACGCAGACCGGGATGCGACCACCAACGTTCACGCTTTTCGTTAATTTCCCCAAGGGCATTACCCGCGATTACCAACGTTATCTCATCCATCATTTGCGTGAGGCATTGGACCTGGAGGGTTCGCCCATTCGACTACTCTTGCGCGACAGGAGGGTGAAAGGGATAAAGGGGTTAAGGGTTGAAAGGAAAAAAATGGGCACGAGCCACAAGCACGAACACGATGAAGGGTTAAAGGGATGAAGAGAAAAATAAAACCCAGATTGTTCGTGGATGCCTCAGACAAGGGGGTCACAGAGATAGGGCTTGGGAGGAAAAGAAAGAAAGAAACCCGTCGCTCTCTGCAAACAAACGGTGGAGCCCTGGCGCAGCGCTGGCAGGTGATTGCCATGAGGGAACTGGGCGCTTATTTTGCTGGACAGTTGCGCTCGTTTTCCGTTCCCTGTGATCTTGGCGATCTCCCTGCTTTTACCCGGGCTGTTTTAAGAATGACCGCACAAATTCCCTATGGAGAGGTCAGAAGCTATCGCTGGGTGGCGCAGCGGTTGGGAAAACCAAAGGCCATGAGGGCGGTAGGTAATGCCCTGGCGAGAAATCCGATCCCGATTATTATTCCCTGCCACCGCGTGGTGCGCGGCGATGGCACGCTGGGAGGTTATGCCCTCGGCCTGAATTGGAAAAGAAGATTGCTGGATCTGGAAAAATCTCATCCGGGGGCCCGGCGGCGAGAGCGTCGGATTTGACGCGGGTGGTGGTTTACAATATAAGGGGCGCCGAAGAGGGACGGTAGGCTCTGGAGTTTAGATCGATTTTGGCATATCATAACAAAATTATCCTTTGAGCGCAGACCTCAGGGTTGAGACCCCTGCTTGACAAGCGATAAGCAGTTATGGTTGAGGCATTGGTGATTTCGGGTGAGGGATATCCTTTGCCTGCGTTGGACGAAAGGGAATACGTTGCTTGGCTTGCGCTGGCCCGGGTCAGGGGGCTAGGGTGCGTGGGCTTTAAAAAGTTGGCCGAATATTTTGGCGCTCCCACACGCGCCTTTTCTGCTTCCGAAAGAGAACTGGCGCAAGTCCCGGGATTGGATCGAGGCGCGATCGAAGGACTCTTGACTTTCTCAGCGTGGGACGAGGTAAGGAACGAGCTAGACCGCGTCTCGGAGGCGGGAGCGAGAGTTATTCCTTTCAGCGCATCCAACTACCCCCCCAGGTTGCGGCTGATTGCTGATCCGCCTCCCTTTTTCTATGCCAAAGGGGAGATGCAGGAGGAAGACGCGAAGGCTGTGGCCGTGGTGGGGTCGCGCAGCGCCAGCGATTACGGGATCAGGATTACTTGTGATCTCTGCCGGGGCCTGGCCTCTTTAGGGTTTACCGTGGTAAGCGGCATGGCGCGGGGAATAGACGGGGCAGCCCATGAAGCCGCTCTGGCGACTGGCGGGAGGACCGTAGCCGTTTTAGGCTCTGGCGTGGATGTGATTTATCCGACCGAGCATGAGGGGCTTTACAAGAGAATTTGTCAGAGTGGCGCGATCCTTTCCGAACTGCCTATGAGCACTCCTCCATTTTCCTACAATTTTCCTGCCCGCAATCGTCTGATCAGCGGTCTCTCTCTTGGGGTTGTGGTGGTGGAGGCGACCGAGAGGAGCGGCTCTTTGATAACTGCCGGATTCGCCTTAGAGCAGGGCAGGGAGGTCTTTGCCGTGCCGGGCGAAGCTGGAGCGAGCCGCAGCCGGGGTACCCATCGGTTGATCCGCCAGGGGGCCAAGTTGGTCGAGACCGTTGAGGACGTTATCGAAGAGATTGCCCCTCAGCTTCTTGCACGGGCCGGTCTTCCCCAGAGAGGGGCCTCGGTCACTCTTCCCTCGGACGCGGGCATGGACGCGAGGAAGATATTCGCGTTGGTTATGGAACGGCCGCGGCAAATCGACGAGGTCATTGAAGCCAGCGGACTATCTCCAGCCAGGGTCTCCGAGATCCTTTTGGATCTGGAGATCAAGGGGTTTTTGAAACAGCTTCCGGGAAAGAGGTTTACAGCAGGGAGGTAGATTTCAGATCTCAAAATGCAAGTATGAGATCCGGAATCTACGATCTGAAATTGAAACTATGGCGGCAAGAAATTTAGTCATTGTTGAATCTCCAGCCAAAGCAAAGACGCTGGAAAAATACCTGGGCCGTGACTTTCAAGTGAGGGCCTCGGTGGGCCACATCGTCGATTTGCCCAAGAGCAAGCTGGGTGTGGACATTAAAAAAGGATTCGCCCCTGACTTTCATGTCATCCAGGGTAAGAAGAAAGTGATCGAAGAGCTTCGGCGCGCGGCCAAGGGCAAGGAAAATATTTACCTGGCCTCGGATCCGGATCGCGAAGGAGAGGCAATTGCCTGGCATATCGCGGACCGGATTGGCAAAGATCACAAAAAATTTCACCGTGTGCTCATCAATGAGATTACCCGCAAGGCGGTTCAGGAGGCGATTGCTCATCCGCAGGAGTTGGATCGGAATAGATTTGAAGCGCAGATGGCCCGCAGGATTCTGGATCGCCTGGTGGGCTATCAGATCAGCCCCATCCTGTGGAAAAAGGTGCGCCGGGGACTGAGCGCGGGCAGGGTGCAATCGGTGGCCGTCCGTTTGGTGTGCGAGCGCGAGAAGGAGATCCGCGCCTTCGTGCCCCAGGAGTACTGGTCCCTCGCGGCCTTGTTGGAGGGCCGGGTTGCCCCCGCCTTTGAGGCGCGCTTGGCGCAGTGGCAGGGAGAGAAGATTGATAATAAGAAGTTTCGCATAGAGAGCGAGTCCTCTATTCAAGAGATCATGAGATCCTTGGAGGGGTTGCCCTGGGCCATTAGCCAGGTAGAAAAGAAAGATCGGCGTCGCTTCCCTACCCCGCCTTTCGTCACCAGCAAACTCCAGCAGGAAGCGGCGAGAAGGTTGGGTTTCCAGCCGCAGCGAACCATGCAGATCGCCCAGAGGCTCTACGAGGGGGTGGAGTTGGGTTCCGAGGGCTCCGTTGGGCTCATCACTTACATGCGCACCGATTCAACCCGCATCTCGGCAGAGGCCCTTCACGAGGTCCGCCAATATATCCAACAACAATACGGTAAAAACTATCTCCCTGATAAACCGGCCACCTACCGTTCGAAAAAGGGGGTTCAGGATGCCCATGAGGCGATCCGGCCGACCTCGGTGGAATACACCCCAGAGCGCATACGGCGCTATCTGCGGCGTGATGCCTTTGCCCTCTATTCTCTGATTTGGGACCGGTTTGTCGCGAGTCAGATGATGCCTGCCCTGTACGATCAGACCGCCTTTGACATTCCAGTTGGGAAGGCGCTCTTCCGGGCGACCGGCCAGCAGCTCAAGTTCGACGGCTTCATGCGACTTTACATCGAAGGGAGAGATGAAGAGGACGAGGAAAAAGAGGCTATGCTCCCAGAGCTTGAGGCGGGCGAAGCCCTGAAGCTTCTCTCCCTCGACCCGCATCAGCATTTCACCCAACCGCTGCCGCGTTTCACCCAGGCGACCCTAATCAAAGAGCTCGACGAAAAGGGGATTGGTCGCCCCTCCACTTATGCGGTTATTCTCTCCAACATCTTGGATAGAGAGTACGTGACAGTGGACGAAAGAAAGTGTCTGCTGCCTACGGAGCTCGGCTCTCTGGTCACCGATCTTCTGGTGGATTCCTTTCCGGACATTCTGAATGTGGAATTTACGGCTGGCATGGAGAATATTTTGGACAAGGTCGAGGAAGGAAAAGAGAACTGGACCAAGGCCATGAAACGTTTTTACGCCTCCTTCTCGCGCGACTTGAAGAAAGCGGAGACAGAGATGAGGGACGTGAGGCGCGAGGAAGTTCCGACCGATATTCCGTGCGAGAAGTGCGGGGCAATGATGGTAGTGAAGTGGGGGAGAAACGGGCAGTTCCTCGCCTGCCCGCGCTACCCCGAGTGCAAGAATACCAGGAACTTTACGCGCGCCGCGAATGGTGACGTGCAGGTGGTTGAGGAGGTCGAGATTCACGAGAGCTGTGAGGAGTGCGGTCGGCCGATGCAGCTTCGATGGGGGAAATATGGCCGCTTTTTAGGCTGCAGCGGCTATCCGGAATGTAAAAACATTCGCCCTGTTGAAAAGCCGGTGGATCTAGACATCCGCTGTCCTCAATGCAAAGAAGGCAATCTCCAAGAAAAAAAATCCCGCCGCGGCAAACTCTTCTATGGTTGCGACCGCTATCCGGGCTGTCACTTTGCCAGTTGGGACCGTCCAGTAGCCGAGAGCTGCTCCAAATGCGGGGAGCCCATCCTCCTTGAGAAAGTGACCAAACGGGACGGGACGATCCGGCGTTGTCACAAGAAGGAATGTGGTTATAAAGTCCACGTTGCACCATAAGGCATCGCGCGCTGTTCACGAGGCTTCCACGAAGCGGTTCGCCGCCATTGATATCGGGACCAATACCATCCTCATGCTCATAGCAGAGCTGGAGGGAAACGGGGCTTTCCGGGTCCTCGATGACCAGGCAGAGATAGCCCGACTCGGAGAGGGAGTTGATCGCACGCGGCGCATAGGGTCGGGTGGTGAGGAGCGCAGCGTCGGGGTGCTAAAGTCCTATCTCAAGAGGTGTAGGGGTCTCGGCGTGGATGAAATAGTGGCCGTGGGGACTAGCGCACTTAGAGACGCCGACAATGCCGGGGATTTTAAAGCCCGTCTCAGACAGGAGCTGGGGTTGGATCTTCGGGTTCTATCGGGGGAAGAGGAGGCCGCCTATTCCTATCTGGCAGTCCAGAGAGGGCTCCCTTTAGAAGGTAAAGAGGTGTTAGTAGTTGATGTAGGGGGTGGAAGCACGGAGTTGGTATGGGGTGAGGGGGGTGTTGTGCGCCGTACGGTCAGCCTGGATTTAGGCTCTGTTAGGCTTACCGAGCGGTTCCTCATTTCCGATCCAGTGCGTGAAGAGGAATGCGCTGAACTCAGTAAGACTATCGATCGGGAGATAGAGCAACTACGTGTTCATTGGCAGATCGGGCATAGCCTTTACACCATGGTGGGCATCGCGGGAACGTTTACGACCTTGACTGCAATAGAGAAAGGGCTAAGGCAATATTCTCATAGTGAGGTTCATGGAAGCCGTCTCAGTCGAGACGAGGTGCAGCGACAGCTCCGACTCTTCAAAGGAAAGACTCTCTCACAACGGAAAGAGATTGCCGGGTTGGAGCCGAAGAGGGCCGACGTGATACTGGCAGGGGCTTTACTTATTGATAGGATTATGGCTTTTTTCCTGGTGGACCAGGCCACGGTGAGCGATCAAGGAATTCGCTATGGTCTTCTCCACGAGAGATTGAGCGCTTTTGGCTAGCAACGGTTGCTGGGTCCCGCCTAAGGGAAAAAGCCCGGGGGCTGTTGACAAGTGCAAGCAAAGGTGCTCTATATAACAGTTTACAATATATAGCTGGTCCGAAACTATCATTTGCCTTAGGGGTTAGGGGTCCCTATTGTCTTTTCAGCGGGCTTTTCCGTCGCCAATTTTTCAGGGCAAGCAAGGGAGATTTTTGCATTGGCACGTGAAGTTATTTTTTTCACCGTCAAAGCTGGCGTAGCTCAACGGCAGAGCAGCTGATTTGTAATCAGCAGGTTGTAGGTTCAACTCCTATCGCCAGCTCCAGACCAAGAGTCATGAGCTGCTGATAGGGGTGAGTGGAGTTTTGCCCTAAGGCTTGGGTTATTGATGGATTTGTTGTCGGGGTAGAGGAGGAGAGGTTCCCGAGTGGCCAAAGGGAGCAGACTGTAAATCTGCCGCCGTAGGGCTTCGGAGGTTCGAATCCTCCCCTCTCCACCACCATGCGGGAATAGCTCAGTTGGTAGAGCGCGAGCCTTCCAAGCTCGGGGTCGCGGGTTCGAGTCCCGTTTCCCGCTCCATTTTGCGTGTGGCTTACGACTGAAATGCCCAGGTAGCTCAGTCGGTAGAGCACGTCCTTGGTAAGGACGAGGTCAGCGGTTCGATCCCGCTCCTGGGCTTTTGCCCGGAAACATGGAATACCGATCCGCTGTTTGGGATTAATAAGAGGGCTCATGGGGAAGTGAGTGAACGGTAAACTAACTAGGAGGGAGAGATGAGCAAGCAGAAATTTGAGCGGAAGAAGCCACATCTGAACATTGGGACGATTGGCCATGTCGATCATGGAAAAACCACCTTGACAGCCTCCATAACCAAGGTGCTGGAGAAGAAAGGAATGGCGAAATTCATGGCTTACGACCAGATTGATAAGGCCCCGGAGGAAAGAGAGCGGGGTCTAACAATCAACATTGCTCACGTGGAGTATGAGACGCAGAATAGGCACTATGCCCACGTGGATTGCCCGGGCCACGCAGACTACGTAAAAAACATGATCACTGGGGCAGCCCAGATGGATGGGGCTATTCTCGTCGTCTCTGCCGCCGATGGTCCGATGCCTCAGACTCGGGAGCATATCCTGCTGGCGCGGCAGGTAGGAGTCCCGGCTATCGTGGTATTTCTCAACAAGGCAGACATGGTGGACGATAAGGAGCTCCTGGACCTGGTAGAGTTGGAGGTCAGGGAGCTGCTTTCCAAATATAAGTTTCCTGGGGACGAGACGCCGATCGTGGTTGGTAGCGCGTTAAAAGCCTTAGAGTGTGGCTGCGGCAAGGACGACTGCCCCAACTGCAGTGGGGTACTTAAATTAATGGCTAACGTGGATAGCTACATTAAAGAGCCGGTGCGGGATGTCGACAAGCCTTTCATTATGCCAGTCGAAGACGTTTTTACCATCAGTGGTCGCGGTACGGTGGTGACCGGCCGGGTGGAGAGGGGCATCGTCCGCGTGGGTGATGAGGTGGAGATTGTGGGTTTTAAAGATACCCAAAAGACCGTCGCTACGGGAGTCGAAATGTTCCGTAAGCTTTTGGACGAAGGGCGGGCTGGAGACAATATCGGAGTGCTGCTTAGGGGAACTAAACGGGAAGAGGTCGAGAGGGGTCAAGTATTGGCGAAGCCGGGGAGCATCACCCCGCATACTCAATTCAATGCCGAGGCCTATGTCCTGACAAAGGAAGAGGGGGGAAGGCATACCCCATTTTTCAATGGCTACCGGCCCCAGTTCTATTTTCGCACCACCGACGTGACTGGAGTAGTTAAATTGCCTGAGGGAACCGAGATGGTCATGCCGGGAGACAACGTCACTACGGAGGTCTCTCTGATTACCCCGATTGCCATGGAAGAGGGTTTGAGGTTCGCAATCCGGGAGGGAGGCAGGACGGTGGGGGCAGGGGTAGTGACCAAGATCATCCAGTAGTGGTCGGAAGAAGGGGAGGCCATGCGCGAGCTAATTGGCTTTGCTTGTGATCGATGTAAGCGGAAAAACTATACGACCACAAAAAACAGAAAAACAACTACAGACAAGTTAGCCTTTAAAAAATTCTGTCCTTTCTGCCGGACCCACACCCAGCATCGAGAGGTCAAACTATAAAGGAGAACCGGGGTCAGTAGCTCCAACTGGATAGAGCGCCGGACTCCAAATCCGGTTGTTGCAGGTTCGAGTCCTGCCTGACCCGCCATCTCATCGCGTTCGGCACCCTCATGGGAGAATGGATACAGAAGGTTCGAGATACCCCGTGGCGCTCAGCGGAGTTCTTTGAAGAGGCCTGGCAGGAGCTGAAGAAAGTCCACTGGCCCTCCCGGAAGGAGACCTATGCGGCGACTTTAGTCGTGCTGATTCTTGTTTTAATCATTGGGCTCTTCCTGGCATTAGTAGATTTTGGCCTGACGCGAGCCATCCAGGCCATCGTCAGTTGAATTTCCGGTAGGTTCTCCGATATGGCGAAGAAATGGTACGTGGTACATACGTTCTCGGGTTACGAACAGAAAGCCAAGGCAGGCTTGGAGGAAAGGATCAAGACGCTTGGCAAACAGGAGCACTTCGGCGAGATCTTAGTGCCAATGGAAAAGGTGGTGGAATTAGTGAAGGGGAAAAAGAAAACTTCTTCAAGGAAGTTTTTTCCCGGATATATCTTAGTGCAAATGGAGCTCAGTGACGAGACATGGCATGTCGTGAAAGAGACTCCGAAGGTGACAGGATTCGTGGGCGGTAGCGCGAACCCCCATCCGGTGAGCGACGAAGAAGTCAAGGCTATCACGCAGCAGATGGAAGAGGGAGCCATTAAGCCTAAACCTCGGGTGCTTTTCTCCGTGGGGGAGAGCGTGAAGGTTGTTGATGGCCCTTTTGCCGACTTTAATGGGGTGGTGGAAGAGGTGCGGCCGGACAAGGGGAGGCTCAGGGTCCTGATCAGTATCTTCGGTCGTGCCACGCCAGTAGAGTTGGAATTTGTTCAGGTAGAGCGAAACTGAGAGAAGGCAGAAGGCAACAGGCACTAGGCATTAGATATGGCAAAGAAAGTTATCGGCGAGATAAAACTTCAGATTCCGGCAGGTCAGGCGAACCCTAGTCCTCCGGTTGGGCCGGCATTGGGGCAGCGCGGGGTCAATATTATGGAGTTTTGCAAAGCCTTCAATGCTGCAACCCAGTCTCAGCCGGGAATGATCATCCCGGTTATCGTCACGGTCTATGCGGACCGTTCTTTTACTTTTGTCACCAAGACCCCTCCGGCCTCCGTTTTGCTGAAAAAGGCGGCCGGCATTGAGAAAGGGTCAGGTGAGCCCGGCAAAGTGAAGGTAGGAAAGGTAACCAGGGCCCAGGTGCAAGAAATTGCTCGGATCAAACTCCGTGATCTTACGGCCAAGGATTTGGAGGCTGCGCAGAGGACGGTCGAGGGCACGGCGAGAAGCTTGGGTCTGGAAATCGAAGGCTAGGATAGAATTCAGAATCCAGGAGTCAGAATATAAATTGCGAAATTCGAATTTCGAAATGAGAGACCGGCATACTGACTGCTGGCTACTGGATTCGATTTGAGGAGACCATGAAACGCAGGGGAAAAAACTATCGTGTTGCGCTTTCTAAAGTGGATCGCGCCCAGAGATACCAGCTAGAAGAAGGGTTTCGACTGGTGCACGAGACCGCCCGGGCGAAGTTTAATGAGACGGTAGAGATGGCGGTTCGATTGGGCGTGGACCCGAGGCAGGCAGACCAAAATGTTCGTGGAACCGTGGTGCTTCCTCACGGAATGGGGAAAACCGTGCGGGTTCTCGCCTTTGCTAAGGGGGAGAAAGAGAGAGAGGCTCAGGAGGCCGGAGCCGATTTCGTCGGAGCGGAGGATCTCGTAAAAAAAATCAGCGAGGGATGGCTTGATTTCGACAAGGCCGTTGCGACGCCGGACATGATGGGGGCGGTTGGTAAGATCGGCAAAATTTTAGGTCCCCGAGGTCTGATGCCGAATCCTAAAACCGGGAGCGTGACCCCGGACATTGCCAAGGCGGTAAAAGAGATCAAGGCTGGTAAGCTTGAATTTAGGGTCGACAAGGCAGGAATTATCCATGTACCCATCGGCAAGGTTGCCTTTGGCGCTGATAAGCTGCTGGACAATGCCAGGGCTGTACTAACTTCTATCTTGAAGGCGAAGCCGGCCTCAGCCAAAGGCAACTACGTTTTGGGAGTGACTCTTTCCACGACTATGGGACCGGGGGTCAAGATCGATCTATCTCAGGTCAGGTCGCTGGCAGCGTAGGGCAAGGAGAGAGCGACATGGCAGAATTAGCAATGAAGGCTTCGAATCTTGAGGAAAAAGCCCAGACCGTTGCGGCGGTTCAGGAAAAGTTTAAAGTGGCCAAGATGGCCATCGTCACGGAATATCGAGGTTTGACGGTGGCGCAGATGACTCGGCTGCGCCGGGAGATCCGCCAGGCATCCGGGGAATATCAAGTGATTAAGAACACGTTGGTGCGTCGCGCCTTGAAAGATACCGCGTACGGTTCTTTGGATCGTCTCCTTGAGGGTCCGACGGGTTGGGTGTTTGGCTATGATGATCCCGTGATGCTCTCGAAGACCTTGGTCAAGTTTATCGAGGAGAATGAGAAGTTAACTATAAAAGGTGGGGTCTTCGAGGGGGAATTCATGGATCGGGCCAAGGTTAAGGCCTTGGCGCAGATGCCGAGTCGGCCGGAACTTCAGGCTCAACTGCTTGCTCTCATGCAGGCCCCTGCGGTTCAGCTCCTGCGTCTCATCCAAGAGCCAGGCGCAAGAGTAGTCAGGCTTCTCGAGACACTACGGAAGGGAAAGTCGGAATCTTAGGGGCTGCTCAGCAGTCAGCCGTCAGCTCCGAACCGAATCTGAAGCTGAGAGCTGATGGCTGAAGGCTAATTCAATTTACTGGAAGGGAGCAAATTTTATGGCAGAAGTAACACGAGAGCAGGTGAAGGAATTTATTAAAAGCATGACGCTGATGGACGCAGCAGCGTTGGTTAAAGAGCTGGAAGGTGAATTGGGTGTAAGCGCGGCTGCGCCAGTCGCGATTGCGGCAGCTCAGGCAGGGCCTGCCGCTGCCCAAGAGGAGAAGACGGAATTCAACGTAATCTTGGCCGACGTTGGGGAAAAGAAGATCCAGGTCATCAAGGTGGTGCGTGAGCTCACTGGTTTAGGTTTAAAAGAGGCGAAGGATCTGGTTGACGGGGCGCCCAAGCCGATCAAGGAGGGCGTGGCCAAGGCTGAGGCCGAGACAATTAAAAAGAAGATCGAAGAGGTGGGGGGCAAAGTCGAGGTTAAGTAAGCCGTCAGCAATCGGCAGCTTAAAAGCTGAAGGCTGATACCTGAAGGCTTGTGAGTTTAATGTTAGCTTAATAAGGAGCAGTCATGGCATTTCAAGTCGCCCACAATCTAAGATTTCGCCGCAGTTTTGGCAGGATTAAGAAAATTATCGACCTGCCCTACCTGATTGAAATCCAGAAAAACTCCTACGACCTCTTCCTGCAGAAAGATGTCGCGCTGAACCAGCGGCGGAACGTAGGTCTCCAAGAGGTTTTCAAATCGGTTTTTCCTATCAAGGACTTTAATGAGACTGCATCTCTGGAGTTTGTCAATTACAGTCTCGGGGAGCCCAAGTACGATGTGGAAGAATGTCACCAGCGCGGTATGACCTATGCGGCTCCCCTGAAGGTCACGGTCCAGTTGGTTTTGTGGGACGTAGATTCTCAGACCGGCAGCCGGAGCATCAAAAACGTCAAGGAGCAAGAAGTCTACTTTGGCGAGATTCCGTTAATGACCAAGAACGGGACCTTCATGGTCAACGGAACCGAGCGCGTCATCGTGAGCCAGTTGCACCGCTCGCCGGGAGTATTCTTCGAACACGATAAAGGGAAAACCCATGCTAGCGGCAAGCTTCTCTACTCTGCCCGGGTGATCCCTTACCGGGGCTCCTGGCTCGATTTTGAGTTTGATCCGAGAGATATTCTTTATGTCCGCATTGACCGCCGGCGCAAGTTCCACGCCACCGTCCTGCTAAGGGCGCTGGGGATGACCACGGAAGACCTCCTGAGCTATTATTACAAGAGCGACACGATCGTGTTTGAGGGACGAAAGGCCATGCTGGTTTTCAAACCCGATCAGTTGGTGGGGATCAAGGCGGGCTCCGATGTGCGTGATCCGAAGAGCAACGAGCTCATCGTGAAGGAGGGGAAAAAATTTACTCGACCTTTGATCCGCCAGATGGAACTCGCTCGCATCAAGCATGTCGCGATTTCCTGGGAAGACGTCGTCGGACGGGTTGCCGCCCACGACGTCGTGGATCCTGAAAACCACAAGGTCCTGGTAGAGTGTAACCAGGAGATCACCCGGGAGAGACTTGATCTCATAAGAGAAAAGGGTATCCGTGAAATCGAGGTTCTCTTTATCGACGATTCCCGTGTCGGGTCCTATCTGCGTAGCACCCTGCTTCAGGATCGGATTCATGCCCCTCAGGAAGCGGTTCTGGAGATTTATCGCAGGCTGCGCCCGGGAGACCCTCCCACCATCGAATCCGCCACAAATTTCTTCAACAATCTATTTTTCAATCCCGATCGGTACGATCTTTCCAAGGTAGGCAGACTCAAACTGAACCACCGGCTCAAACTCAACGTGCCCCTGGAGCAGGGGACGCTGCGCAAAGAAGATATCCTAGAGGTAGTCCGATACTTGATGGAGCTCAAAAACGGGGAGGGCTCGGTCGACGATATTGACCATCTTGGGAATCGTCGTGTGCGAGCGGTGGGGGAGCTTGTAGAGAACCACTTCCGCGTGGGGCTGGTCAGGATGGAAAGGGCCATCAAAGAGAAGATGAGCCTCCAGGATATTGAAACCCTGATGCCTCAGGAGCTGATCAACTATAAGCCGGTCTCCGCCGCGCTAAAAGAGTTTTTTGGCTCCAGCCAGCTCTCTCAGTTCATGGATCAGACCAACCCGCTTTCCGAGATTACCCACAAGCGCCGCCTGTCAGCCCTGGGGCCTGGTGGCCTGACGCGAGAGAGAGCCGGATTCGAAGTGCGCGACGTCCATCCGACCCACTATGGCCGGGTATGTCCGATTGAAACCCCGGAAGGTCCGAATATCGGTCTCATCGCCTCTCTTACCACCTATGCGAGGGTGAATGAGTTTGGTTTCATTGAGACACCGTACCGCGAGGTGGAAAACGGTCGAGTCACTGATCGCATCCGCTATCTCTCCGCGCTGGAAGAGGAAGATCATGTGATCGCTCAGGCCAATGCCCCGATCGACAGCCGGGGCACCTTTACGGCTGATCTTGTTTCTGCGCGCAAGGGTGGAGAGTTTGTGATGGCCCGACCGGAAGAAGTGGACTTCATGGATGTCTCGCCGAACCAATTGGTGAGTGTGGCAGCCTCCCTCATTCCCTTCCTGGAAAATGACGACGCCAACCGTGCGCTCATGGGTTCCAACATGCAGCGCCAGGCAGTTCCCCTGCTCCGTACGGAAGCCCCTTTAGTCGGGACAGGGATGGAAAAGGTGGTGGCGCGCGATTCTGGCGTGACCGTGGTGGCCAAGCGCGATGGCGTGGTGGAGAGCGTCGATTCCACCCGGATTGTCGTCAAGGCCGATCGACCTTCCGGGGCACACCGGGATACGGGAGTAGATATCTACAACCTGGTGAAGTACCAACGGTCCAATCAAAATACCTGCGTCAACCAGAGACCGATCGTGGTGGTGGGAGACCATGTCAAGGCCGGGGATATTATTGCAGACGGACCTTCGACCGAAATGGGCGAGTTGGCCCTGGGCCGCAATGTCTTGGTCGCGTTGATGCCCTGGGGAGGATATAATTTTGAGGATTCGATTCTGATCAGCGAGCGGGTGGTCAAAGAGGATATTTTTACCTCCATTCATATCGAAGAGTTCGAATGCGTCTCCCGGGATACCAAGCTCGGTCCTGAGGAGATCACGCGTGATATCCCCAA
Organism: Deltaproteobacteria bacterium; assembly: GCA_016193465.1. GTDB lineage: Bacteria > Desulfobacterota > Binatia > UBA9968 > UBA9968 > UBA9968. The sequence continues at coordinate 49,069 of JACPSE010000170.1, forward strand.
CGTCGGCGATGAGGCGTTAACGGACCTGGATGATAGCGGCATCATCCGTATCGGGGCAGAGGTGAAGCCAGGAGATATCCTGGTGGGTAAGATCACGCCCAAAGGGGAGACTCAGTTATCTCCCGAAGAGAAACTCCTGCGCGCCATCTTCGGGGAGAAAGCCGGCGAGGTGCGGGACACCTCTCTCAGGGTTCCGCCTGGAGTGGAAGGAACGGTCATCAACGTGCGGATCTTCTCCCGCAAAGGAATGGATAAGGATGAAAGGAGCCGGTTCATAGAGGACGAGGAGATCGGCCGCCTCAGGAAAGATCAGCAGGATGAGGTTCGCATCATCCAGGAGGGCGCTCTAAAACGCTTGAAAAAACTCCTCGTTGGCCGCCGCACCGCTGCGCGTGTCGCTGATGACAACCGGAAGGTCCTTTTGAACAAAGGGAAGGAGATCACTGACGAGGATTTGGACCAGATCCCGATGGCTTATTGGGGAGAGATCCGCGTGGACAACGAGTCGGTGGAAGCGGAGCTGAAGCGCATCGTAGAAAGCGCCACGGAACAGGTTGAGCTGCTGAAGATGGTCTTTCAAGACAAAATCAACAAACTCAAGAGCGGGGATGAGCTTCCTCCGGGCGTCATCAGAATGGTGAAGGTGTTTGTTGCCATAAAGCGCAAGCTTCAGGTGGGGGACAAGATGGCCGGGCGCCACGGTAACAAAGGGGTCATCTCGCGCATCCTGCCAGAGGAGGACATGCCTTTCTTAGAGGACGGCACACCCGTGGATGTGGTGCTCAACCCGCTGGGAGTTCCTTCCAGGATGAACGTAGGGCAGATTCTAGAGGCCCATTTGGGGTGGGCGGCGCGCAGCCTGGGGCAACAGATCGACGAGCTGTTAAGCAATGGCCGTCCGGATGTGGACAGCCTACGGCGCCGACTTAAAGAGTTCCTGGCCTCTCGCGAGGTTAACGAATTTATCGAGGAACTCAAGGACCAGGATGTCGTGCGGCTCGCGCAAAAATACCGGGAGGGAGTCTGCTTGGCCTCTCCCGTCTTCGATGGAGCTGCTGAGGAAGAGATCTTCAATCTCCTGCGGAAGGCCGGACTTCCAGCCACCGGGCAGGTCACCCTCTACGATGGCCGGACCGGGGAGCCCTTTGACGAAAAGGTAACGGTGGGGGTTATGTATGTAATGAAGCTGCACCACCTAGTGGACGACAAGATCCACGCGCGTTCCACCGGCCCCTATTCGCTGGTAACGCAGCAGCCTCTAGGCGGAAAGGCGCAGTTCGGCGGGCAGCGGCTTGGAGAGATGGAAGTTTGGGCCCTGGAGGCCTACGGGGCTGCCTACACGCTCCAGGAGATGCTCACCGTCAAGTCGGACGACGTCGTGGGTCGAACACGGATGTACGAAGCCATCGTCAAAGGGGATAATCTCCTCGAGCCCGGTTTGCCGGAGTCCTTCAATGTCATGGTCAAAGAATTGCAGAGCCTCGGTCTGGACGTGAATCTGGTGGAGGAGAAAAGTTGAAGCCGTTCAAGTCGTTTAAACGATTTGAACGATTGGTTTGAACGTTTTGAACGATTTGCAATGAGGTGACGTTATGGAAGATCTGTTCAATCTTTTCGAAAAGCCCAAGAATCCTCTGAGCTTCAACGCCATAAAAATCTGTCTTGCCTCGCCGGAAAAGATCCGCTCTTGGTCTCACGGTGAGGTCAGGAAGCCGGAGACAATCAACTATCGAACCTTCAAGCCGGAACGCGACGGTCTTTTCTGCGCGAAGATCTTTGGCCCGACCAAAGATTACGAGTGCAACTGCGGCAAGTACAAAAGGATGCGCCATCGGGGAGTGGTCTGCGAGAAGTGCGGTGTTGAGGTAATCCAATCAAAGGTCCGCCGCGAGCGTATGGGGCATATTGAGTTGGCCACACCGGTGGTCCACATCTGGTTTTTAAAGAGCCTTCCCAGCCGTATTGGCGCGCTTCTCGATATGTCGCTCAAAGATATCGAGAAAGTCCTGTACTTTGAATCGTACGTGGTGGTGGATCCCGGAACAACTCCCTTGCAGTCCAAAGAGCTCCTTTCCGAAGCCCGTTACCGTAAGGCTCTTGAGGAGTACGGAGCGAACTTTGTGGCAGAGATGGGCGCCGAAGCGATTCGTAAGCTGCTTAAGACCGTTGACGTCGAGAAGCTTTCCGAAGATCTGCGCCAGGAGATGAGGGATGCCAACTCCGAGGTCAGGCGGAAGAAGGTGGCAAAGCGACTGAAAGTGGTGAACGCCTTTAAGAGTTCGGGAAACCGGCCAGAATGGATGGTCCTCGAGGTGATCCCCGTGATCCCGCCGGATCTCCGTCCGCTCGTGCCGCTGGATGGGGGTCGATTTGCCACTTCCGACCTCAATGATCTCTACCGCCGGGTTATCAACCGCAACAATCGGCTCAAGCGGCTTATAGAGCTTACCGCCCCGGATATGATCATCCGCAACGAAAAGCGTATGCTGCAGGAGGCCGTGGATGCCCTTTTCGACAACGGGCGAAGGGGAAGGGCGATCACCGGCCAAAACCGTCGGCCGCTTAAGTCTCTGAGCGACATGCTCAAGGGGAAAACCGGGCGCTTCCGCCAGAACCTGCTGGGGAAGAGGGTCGATTACTCAGGGCGCTCGGTGATCGTGGTGGGACCGGAGCTTCGGCTGCATCAGTGCGGGCTGCCCAAGAAGATGGCCCTGGAGCTATTCAAACCTTTTATCTACAACAAACTAGAGGAGAGAGGATACGTCACCACGATCAAGAGCGCAAAGAAGATGGTGGAAAAGGAGCGGCCGGAGGTCTGGGATATCCTGGATGAGGTGATTCGAGAACATCCTGTTCTGCTCAACCGGGCTCCGACCCTACATCGGCTCGGCATCCAGGCGTTTGAGCCGATTCTCATAGAAGGAAAGGCGATCCAGCTGCACCCCTTGGTGTGCGCAGCTTACAACGCTGATTTCGACGGGGATCAGATGGCGGTCCATGTTCCCCTCTCCGTCGAGGCTCAGGTCGAGGCGCGGGCCCTGATGATGTCGACCAACAATATTCTCTCGCCCGCCAATGGCAAACCGATCATCGTTCCCACGCAGGATATCGTCCTGGGTCTTTATTACATGACCAGAGAGCGGCCGAATGCCAGAGGTATCGGTTGGCCCTTTGCCAATGTGCAGGAAGTGCGCATCGCCTACGATCAGGGCGAGGTGGACCTCCAGGCCAGGATTACAGTTCGCATCAACAAGGAGCGAATCGAAACGACGGTCGGCCGAATCCTTCTTTATGAAGTGGTTCCCCCCGAGATCCCTTTTCAGGAAGTCAATCGGGTGATGAAGAAGAAGGAGCTTGCCAACCTGATCGACTTAAGCTATCGGCTCGCGGGGAATAAGGCCACCGTCATCTTCGCCGATAAGCTTAAGGATATCGGATTTCATTATGCGACCAGGGCGGGGATATCGATTGCGATCAAGGATATGGTGATCCCTGCCGGCAAAGGGGAGTTGCTCAAGAAGGCGTACGAGGATGTGCGCGAGATTGAGGAGCAGTACAAAAATGGGCTGATCACGGACGGCGAGCGTTACAACAAGGTGGTCGATATCTGGGCCGAAGTAACGGACCGGATCGCTGATGAAATGCTGCGTGATCTCGGGACCGAGAGCCTCACGGACGAAAAGGGACATAAGGTTACCGTCCCCAGCTTCAACCCGATTTTTATGATGGCGGATTCGGGCGCCCGAGGCAGTGCCCAACAAATTCGCCAGCTCGCAGGGATGCGCGGACTCATGGCCAAGCCTTCCGGAGAGATCATTGAAACTCCCATCACGGCCAATTTCAGGGAAGGGCTGACGGTGCTGCAGTACTTTATCTCCACCCACGGGGCGCGCAAAGGGTTAGCGGACACGGCTCTCAAGACCGCGAACTCGGGATACCTCACGCGTCGTCTTGTTGACGTCGCCCAGGACTCGGTTATTTCGGAAGATAACTGCGGGACGCTAGATGGAATCGAAATGACGCCATTGATGGAGGGAGGCGAGATCATCGAACCCCTTGGGGACCGCGTGCTGGGTAGGGTCGCGTTGGAAGATGTCAAGGATCCGTTCACCGGCGAAGTAATCGTCAAATCCAATCAGGAGATTGACGAAGATCTTGTCCAACGCATTGAGGATGCCGGTCTGGAGCGTATTA
>JACPSE010000171.1 GCA_016193465.1 Deltaproteobacteria bacterium
GTGCCTGAGGTCGGGCGAATAGGACATCCACATGTGCGCGCCGTGATAACCGACCGGGCGATGGATCAAAGCCCAATAGCCGCCAATACGATGAGGAAACAGGGCCGCATTTTTATCTTCCGGCGGCATGATCATCCCATAGCGCTCGAAGCGGTGGAAATCGTCAGTGAGCGCCAGGGCTACGCCCGGGCCGCTGCTGGTGTAGGCAGTATAAACGATGGCATACTTGCTTAGTTCGGGGAGGTAGGTGATGCGTGGGTCTTCAATGCCCCACCGTTCCTCGGGGAAGTGTTCGGGGTCGGGCAACAGGGTGGGCTGGGGGTCAATCTGCCAGTTGTCCACACCGTTAGCGGAACGGGCGGCGCACAAATGGGAATGGCCGCGCCGGTCCTCTACGCGGCAGAGCAGCAGCGTGGTGCCGTCTGGCAGCAACGTGGCGCCTGGGTTAAACACGCTATTGGCCGGATAGGGCCAATGGGCCACGGTCAAGATGGGATTGAGCTGATGACGGCGAAAGAGTTCGGGGTGTTGATTGTTCATTGAGACGGCGCCTCCAGAGATTGGAGGGCATTCTCAGCCAGGCGCAGCTCCAACAAGGCCTGAAGAAAAGCCAGCGTAGACTCCGCGCCCTGATTCTCGTTCGCGCGGTCGGGATGCAGACCGTCTCGACAACCGCCTGTCATGGGATCGTAGATGGCAAGGTTCAGATCGTTGCGCCCGAGGAACCACTCGAAGGCGCGTCGGGCTTCCTTGCGCCAGCGCTTGTCTCCCGTGATCCGGGCTGCTTCGAGGCAGGCGGATACCATGGCTTGAGCCTCCACCGGCTGTTGATCGAACCGGGCGCGCTTACCGCCCCGCTGATAAAAGCCGTTGGATCCGATGGGGACAAAATGACCCCCAGCCTCTTCAGCGCGCTGCAAGTCCGCCAGCCAACTGAGCGATTCCAGGCCGGCCTCGGTCATGGCTTTATTCGGCATTGATTGGCCGCACATGAGCAAGGCATGAGGCAGCGCGGCGTTGCAATAAGTCAGCACGTCTTCGTACCATCGCCATTCGTCAGAGCGATGGTTTCGATACAGCGCCAGCAGCCGCCCGGCTAATTCCTCTCGGACCTGGCTTGCCATGCGGTCACCGGCAAACCGCTGTAGATACTCGTGGATGCCGATGAGCGAAAAGGCCCAGGCCCGTGGGCTGGTCGTGTCGAGAATGGCGGGCAAGGCCTGCTCGAACAACCAGCCAGCCATACTGTGGAGGGCCGGCGTGTTGGAGCGGCCCAACACGGTGCCCAACGCCCATAACGCGCGACCGTAGCTGTCGTCTGAACCTCTATCTTCCAGCCAATGGCGCTGGTAATCCATAAAGTTGCGAAAGCGTCCGGTCTCAGCATTGAAGGCATACCAGACGAAGGCGAGATAACGGGAGGCCAGTTCTAATGCGTCTCCGTTGCCTAGTTCCTCCAGGAGAGTGCTCACCATCAGTGCGCGGGCGTTGTCGTCGGTGGTGTAGCCTTCGTGATAGTTGGGCACCGTGAAAATGGCGTGTTGCAACATGCCGGTCTCATCCGCCATGTGGCGTAAGTGATCGAGTTTGAGGGGGGGCAGTTCGCCTGGACGTTCGTCCAGCGCTTTGACCGTGAAGCCGGGCGGGGTGAAATGACGGCGTTCGGCTCGGGCGCGTCCAAAACTCTCCATGTAGCGTCGCGCCACCTGCGGCCAGACCATCGTTCGCCCACACAGATAGGCGCGCTTGCGCATGGCGTGGCGCTTCGCCTCGTTGTCCAACAGGTCAATCACTTGGGCGGCCAACGCCGCCGGATCATGGAACGGCACCAGGGCTCCGCGCTCTTCGGCCAGCATCTCTTCGGCATACCAATACGGCGTCGATATCACCGCCTTGCCCGCCCCTAACGTGTAGGCCAGTGTGCCGGAGACGATCTGCGCCGGGCTGAGATAGGGCGTGATGTAGATGTCCGCCGCGCCGATGAACTCAACGAGCTCCCCCAGACTGACGAATCGGTTGTAGAAGATCACCTGACCTTCCACGTCTTTCTCTTGGGCCATCCATTGCAGGGAGAGCCGATACGTTTCGCCCTCGTCCCGTAGGACGTGGGGATGGGTCGCGCCGAGGATGAGGTACACCACGTTCGGATATCGGGCCAAAATGGCGGGCAGGGCGGCGATGACATTTTCGATCCCTTTGTTCGCTGAGAGCAAGCCAAAGCTGAGTAAGACGATTTTGCCCTCGACTCCAAACAGGTCCTTGTGAAAACTCGGGTCGACAAACGGCACATCGGGGATGCCGTGCGGGATCAGGTCGATCTTCTCCGGCGGCACACGATAGACCTCTTGCAAGAATTCCGCGCCGCGCCTACTCATGACGACCAACCGATCTGACAGCGCCGCGACTTCTTCCAGCACCCGTCGCTGATCCGGGTCGGGGTCCTGTAGAATGGTGTGCAAGGTCGTAACGATGGGCATGCGCAATTCACGTAAGAGGGCCAGGATGTGACTACCCGCACGCCCGCCGAAGATGCCATATTCGTGCTGCAGGCACACGAGATCCACATTGTTGGTATGCAGGAAGTCGGCAGCGCGGAGATAAGAGTTAATATCCTTCTCCGCCAGTTCAAATCGAACGCGGGTCGGATAGGCGTAGCCGGTCTCGATGTCGTTGACGGGCAGGGCAATGCACGTTGTTCCACAGTATTCGGCAGCGATGGCCTCACACAAGTCGGTGGTGAACGTGGCGATGCCGCACTGGCGCGGCAAGTAGTTGCCGATGAACCCAATGCGGTTGATCGTTGAATTGGTTGGACTGTGTTCCATGACGAACATCTCCTTCGTAGCGACCACTACTCCCCTTTCTAGTTACTTCCTGGCCAATAAACGCAAAGAGGCGGTTACCCCAGGGACCGCCTCCGCGATACTCGGAAAAGATTGTGACCGAGTGTTTGCTATTCGGATGTTGGGCCGCCAGTCGTTACATCATCAATAACTATATCAGACGGCCAGAATGAAGGATACCTCACCCCTCGATTAATTTGCGTTGAAGCTTTAATCAACGCTCACTCCACGGTTTAACACATGGACCGATGTTTGGAGCCATTTCGGAGCGCCGGGGATGAGGATGATCTAGGACAGCATCTTGTGGAGGGACTGGAGCTCTTTTTTGATCCTGATGAGGGCGTTTTTGTAGGTGGAATCGGGGAGCGCAAGTTTGAGCTGCTGCCGCTCTTCCTTTTTGTTTTCTTTGAGCCTCTTTCTCGCCCCTTCGATCGTGTAGCCCTCGGCATAGAGTAGTCTCTTGATCTCGAGCAAAAGCTCCACGTCCTTCTTCCTGTATAGGCGATGACGCGAAGGCGCCTTGCCCGGCTTCAGGAGTTCGAATTCGGTCTCCCAGTAGCGGAGCACATAGGGCTTAACACCGACGATGCGGCTCACCTCTCCGATCTTGAAATAGAGCTTATCAGGCAAACGGGGAGGCATCGAGTTCACAGGCCTAGGAGGAGATGCTGTTCAGGCCCTTCTTTAGAATCTGGCTCGGCTTGAACGTGAGGACCCTTCGTCCCACGATGACGATCTCCTCGCCGGTCTGGGGGTTGCGTCCTTTTCGCGGCCGCTTGCTGTTGACCACAAAATTGCCAAACCCGGATATCTTGACCTTTTCCCCCTTTTCCAGGCGACCTTTGATGATCTCGAAAGTGGCCTCGACCACGTCGGTGGCTTCCTTCTTGGAAAAACCCACTTTCTCATAGATGCGGGCGATGATATCAGCCTTAGTCATCTCCAACCCCTCCTTATACAGTCCGTTGAAAAAGGTTCGACCTTGAGGCTCACCTCGAAAGGCCCATCTGCTTCGTTGCGCTCAACCGTCTCGCTCTCATGCGTGCTCGTGCCCGGTTTTCGTGCTCGTCCACGAACACAAGCAACGATTCTCTGGGACCTTTTTGACCGGCCTGGAGAAAAATCTGTTAACTGCCTGTACGATATCCCGTTACTCTCTTAGCTGCGCGCCAAAAGCCTCGCCGATTTTGCCGACCAACTCCCTATGAAGAGCGCTCACCTCTGCGTCGGTCAGAGTCCTGTCCTTGGCCCGATAGGAAATCGTATAGGCCAAACTCTTTTTGCCTTGCGGAACCGGAGCGCCTTTGTATTGATCGAATACGTGCACGTCTTCAATGAGAGAGTGACTAAAATGCTCTTTGATCCAACTAATAATTCGCTGAGCCGGAAACCCGTCATCCAGCACTATAGATAGATCCCGCTCAACAGACGGAAATCTTGAAAGGGAACGAGCCGTAAACTCTGGCGCAGCATACTGAACCAACCCTTCAAAATCAAGTTCAAATATCAGAAAGGACGGAAACGCAAGTTCCTCACAAAGATCCGGGTGCAGTTCACCCACGTAACCTATCCAGGAACCCTCTATCTCCAGCGCGGCGGCCTTTCCCGGATGGAGGATGGAAGGAACGCGACGGCCTGTCCAAACGACACGTTCCGTCACGCCGATCAATTCCAGCATCCCCTCAACCAAGCCTTTGACATGCAGAAAAGTCCAAGGCGACTCCTCCTTTGCCCGCAAGCCTTTGCGCTCTCTAAGGCCGTAGATACCGCCTGCCAGACACTCCCTCTCTTCGGGCGATCCCGTGGAGCCTAGCGAGAAGACCTTGCCAAGATCAAAAGCATAAAAGCCCTTGAGCTTCTGAGAAACATGAACCCGCAGGCCCTCCACCAAACCTGGGACAAGACTCAAACGCATCTCGCCGTTTTCCTGGGTAAGCGGATTGAGAACCGCTACCGCCGATCGCTGCTCTTCCCACAAACCGGGAAAACGACGGTTCATCTCGCCAGAGGTAAAAGGGAGATGGATTGTTTCCGTAAGGCCCTCCCCAGTTAAGAAGAAGCGAATTTTACGTTCCCACCGCAGACGAGAATCAGCCTTTCCGCCGCCTTGCCTCACCAGCGGGAGTGTCGAGGGTATCTTGTGGTAGCCATGCAATCGGGCGAGCTCCTCTATCATATCCGCCTCGCGCGTGAGATCGGGACGGAAGGAAGGGGCAATCACCGCAAGCCCTTCTCTGGAGCGGCGCTGGATTTTCAACCCGAGCGATTTGAGAAGCCTCTCTACCTCGCCTGGACTGAGCGTTACTCCGAGGAGTTCCCTCACTTTTTGGCTCCGGACTAAAATCGGCTTTGCTTTCGTGCGTCGCGCGTACCGGTCCACAACTCCTTTGAGGGGGACCCCTGACGCGATCTCCTGCAGGAGAAAGACGGCGCGATCCAAAGCGTAGAGCGTCCCCTCCGGATCTACTCCCCTTTCAAAACGATGGGACGCCTCACTGTGGAGCCCCAGCCTCTTCGCTGTGCGGCGGATCGCCAGAGGCTCAAAATGGGCGCTTTCGAGCAAAACCACACGGCTCTCCGGCTGGACCTCCGAGTTTCTGCCTCCCATAACCCCCGCCAAGGCGACCGGAACATCCCCATCGCAAATAAGAAGATCCTCCGAACTTAGCTCCCGCTCGGTCCCGTCCAGAGTCACAAACCTCTTAATCTCGCCAGCCCGTCGGATGACGATCCGCTTCGAGGTCAACCGCTCAAGATCAAAAGCATGAAGAGGCTGGCCAGTTTCTAACATAACCCAATTGGTGACATCCACCACATTGTTTATGGATCGGATACCGCACGCCTCTAAACGCGCCTGCATCCAGGAGGGCGAAGGGGTCACGTGGATACCGCGAACTACTCTCGCGGAATAACGCGGGCAAAGGCGCGAACTCAGTATCTGGACACTTACAGACTCTTTAACACTGGGATCGGCAGCATGGGCGCTAACGGGAGGGAGCTTTAAGCGCCCTCCGCTCAAGACGGCCACTTCACGGGCTAACCCGAGAATTCCCAGACAGTCACCGCGGTTTGGCGTAACGCTCAGCTCCACGACCCAGTCCCCTTCTCCTCGACCGTCAGGATTCAAAGGAACGAGAGACTCGACCTCTAACCCCGCCATCGTCAGCGCCTCCGCCAACCTTTGCGGAGAAGCCTTGAAACTGACGAACTCCTTGAGCCAATTAACAGTGAACTTCACGCAAGCACCAAAACCCCAATTACCGAAACTGCCTAAGAAAACGTATATCATTCTGGAAGAAGAGACGGATATCCTCGATGCCGAACTTCAACATGGCGATCCGCTCGACTCCCATGCCGAAAGCAAAACCGGATACTTTTTCCGGATCATAACCGACAAATCTGAAGACCTGGGGATCGATCATGCCGGCGCCCAGAATCTCAAGCCAGCCGGATCCTTTGCACACGCGGCAAGTTTGCCCTTCTTGAGAGGTGCCCTCGCCCCCGCACAGCACGCATTGGATATCGATCTCCGCGCTTGGCTCCGTAAAAGGGAAAAAACTTGGACGAAATCGGACCTTTGTCTCCGGGCGAAAAATCTGGCGTATGAAGTGGGTCAGCACCCCTTTGAGGTCAGCGAACGAGATATCGCTATCCACCATGAAGCCCTCCACCTGATGGAACATCGGGGAGTGTGTAGCATCATCGTCGTGCCGGTAGACTGCGCCAGGGGCAATAATCTGGAGCGGGGGCTTGCGACTCTCCATGACCCGAATCTGAACCGGCGAGGTATGGGTTCTGAGCAGGCACTCGCCGGAGACGAAAAAAGTATCCTGCATATCCCGCGCTGGATGATCCTTGGGCATGTTGAGGGCCTCAAAATTATGGTAGTCATCCTCAATATCGGGTCCCCGGGCAATCTCAAATCCCATGCCTGCGAAAACGTCTATGATCTCATCCATCACCAAAGTGAGCGGATGTATCCGGCCACGCTCCCAGCGGCTCCCGGGCAGTGTGATATCGACTCTCTCCTCGCTGAGGATCCTCTCTTTCTCCCGCCCCTTCAACTCCGCCAGACGAGCGGCTATTTGCTCTTCGGTAACACGCCGCAGCCGGTTTAGCTGCTCACCCGCCTGAGGCCTTTCCTCTGGGGGGAGATCCCTGAGGCCGCGCAGCAGCAAAGTGAGCTTACCCTTGCGGCCCAGGTATTCCACCCTCAAATGTTCTATCTCCGGTCCCGTCTCGCAATGCGCGATTCGATCCGGGATCTCTTCTCTGAGAGTCTCCAAGGATTCTTTCATGCGGCGAGGACGAAAAGCTATGCCGACAGGTGGGCTTTCGCGAACTGCGCTATTTGGCCGAAAGCAGGCATGTCGGAAACTGCCAGATCCGCCAGAATCTTGCGGTCCAACTCCACGCCGGCCTGTTTGAGACCTCTCATAAACTGACTGTAGGAGAGCCCGTTGAGCTCGGCTGCGGCATGTATCCGGGTGATCCAGAGACCGCGGAACTGCCGCCGTCTGACGCGTCTATCCCGGTAGGCGAAGGCGAGTGACCTTTCCACCGTCTCCCGCGCGGAGCGGTAGAGTCTCCCCCGGCCTCCTACATAACCCTTGGCCAGTTTGAGTATCTTTTTTCTCCGCTGCCTGGATTTGCTTCCTCCCTTGGCTCGTGGCACGTTGTTAACTCCTTCCTTGCAAATTAGGCATGAGGCAACAGGCGTGAGGCATTAGATTTTTGTCTTGCCTACCGCCTAACACCTACCGCCTTTTATAAATACGGTATCAATTTGTGGATATTTTTGGCTTCAGCGGGAGATACCGCTCCGGCTTGCCTGAGTCTCCTCTTCCGCTTCTTTCCCTTGCCGGAGAGGAGATGGCCTTTGAAACCCTTGCTTCGCTTAATCTTTCCCGTAGCAGTGACTCTGAATCTCTTCACTGCGCCTCTTCTGCTTTTGATTTTGGGCATTCGTAACTCCTTATTTTTAGCTATCAGCCATCAGCGGTCAGCTTTCAGGTATTGGCTGACAACTGAATGCTGAGAACTGTTTTCCTACTTCGGCGTCAGGAGCATGGACATGCTCCTTCCCTCCAATCTAGGCGCGATATCGAGCTTGACAACATCCTGCACCTGGTCGAAGACCCCGTTGAGCATCTGCTTGCCAAGCTCCGGATGGGTAATCTCCCTGCCCCGGAAGAAGACCGAGACCTTTACCCTATGTCCTTTTTCGATAAACCGGCGGATATTACGGACCTTGTAAACGAGGTCGTGACGGTCCGTCCTGGACCCCATCTTGACCTCCTTGACCGCTACAAACGTCTGCTTCTTTTTTGCCCCTGCCGACTTCTTTCTCTGTTGGTAGCGGAACTTTCCGTAATCCATCATGCGGCAGACCGGAGGTTGGGCCTCCGGCGCCACCTCGACCAGGTCCAGTTCCTGCACCTCCACCATCTTCAGGGCCTCGTGCAGCGGCATCACCCCTAGCTGGTCGCCTTCCGGACCTATGACCCTCACCTCACGGGCACGAATTTGATGGTTGATTCTCGCTTCCTTAGCAGCTATAAGCCACCTCCTTTTTTAAAGTAATTCATCCTTTCGCCCTTCGGGCTGAGCCTCAGGACGAAGCCTTCCGCCTTTATCCTTGCTATCGGTTTTCTCCCAGCGCCTGCACCACCTCTGCCTTCAACACTTCGACAAGTTCCCTAACGGCCATCGGCTTGAGACTCTCCCCGCCTCGACGGCGCGGCGAGATCGTCTGATCCTTCACTTCCCGGTCTCCGATGACCACCGCATACGGGATTTTTTCCACCTGCGCCTCGCGGATCTTGTAGCCCAACTTTTCGTTCCGCCCGTCCAACTCGACGCGCCATCCGCCGGCCCCGAGCTCCTCGAAAACGCTCTGAGCATACTCCTTTTGCTGATCCGTCACCGTCATCACCCTGACCTGCACAGGCGCCAGCCATAACGGCAGCGCCCCGGCGCAGTGTTCTATCAGGATCCCCATGAACCGCTCGATAGAGCCGAGGATGGCCCGGTGGATCATCACCGGTCTGGCCTCCGTTCCAGCCGGCGTCACGTAGGTGAGGTCGAAACGCTCCGGCATGGAAAAGTCCAGTTGTATCGTGGCCAATTGCCAGCCTCGCCGCAAGGCATCCAAGACAACAAAATCGATTTTGGGGCCGTAAAAGGCGCCATCCCCCGGGTTTACCTGATAGTCGATGCCCTCACTTTTCAGCGACTGCGCTAGAGACTCTTCCGCCCTCTGCCAGACTTCGAGGCTGCCGAGGAAATGTTCTGGACGGGTCGAAAGCCTAACCTGCATCTCGCTAAATTGAAACGTCTGATAGACCACGCGCAGCATCTTTAACAGCGACGCCATCTCCGCGCCAATTTGATCGGGAGCGCAGAATATATGGGCATCATCCTGCGAAAAAGAACGGACGCGGGTCAAGCCGGCAGTCACTCCAGACTTCTCGAAACGGTGCAGCCGTCCAAAATCCGCGTAGCGCAATGGCAGGTCCCGGTAAGACCGCTTCTTGGAAGCATAGATAAAGGTATGGCCTGGGCAGTTCATCGGCTTGACGCCGAACTCTCTTTCCTCGACTCGGGTGAAGTACATGTTCTCCCTAAAATGGTCATAATGGCCCGAGCGCCGCCACAGCTCCACATCAAAGATCTGCGGGGTAACAACTTCCTGGTAACCGTAACGGCCGTAAAGATCGCGCATGTACGAAATCAACTGATTGTAGACAAAGGCCCCTTTCGGATGAAAAAACGGGCTGGCCGGGGCAAGGGGATGAAAGCTGAAAAGATCCAGCTCGCGCCCTAAGCGGCGATGGTCCCTTTTCTTGGCCTCCTCCAATAGTGTGAGGTGCTCTCGCAGCGCCTCCTCGGTAGCCCACGAAGTCCCGTAGATACGCTGCAGCATCTCGTTCTCTTCGTTCCCTCTCCAGTAAGCGCCAGCCACGCCAGTGAGCTCAAAGGCACGGATGACTCCCGTGGAGGGGACATGGGGCCCGCGACAGAGGTCAACCCAGTCTCCCTGCCGGTAAAGAGAGACCTGCTCCTCCGGGATCTCCTGCAGAATGGCGACTTTGTATTCCTCGCCCAAGCGGCGGAAGAGCTGAATAGCGCTTTCCCGCGCCATCTCCTCTCGAATAACCTTCAGGTTCAGCGCCGCTAGATCGCGCATCCGGGACTTGATCTTTTCGATTTCCTCCGGGGTAAAAGATTTATCCCGCTTGAAATCGTAATAGAAACCGTCCTCGATGGTGGGCCCGATGGTTACCTGAGTGCCCGGAAAGAGGCTTTGCACCGCCTGGGCCATCAGGTGAGCCGTCGAATGGCGCAGGATGTCCAGGCCCTCAGGACTATTCATGGGAATCCAGTTCAAGCTGCAATCCTGGCTCAAGGCCCGATCCAGATCTACCGCAACCCCGTCGACCTTCGCCGCAATGATATTGCTGTTGACTCCCTGGGACGAAGCGAGCTCCTGAATCTTTAGGCCAGAGCGAACCTCCAGCGCTTTCCCGCCGGGCAATGTTACATGAATATTGGCCATAAATTTAGCTGACAGCGGTCAACCATTAAGGCGAGAGGCACGAGGCAACAGGCAACAGTAAAGAGATCTCATCTGTTTTCTCGCGCCTTCCGCCTATCGCCTGTTGCCTTTTTTTAGAGATGGTAGGCACGGGCGGGATTGAACCGCCGACCTCTTCCGCGTCAAGGAAGCGCTCTCCCACTGAGCTACGTGCCTATAAACACCACCACCACCCCTCAACTATTGCAAGCGTCTGATTTTACTATCAATTTTTAACCATTCTGTCAACTTAACCGGTTCAGGGAGGAAGCTCGATTCTGGAGCAGGACCAGACCCCGATAGATGTACTGAAAGCCGGAGGTGATGGTGGTTATAGCGGTGGCCAAGAATAGAAAGTCATCGATCCATGTGGCAACGAGCTGAGAATCGTAGAGACAAAGCAAAACCACGCCGACGGTAACGAGCTGAAAAACGGTGCTGAGTTTGCCCATGAAACTGGGCCGGCTCACCAGGCGCTCTTCAACGAGGAAATAAATCACCCCGTAGCCCAACAGAATAATGATATCCCGGCTCACAACGAGCACCACCACCCAAGGGGGTATCGCCCGGATCAGGCCGAGCATGACGAACGAGCTCATGACTAACAATTTGTCGGCCACCGGATCCAGATAGGACCCTAACGGGGTTTGCTGATTGGTCATGCGCGCCAGAGCGCCATCCAGGAAATCTGTCAAACCACTGACAATAAAAACGATCAGCGCATTCAGGTAAAGACCGGAAGAAAGCAAGACCAGGAAAAAAGGGATCGCCACGATGCGGATCAAAGTGACAAAGTTAGGCAAGTTTAGCATAAGCACTTGTCAGCGTGACAATGGCGAGCCATTTCCTCCTAACCACTTTCTCATCTGACCGGCCAGTTTCGGAGTGACCAGCGCGGTCACGCGAATACTGTCTCCGTCGAATTTTTCCTCCAGGACTCGACCCCGCTGACGAAGGAGAGAGAGCAGGGACCCCTGGGAGGGAGAAAAACAAAACTCGCTTCGCTGCTTGCCGCGATCGAGAATATTTCCGATCACCTCCAGGAGATGATCGACGCCCTGCCCGCTTAAAGCTGAAATCGGACAGCTCTCACGCGCGCCGTTTCCCGCGCCTCTCCAAAAGGGCGCGCCAGCGATGTCGATCTTGTTCGGCACCATGAGATAAGGAGTATCTCCGGCGCCGATGTCTCTCAGGACTTCCTCGACCACCTGGATCCGCTCCTCAAAAAGGGGATTCGTCATGTCCACAAGGTGCAGCAGGAGATCGGCGCTCCGGACCTCTTCCAGCGTGCTCTTGAAGGCCTCGATGAGCGAGTGCGGAATCTTGTTGATAAAGCCCACTGTGTCGGCCACCATGACTCGATCTCCGTTGGGTAGTCTCAAGCAGCGAATCGTGGGGTCCAAAGTAGCAAACAGCTTGTCTTCCACAAGGACTCCCGCCCGGGTGAGCGTATTCATTAATGTCGATTTGCCTGAGTTGGTATATCCAACCAACGCGACCGTCGCATAGGGAACCTCAAGTCGCTCCCGGCGCTGGAGCGAGCGCGTCCTTTCGACTGTGGCCAGACGACGCTTCAGCGTTCCGATTCTCTCGCGCACCCTCCTGCGGTCGACTTCCAATTGAGTCTCTCCAGGACCACGGGTTCCGATCCCGCCGCCGAGCCGGGAGAGATGGGTCCAGCGGCGGGTCAGGCGGGGCAGGAGATATTCGAGCTGGGCCAACTCGACTTGAAGCTTGCCTTCATTGCTCCGCGCCCTTTGGGCGAAGATATCGAGGATCAACTGACTGCGGTCGATCACCCGATGCTGGAAGGCGGATTCCAGATTGCGCTGTTGAGCGGGGCTGAGATCCTCGTCAAAAATCACCAGGTCCGGTTTTATCTCCTGAACGTAGCCCCGAATCTCCTCCACCTTTCCCCGACCTATCAGAGTAGCCGGAATTACCCTCTTGAGGTGCTGGGCAAACTTCCCGACCACTTTCGCGCCGGCGCTCTCGGTCAGCTTTTCCAGCTCATCCAAATTATATTCCAGGGGAATCTTACGGAGGAGCGAAGGCAAATCCGCCCCTACCAGGATGGCTCGCTCTTGGGACCGCTGCGGATGGAATGGAGCTCGCTTCAAGAGTTTCTAGGGGGTGAAGGTGACGCGGTTGCCGAAGAGGCTCTCAACCGTCTGCAACAGTTCGGGGGTCCGGGCAACCTTAAGATGGACCGGGAGCTCGATGATAGTCTCGCTTTTACCCGGCATAGAGAGATGCAGAAAAACGGTGCAGCGGCCGGGATGTTTGAGCAGCGTGTCATGAAGCTGGCCCAACTCCTCAGAAGTTATCTCCTGCCCGCGAAGATAAAAATGGATGCGATCGCCGTTCTGTGCCCCGCCTGGCTGGGGCCGGGAGGAGCCGGGGAGAGTCCGGGAAGATACCTGGGCTATCGGGGTCACGTCATTAGCAATAATCTGGACTCTCTCCTCCCCTACTTCCAGTCTTCCCTGTACAACTATCGGATCGTCCAAAACCAGGGTCTCCATACAGCGGCGGTAAACATCCGGCCAGACTATGACCTCGACGAATCCAGTCCTGTCCTCCAACTGAAAGCTCGCGTAGCGGTCACCCTTCTTGGTGTTCCTGAGTTTTAGAGCCGTCACGACCCCGCCAACCTTAACCTCGCCGGCGGCGGGCTTCTCCCGGATGTTGGCGATGGCACCGCTGGTTAATTTCTTTAGCGAAGCTTCATATTTATCTAACGGATGACCGGTGATGTAAAAACCGAGTGATTCTTTTTCGAAGGCCAGCAACTGCTGCGCCGACCACTCCTCTGCCTGAGGATAGTGGTCGCCGTTTTTCTCGCTGCCGTTACTGATCCCACCCCCCAGAGCGTCAAAAATATCGATCTGATTGCTCTGACGCCCCTTCTGGTAAGATTGACCTGTTTTCATCGCCTCGTCCAGGGCGGTCATCATCCGAGCGCGCGAGACGGCCGTCGAATCGAAGGCGCCGCATTTGATCAGGCTCTCCACCACCCTTCGGTTCACCGCGCTCAAATCCACACGCCGACAAAAGTCGAAGAGCGATCTAATCGGCCCCTCGCGCTCGCGGCTTTCCAGAATGACGTCCACGGCCTTCTCGCCCACGTTCTTGACCGCCGCTAAACCAAACCGGATCTTGTCCCCCGTTACGGTGAAATCGGCGCGGCTCTCATTGATATCCGGGGGAAGAACTTCGATCCCCCGCTCGCGGCACTCCGCCAGATTCTTGATCACTTTGTCCGTATCACCCATCTCAGAGCTGAGCAGCGCGGCCATGAATTCTACCGGATAATGGGCCTTCAGGTAAGCAGTCTGGTAGGAGATTAAGGCATACGCAGCCGAATGGGACTTGTTGAAGCCGTAGCGGGCAAAAGTCTCCATCTGATCGAATATCTCGGTAGCTTTTCTAGGCTCGATCTTGTTCTTGCGCGCTCCCTGCACGAAATGCTCCCTCTGGCTTGCCATTTCCTCCGGGTCTTTTTTGCCCATGGCGCGCCTGAGGATATCCGCCTCCCCCATGCTGTACTGGGCGAGCTTTTGAGCGATCTGCATTACCTGCTCTTGATAAACAATAACCCCGCAGGTGTCCTTTAGAATGGTTTCCAACAATGGGTGAAGATAGCGGATCTTTTCTTTCCCATGCTTGCGCTTGATGTACTCCTCAGCCATTCCGCTATCGAGCGGGCCGGGACGAAACAGCGCCAGGATCGCCACTAGATCCTCAAAGCAGTTGGGACGGATTTTAACCGTCATCTCCCGGATGCCCGTGCTCTCAAGCTGGAAGATCCCGGTGGTGTTTCCCGAGCAGAGGAGGCGGTAGGCTTTCTTATCGTCCAATGGGAGATTATTGATGTCGACCTCGACTCCCCGGCTCGCGCAAATGAGCTTGAGACAATCGTGGATTAGAGTCAGGGTCTTAAGCCCAAGAAAATCAAACTTGATAAGCCCGATCTTCTCCACGCTCTCCATGCCAAACTGGGTGACAATCCCTCCCTCCTTATCCACGTAGAGGGGGAGATAATCGACCAGCGGAAGCCTGGACAGGACCACCCCTGCGGCGTGGGTCGAGGTATGGCGCGTGAGCCCTTCGAGGCGCAGCGCGTGATTGATCAGGCTTTGGACCCGCGGATCGCTCTTCGCAAGCTCCTGCAGCCGCGGCTCCATCTTGATGGCATCCGCCAATGGATAGTCAAAGCCTTGCTTGGGGGCGGGCACAAGCTTGGCGATGGCGTCGGTCTCGGCAAAGGAAAAACCCAAGGCCCTGCCGACATCTCTGATCGCCGCCTTGGCCTTGAGGGTTCCGAAGGTGGCGATCTGGGCCACTTTGTCCGGGCCGTATTTCTCCTTAACGTAGCGGATCACCTGATCCCTGCCCCGGATGCAAAAATCAACGTCGATATCCGGCATGGAGCGCCGTTCAGGGTTAAGAAAGCGTTCGAAGAGAAGATCATGGCGGATCGGGTCCAAGTCGGTGATCTTCAGCGCATAGGCCACCAGACTGCCGGCCGCCGAACCCCTCCCCGGTCCTACCGGGATACCATGATTCTTGGCGTAGTTGATAAAATCGGAGACGATCAAAAAGTAGCCGGAAAATTGCATCCCCTTGATGACGCCGAGCTCAAAGTTCAAGCGCTCTTCGTAAAGCTTTAGCTTCTCCTGATACTCCTCGGGATGGGCCGCTTTCAGAGGCCCCATCCTCTCCTCCAATCCTTTGTGGGCAAGCTCATCGAGATAATCATCAAGGCTCATTGCCTTGGGGGGCTCAAAATGGGGAAAATGATAGTTGCCGAATTCCAGTTCCAGATTGCATCTCTCGGCAATCTCCAGAGTACGCTCCACGGCCTCGGGACAATAATCGAAGCCCTGTTTCATCTGCTCCGCGGACTTGACGAAAAGCTCATCGGTCTCCATCTTCAAACGGTTTACGTCGTGCACCGTCTTGCCCGTCTGGACACAGAGAAGGACATCATGCGCCTCGGCATCATCCCTTTCGCCGTAGTGGCAGTCATTGGTGGCCACGGCGGGAAGGGAGAGCTCTTTGGCCAGCTCGATGATCAGGCGGTTGACCTTTTCCTGCTGTGGGAGCTTGTTGTCCTGAACTTCCAGGTAGTAGCGGTCGTCAAAGATAGAGGCGTAGCCCTCGGCGGCGGCCTTCGCCTTCTGGATCTGGCCCGCGGACAGCGCCGACGCCACCTCTCCCTGGAGACAGGCACTTAAGGCAATCAATCCCCGGTTGTATTCCTTGAGCAGCTCCTTATCCACCCGCGGCTTGTAGTAGAAGCCCTCTGTGTAGCCCGCGGTGACGAGCTTGCAGAGGTTGCGGTAGCCCTCCAGATTCATGGCCAGGAGAATCAAGTGGTTATTGTATTCCTTGTTGCCCTTGTCCACGCCCTTGCGCTCGAAGCGGCTGGTAGGTGCCACGTAGATCTCGCAGCCGATGATGGGCTTGATGCCGCGCCCCATGGCCTCTCGATAAAACTCAATCGCCCCGAACATATTGCCGTGGTCGGTCATGGCGACGGCCGGCTGTTTGAGCCGCTTCACCCGCTCTAACAACGTCTCGACCTTATTGGCGCCATCCAAGAGGCTGTACTGGGTATGACAGTGAAGGTGAACGAAACGGGAATGCTCCATTGGAATAAAATTACGCTAGCACAAATCAGAATCCTCTACAATTATTTTTTCCAGTTTTTTCCAGTTTCGGCGGAATGCAACAGTGGCCAAGAAACCCGGTCCCGTGCAAAGTAACCTTAATTTCTGCTAGCAAAAGACCAGGAAAATCCTTATTATATGTGAAAATTCCGGGTGTTTTTGTGCTGAAAGAGTACCTAAAAGAGATATTTAAGACAGCCCAAAAAGGCGACGCTACCGAGCCGAGTTACTATCCCGCCCTAAAAGATCTCCTGGAAGCGTTCGCCCAGGAATCAAGTCTCGCCAAGGTCCAAGTTACATCCCAGCCGAAGAAGACCGAGGCCGGCAACCCGGACTTTCGGGTGTGGGATGGCAAGCAGCACGTCATTGGATACGTAGAAGCGAAGCCGCCGACCCAGGAAACCCTGGAAGTCGTAGAGACCTCTGACCAGCTCAAGCGCTACCTCAAGACTTTTCCAAATCTGATTCTCACAAATTTCTTTCAGTTCAGGCTGTACCGGGACGGAGAGCTTATTGATTCCGCCCAGATCGCCAGACCCTTCACCGTCTACAAACTAAAGTCGGTTCCCCAGGTTGAGAAAGAGAAAGAATTTTTGAATCTCATGGAAAAGTTCTTTGCCTTCTCCCTTCCCAAACACTATACCGCCAAGACGCTGGCAGTTGAGCTGGCCAAGCGCACTCGGTTTCTAAAGGAACAAATAGACGCCGAACTACAGAGGGAAGAGGCTGAGAAAAAGCCCGGTTTCATATCGGGGTTCTATGAGGCGTTCCAGAAATTCCTCATAGGGAGCCTCACTAAGGACGATTTCGCCAACCTTTATGCCCAGACCATAACTTACGGTCTCTTCGCAGCCCGCACCAGAGCAAAGAACGGCTTCAACCGTAAACTGGCCTATGATCTCATCCCCCGCACTATCGGCATCCTCCGTGATGTGTTTCACTTCATCTCCCTCGGAGACCTGCCGCCACAGATGGAATGGATTGTTGATGACATAGCTGAGGTCTTGGCGGTAGCCGATCTTGAGAAAATCCTCAAAGAAAGAACAGGTCGCGACCCTATTGTCCATTTTTACGAGCCGTTCCTGGCCGAGTACGATCCAAAGGAGAGGGAACGCCGGGGTGTTTACTACACACCGGAGCCGGTCGTTTCCTACATTGTCCGGTCCCTGCACCGAATTCTTAAAGAAATGTTTGGACGGGCCGACGGCTTTGCCTCAACCTCTGTTCGGGTTTTAGACCCTGCTGCGGGCACGTGCACCTTCTCTGCCGAGGCAGCCCGCCAAGCCGTGGTGGAGTTCACTGAAAAATACGGCGCGGGCGCTAAGGCGAGCCTCATACCGGACCATATCCTAAAAAACTTCTACGCCTTCGAGTTGATGATGGCTCCATATGCCGTGGGACACCTGAAAATCGGCTATCTGCTGGATGAGTTGGGGCATCCGTTAGGCAAAGAAGAACGCTTCCAACTCTACCTAACCAACACAGTAGACATGCAGGAGCTAGAGGAGACCAAGCTGCCGGGAATGTCTTCATTGGCTAAGGAGTCCCACCTAGCGGGCAAAGTTAAGAAGGAAACTCCGATTCTGGTGATTCTGGGTAACCCACCGTACTCAGGTCACTCGGCAAACGCAGCATGGAAAATGGAAATCAGACGCGAGGGTGATCGGGATGTTCGCCGAAAAGTCTTTACTTTTATCGGTCAGCTCATCGAAGACTACAAGTCGGTCGATGGCAAGCCGTTGGGGGAAAAGAACCCCAAATGGCTCCAGGACCGCAAGAAACGCATCCTCAACCTTGACGATATCAAGCATTACTGCCGCGTCGTGACTGCCTTGGCTAAAACCATAGAAATCCAGGCCGAGATTGACAAGCTATTCCCCGAGGTCGAGAAAGACACCATTTCCATCCAGGACGCTAGGGATTAAATTAAGACTGTATGATAAGATTACGAAAGAACGGAACCGAAACCGTCCGGAGTAGCCGGTAGGAGGTTTTATGCCGCCCAGAAAACTTCTAAATAGAATAACGATAGACCCCAAGGTCTGCCATGGAAAAGCCTGTATTAGGGGAACTCGGATCATGGTGTCGGTTATTCTCGACAATCTAGCGGAAGGTAGGACCCCGCAACAGATTGTCCGCGATTATCCTCCTTTGAAGATCCAGGACGTAGAGGCCGCTATTGCTTACGCTGCTGAACTAGCGAACGAAGAAGAGCTGCTGCCTCTGAGGGCGTCTGGGAAGTGAGAATCAAGCTTGATGAGAATCTGGGCCGGCCCCACGTCGCGCTTCTCAGACGTTACGGATATGAAGCCGATCGATTGTTTGACGAAGGTTTATCTGGAATTGATGACGCAGAGGTCTGGCGACATGTCCGAGAAGAGAAAAGGTTTTTAATTACCCTGGATTTGGGTTTTTCCGATGTCCGGCGTCACCGTCCAATTTCGGTGCCTGGCTTGACTTTTTGACATTTGCCTTTTCTGGCATCGTCGAGGGTAAGGAAACAAGGATTTCCTCTTATTCCCACTCAATTGCCGCCGGGGGCTTAGAGGAAATGTCGTAGACGACGCGGAGGTCAGGATAGAAGATAGAGCTTGCCCTGGGCAAAGTTGAACTGAAGGCGATAGCCACGGAAGGCGTTGATGCCAAGGACAAGCTGGACCCCGATGCGAAGGTTTGTTAGGTCGATGATGCCCGCCTTGAACGGCTTGAGGGGGCAGCGACCTATCGCCGCTCCTCGAACGGTCACAAGAGGAACCTGAATGGGCGCGGTTTGAATTCCGACAATCCAACCTATTTCTTCCTCCTCAAGCTCAAGCTGCTTGACAAGACGCGGATCGACCAAACTCTGAGAAGCCCCCGTATCCACTAGAGCCCGCACAATAGTGCCACCCAACGGAGGGAAATGACGGGAAGGGAAAAGGCAGGAAAGGACGCCCAGTTACGCGGCACTGACCACCACAGCCGGACGAGGCTCCGTGGAAGGGCCAAAGGTGAGCATTGTAAGGATTCCCTTGTCACGGTGCGACCTCCATATTTCTTGGAGGTCTTCAGGATCTTGAGCAGTGGCTATAAGCTTTCCGCGGACAGGCTCTCCATTGTCTTCTTGCGTCACGGCAAGGAGAATCCACGTGTCGGGATATTGTTTTTCCCATGCGCGGATTGTTTTCTCAACCTCCCGATCCACTTTCCTAGAGCCATTAGAGCGTGTCCGCATAGGGCCTGCCCCCTTAACCATTGCGTATCCTAACAAAAAGTGTATGGGCTTGTCCTCATAGTGTCAAGACGGCTACGGCGACCCTTTCTTACTCCCATTCATTCTCACTCCCACTCGATCGTGGCCGGGGGTTTCGAAGAGATGTCGTAGACGACCCGGTTAACACCGCGGACTTCGTTGATGATGCGGTTGGATATCTTGGCTAGAAGCTCGGGCGCGAGCGGTACCCAGTTCGCGGTCATGCCATCTTGACTGTCTACGACGCGAAGCGCGATGACGTTCTCATAACTGCGCTCGTCTCCCATGACGCCAACGGTCTTGATCGGCAGCAAAACCGCGAACGACTGCCATACCTTATCGTAAAGCCCGGCGGCTTCGATTTCGGCCAGGACAATAACATCCGCCTCGCGTAAAATTCTCAGTCTCTCCTCCGTGACCTCTCCCAATACCCGGATCGCTAACCCTGGCCCGGGAAAGGGCTGGCGCTGGATCAGTTCCTTCGGCAAGCCAAGCCCCTGGCCCAATTTCCGCACCTCGTCCTTGAAAAGCTCGCGTAAAGGCTCAATGAGCTTGAAGCGCATGTCAGACGGGAGTCCGCCGACGTTATGATGGGTCTTAATCGTGACGGATGGGCCAACAAATGAAACGGACTCGATCACGTCCGGGTAGAGAGTCCCCTGCGCCAGAAAAGGAATTTCGCCGAGCTTCTTCGCCTCTTCTTCGAACAGCTCGATAAAAACGTGGCCGATCCTTTTCCTTTTTACCTCGGGATCTTCCACGCCTTTAAGGGCGGAGAGAAAGCGCTCGCTGGCATCCACGCAGCGGAAGCTCTTGCCGAAACGCTCGCTGAAGAGCCGCGAGACATGATCCCCCTCCCCCTGACGCAAGAGACCGTTGTTGACAAATATGCAGATGAGCCGCTCTCCAATCGCCCGATGCACCAACATCGCCACAACCGACGAGTCCACGCCGCCGCTTAAGGCGCAGAGAACGCGCTCCGTGCCAACCTGCGCGCGGATTTTTCCGACCGAGGCCTCAATGAAATGGCTCATGGTCCAGGTTGGTTCGCAACCGCAAATGCGAAAAAGAAAGTTCTTCAGAATCTCCTTTCCCCTCGGCGTATGGACCACCTCGGGATGGAACTGGACGCCAAAGAGTTTTCGTTCCGGGTTAACAAATGCGGCGATCGGAGAGTTGTGACTGTGTGCCAGGATGCGCCAGCCTTTCGGCAGGGAGACCATTCTGTCGCCGTGGCTCATCCATACCCGAACCGTCCGGTTGTTGGGAAAACCGAAAAGCAGGTCAGCGGCGTCATCGACCACCAGCTCCGCTGGGCCGTATTCGCGCCGCTCTGCGCGGGCCACTTCGCCCCCCGCCGACCGGTTGATGAGGCCCATACCATAACAGATGCCCAAGAAAGGGACCTGAAGAGAAAAGATCTTATCTTCCACCCTGGGGGCATTTTCCTGATAAACGCTGGCCGGACCCCCGGAAAGAATGATCCCCTTGGGCTTGAGTTGCTGGATTTTCTCTAGGGTAAGATTGAAGGGATGGATTTCGCAGTAGACATTTGCCTCGCGGATGCGCCGCGCGATGAGCTGGGTATATTGGGAGCCGAAGTCGAGGATGAGGATCATGGTTCGTAACTCGTGACTCGTTACTCGTTACTCGTGCTCGTGCCCGGTTTTCGTACTCCTTGACGAACACGAGCCACGAACACGAAACACGATGAGCGTTATTCCGCCCTGTAGTTCGGGGCCTCTTTCGTTATAAAAACGTCGTGCACGTGCCCTTCTCGCAATCCCGCCGAAGTCACCTGCATGAAGCGGGCCTTGCTGCGCAGATCTGTGATGGTTCGACAACCAAGGTAGCCCATCCCGGCGCGCAATCCACCGACTAGCTGGTGGATATTGAAGGAAAGAGAGCCTTTGTAGGGCACCTGCCCCTCAATCCCTTCGGGCACCAATTTCATCTTGTCTTCTACATCAGCCTGGCCGTAACGATCCTTGCTGCCGTCCCCCATGGCTCCCAACGAACCCATGCCGCGATAGACCTTGTAGGTCCTTCCCTGATAGAGAATAGTCTCCCCGGGACTCTCCTCAGTGCCGGCAAAAAGGCTCCCGATCATCACCGACCGGGCGCCGGCGGCAAGCGCCTTGGTAATATCGCCTGAGTACTTGATCCCCCCATCCGAGATAATCGGGACGTTGTGACGTTCAGCGGCCTTGGCACAATTGGCAATGGCTGTGAGCTGCGGGACCCCTACGCCGGACACCACGCGGGTGGTGCAGATGGAGCCAGGCCCTACCCCTACCTTCACTGCATTGACACCGGCCTGAATCAGGGCGAGGGCACCTTCTTCAGTCGCAACGTTGCCGGCGGCGATCTCCAGATCAGGATGGCGCCGGCGAATATGCTGGACCGTGTCCAGCACGTTTTTCGAGTGGCCGTGCGCCGTATCCACAGCAATAACGTCCGCCCCTGCTCTCATCAAGGCCTCCACCCGTTCTTCACAATCCGGACCTACTCCCACTGCCGCGCCCACGCGCAGCCGCCCGTGTTCATCTTTGCAGGCATGAGGGTATTGAGTTTTCTTCTCTATATCTTTAACCGTGATCAGCCCTTTGAGATGAAACTTTTCGTCCACGACCAGAAGCTTTTCGATCCGATGGCGGTGCAGGATCTCTTTGGCCTCATCGAGATCCACCCCGGGTCTGGCAGTAACCAGATTGTCTTTGGTCATGACCTCAGACACCGACCGATCCAGTCTCTTCTCAAAGCGCAGATCCCTATTGGTCAGTATCCCCACCAGCCGTCCCGCCTGGGTTACCGGAAGGCCCGAGATGCCATATTTCTGCATGATCTCCTGCGCCTCAGCGATCCTTTGATCCGGCCGCACAGTTACCGGGTCCGTGATCATGCCGCTCTCAAACTTCTTTACCTTCTCGACCTCTGCCGCCTGGGCGGCCACTGGCATATTACGATGGATGAAACCCAACCCTCCCTCCTGCGCCAGGGCGATGGCCGTACGTGATTCGGTCACCGTATCCATGGCGGCGCTGACGAGCGGGATGTTGAGCGCGATTCGCTCGCTTAATCGGGTCGTGACGTCGGTCTCTCGCGGCAGGATCGAAGACTCCGCCGGGACCAAAAGCACATCATCAAAAGTCAGGCCGAGTGGCAGGATCTCCTGGTCTAACATGGCTCACCTCCGAAAGAGGGTAAAAAAAAACCCAGACCTGGGCCCGGGTTTTTTTGCGGCGTCTAGCGCTATAAGGGCAAACATGGAATCTTATACCAGGAAAAAAATCTAGAGGCAAGAGTAGTGGCGTTACTGCCGCTTTTTGAGTATTATATCTTAAAACTAAATGCCACTCTACGAATACGAATGCGCCAGGGGACACCGCTTCGAGGCGGTGCAGAAGGTTGGTGACCAACCTTTAAAGAAATGTTCCGTCTGTGCGGCTACCGCGAAGCGGATTCTTTCCCAGCCCACCCTGCTTCACAACCGGGGCATCCACGTCTTCGACCGCGCAACCAAAGACGATGTTCTGCGCAGCCGGCCTTCGTCGCTCAAGTCCCTGAAAAAAGACAAATTTTAGTTGTCATCCAACCCCGCCTCTGTTAAGAGAGGCTAGCCATTTCATTTTGCAGCCGTCCGAGGGGAAGGAGCCTTTCTTTTTTCCCTATGCTCGCCAAGGTCAACAGCGCTGCCCTCTACGGAATCGATGCCCTGCGGGTCGAAGTCGAGATCGATCTCGCCGCAGGCCTTCCCCAGCTCGCCACCGTAGGTCTGGCTGAAGGAGCAGTTAAGGAAAGCAAAGACCGCATTCGCGCTGCCGTGAAAAACTGCGGCTATTCTTTTCCGGCCAAGAAGATCACGATCAATTTGGCTCCCGCCGATATCAAAAAGGAAGGTTCCGCCTATGATCTGCCGATGGCGGTAGGGATCCTGGCTGCTGAAGGGCTGATCCAGAAGGATCGTCTCAGAGATTACCTCCTGGTGGGAGAACTCTCCCTGGACGGGGAGATCAAACCCATCCGTGGCGCTCTGCCCGCTACGGTGGCGGCAAAAAGGGAAGGGCTGAAAGGCATTATTCTACCAGAGGTGAACAGCCGCGAGGCTGCGGTGATCCAGGATATCGATGTCTTTGGAGTACAGCGGTTGTCCCAGGTCGTAGAATTCCTGAATGGCGGGAATGCCCTCCCTGAGACGCGGGTGGATTTGGCCGGTCTCTTCAATCTGCACTGTCAGTACCAGTCGGATTTTAACGATGTCAAAGGCCAGCAGCACGTCAAACGAGCCCTGGAGGTCGCTGCCGCCGGGGCGCACAACGTGATTCTGGTGGGTCCTCCGGGGTCGGGGAAAACGATGCTAGCCAAAAGGCTCCCCACCATTCTGCCCGATCTGACGCTCTCCGAGGCGCTCGAATGCACGAAGATCCACAGCGTCATGGGTCTACTGGACGGAAAACCCATCATTGCGACTCGCCCTTTCCGCTCCCCTCACCACACCATCTCCGATGCCGGTCTCGTGGGGGGCGGCACCGTTCCCAAGCCCGGTGAGGTTTCCCTAGCGCATAACGGGGTCCTCTTTCTCGACGAGCTGCCGGAATTCAAGCGCAACGTCCTGGAGGTCTTACGGCAGCCTCTAGAGGATGGAAACATCACTGTGTCGCGGGCCGTGGGGTCGATCAACTATCCGGCGAGCTTTATGCTGGTCGCCGCCATGAACCCATGCCCTTGCGGCTTCTTTACCGATCCCCAAAAAGAATGCGGCTGCACGCCTTCGCAGATTCAGCGCTACCGCTCCAGGGTCTCCGGGCCTCTGCTCGACCGAATTGACATTCAAGTCGAGGTGCCAGCGCTGCGCTATCAAGAGCTGGCAAGCCGCGATGCCGGCGAGTCGTCTGCGCTCATCCGGCAAAGGGTGAATACAGCCCGCTCCATCCAGATCCAGCGCTTTCAAAAGAGAGGCATCCACGCAAATGCCCAGATGGGGACAAAAGATATTAAGCGCCACTGTGCGGTAAAAGAGGGCGCGGAAAAACTATTGGAGGTGGCGATTAATAAGCTGGGGCTAAGCGCCCGCGCCTACAGCCGCATCCTGAAGGTTAGCCGCACCATCGCGGACCTGGAAGGCTCCGAAGAGATCCAGCCTGCCCACGTCTCCGAGGCGATCCAGTATCGGAGCCTGGACCGCAGGCTGTAAGAATTTAGTAACAAAAAACTTGACCTCTTTTACCCGATCCCTTTCCTGTTATAAGGGAAATCACTTTTGACCCTTGCTTCTCCCATTTAGTTTGCCACTCTCCTACCTTTGGACGGAGGCAATGTAAATTCCTGCTACGTTGAGCAAGACCCACTCGCGCCGGGTATGGCGACGTAAAGTAACTCAACCGCATGAAGAAGGATTTTAGCTTCCAACCCAAGGCGGAACAGTTTTAGAGACGAGGATTGTTACCACAGTATTAAGTTCCGGATTTCAAAGATGCCTGCGGGGGAAGGACCAGCAATTTCATTAGCTTACCGATATCATCGAGCTTCTCTAAATTGTAGACAGCATCGATGATCTGCCTCATCTGTTTCTCATTCATGAGCTTCCCCGCCATACTTCGAAACTTCTCCTCGACGTCGGCGTCGGTCATAGGATTCATAGGATGCCCTTTAGGCTGAAAGACCTCACAGCGATATTTCTCGCCTTTCTTGGTAGTGATTTCAACGATACCCGGTGAGGCGAATTTCTCTAGCTCAGGGTCTGCCTCTACGAAGACCTTATCTGCTAGCTCGCGCACCCTAGGGTCTCGCAGCTTCTCGTCTGAGTACTGCTCGGGTCCTACTGCCCGGTCCAGAATAGCAATCGCCGTAGTATAATAACAACTGTGGTCCGCCGTGTATTTAGTCTTGGGATATCGACGCGTTGCAGGATTGGCCTGCCGCCGGTAAGTATGCAAAGTTGTCTTAATCCTAACCTCCGCTACATCTTCGGCTCTTATGTCGTGCTCTTTAACCAAGGTTAAAGTCGCTTCTAGGTGACCTTGCATATTTCCATCGGAGGCAAGGCTCTTGATCCAGGTATTCAAGATTGACCAGCCTTTTCTCGGCTGCCTCAACTTCTCCAAATCCATCTCTCCCCCCGCTACAACCTCAGCAAGGCCGTGATGCCCCTCAAACACATTAAGAGGGCCCTTAAACCCCTTCTGCGCCAATAAGGCGCCAAGGATACCGCTATAAGCGCCATGCGGAAACCTCAGATTTCTGGCCATGGTAACTTCCTCGTTCGGCGAAAATAAGATGCCCAGCTCTAGATTGAAGGACCCTGCCACGGCCAGAGCATTTGCCATCTGCTCCCCGTTGAGCCCAAGGAGCCTACCCAAAACTAAGGCCATTACGCAGGGGGTTCTAATAGTCTCTGGCGTCCATCCTCGCCTGCCTAGGGTCCTGTAGTTCCCTCCCATAGAATCAGAGATTTTATTCAAGAGTTCGTAGGCCAAAACAACCGCCGTTATAACCTCCTGACCCGTAGAGTGCTGCCGCTCACCCACAGCTAAGATCGGAGGGATCGACTCGCCGTGGTGCCCCATGTTGATACGTGCCTCCTTAGTGAGGAAGCATCTATCCATATAGTCGAGGTAGCGGGCCATAACTCCGTTAGCCAAGGTGGCATACAAACACGAGGTCTTGAGACCGCTGCCGAAAACCGTCGATTCGGCGGGCCCGTTCATCTCCCTAACCATACTCTGAATGACCTGGCTTGGCTCACTCAGATAGCCACCAAAGCCGACACCCACGGTATCCAGCACCGAACGCTTAACTTGATGAACCACCTCTGCTGGAAGTTCATGAAAGGTTAACTCTTTAGCCTCCGCTGCTAATTGCTCAGCTATTGTCTTCGTCACTTCTAATCTCCTTTTTTTCGGAATTGCCTCGCCACAAACGATTCCTTGCCCCTATTTCTTATCCGCTTTCGGAAAACCGTAGGCTGCAAATATCTTTGCTTGATATTCCTGAAAGTTGGTGAAATGATTCCAGTCTACCACCGATAGCTTCTTCCCCCGGATCACTTGCTCATTAGCTGAGCCAGGACTAAACACCGAGGCCCTAAGGGGCTCGTATTTATCTATGATCTCCTGACCCTCAGAAGAGGCAAGGAACTCCAACCATAAGAGAGCGGCGTGGGGGTAAGCGGCCGTATTGAGGATAGCACTGGGATGGTCAATAATCCTGGTAGGGACAGGCTCAATGATCTTGTAGCTAAGGCTCCCTGTCGGGTCCTTGCTCATAGCCCTCTTAACCGCCTCTAAATTAGAACCCAAGTAGAAGGAATACTCTCCGGCAGCTATGGCGGTGTTAACTCTGGTCGCGCCTCTACCCCACACGGGCTGCTGGGCAGCTAGCTTCCGAACGAAATCCAACGTCCTTTCCAACCCCCAGGCAGGCACCAGGCCAGCTACCTGCAAGGGCCGAAGATCCAGGACAAATTTCTTTCCCTTAAACTCAGGTTTCAGAAAATCCTCCCACTTAGCAGGGACCTTATCTTCCGAGATAAGCTTCTTGTTGTAGGGTACGACTGATAAGGTGCTTGTAACGCTAATTATGTTCCTCTCAACGGGGTGTATCATCCCGGGATGGATTTTAAGCACACCCTGCTTGGCCATGCCCAGGATGTCATGCTTCATTAAATAAGGTGGATACTCTTTGCCAAAGTCGATCGGTATATGGGTAATATCCCAGTCCTTAGCTTGTCCTGACTTCATCTCCAGGATAAATCTCTGGTAAGCGTCGGTGCCCTGAATCTCCTGAACATGAACATCAGTGAAAAAAGGATACTTTTGCTTAAATGCATTCATCAACGGCTTAAAATGCAAGGTCTCCAGGCCGCTACTTACCCTGAGTTTTCCCTCCTTCTTTGCCATCGCCACGATCTCGTCGTGAGTGGTAAAAAAGGTGTAGCCCTTAGCCTCGGCCTCCTGCTTGGCCTGTGGCAGAGTAGAACTGGCTGCAAGCGCAGGCGTGGGAGCCAAAATTAATAATAAAAGGAGAGTGAACGAACCAACGATTTTGTTAAGAACCGTAAACCTCATGGCCTGCCTCCTTTGGGATCATTCACGATTTCTGCAGGATCTTATCGGGGACCACCAGCAATTTTACCAATTGACCAATATCATCCAGCTTCTCTAAGTTGTAGACAGTATCGATGATCTGCCTCATCTGTTTCTCATTCATGAACTTCCCCGCCATACTTCGAAACTTCTCCTCTACGTCTGCGTCTGTCATCGGATTCATAGGATGCCCCTTAGCCTGGAGAACCTGACAGCTATATTTTTGGCCTTTCTTGGTGGTGATTTCTACAATACCCGCTCCTACTTCCATACCCGAGGACAGGTCTAGCTTAGCGTCTGGCTCTACGAAAACCTTCTCTGCCAGCTCCCGCACCCTAGGATCTCGCAGCTTCTCGTCTGAAAACTGCTCAGGTCCTACTGCCCGGTCCAGAATAGCAACCGGCACAGTATAATAACAACTGTGGTCCGCCGAATATTTAGTTTCGGGATACCGACGCGCAGGATTAGCGTGGCGCTCGTATACAATCGAATTTGTCTTAATTCTAACCTCCGCTACATCCTCAGGCTTTATGTCGTGCTCTTTAACCAAGGTTAAAGTCGCTTCTAGAAGGCCTTGCGCACCTCCATTGGAGGCAAGGTTTTTGATCCAGGTATACAAGATTGACCAGCCCTTTCTCGGCTGCCTCAACTTCTCCAAATCTATCTCTCCCCCTGCCACAACCTCATTAAAGCCGTGATGCCCCTCAACCATATTAAGCGGACCCTTAAAACCTTTCTGCGCCAATAAGGCGCCAAGGATACCGCTATAAGCGCCACACGGAAACCTCAAATTCCTGGCCATGGTCATTTCCTCTTTCGGCGACTGCAAGATACCCAGCTCTATAGTGAAGCACCCTGCAACAGCCAGAGCATTTGCCATCTGCTCCTCGTTGAGCCCAAGGAGCCTACCCGCAATTAAGGCTATTATCCAGGGGCTCCTAGTCTCGCGCGAAAATCCTCGTTTATCTAGGACCCCGTGGCTCCCTCCCATAGAATCAGAGACTTTACTTAAAAGTTGGTAGGCCAAAACAATCGCTGTTATGACCTCCTGACCCGTGGAGTGCTGCCGCTCACCCACAGCTAAGATCGGAGGGATCGACTCGCCGTTGTGCCCCACGTTGATACGTGCCTCCTTTGTAAGGAAGGCTCTATCCATATAGTCAAGGTAGCGGACCATAACGCCATTGGCCAAGGTGGCATAGAGACAAGAGGTTTTGAGACCGCTGCCGAAAACCGTCGATTCGGCGGGCCCATTCATCTCCTTAATCAGACTCTGAATGATACGGCTTGGCTCGCTTAGATAGCCGCCAAAGCCGACACCCAGGGTATCCAGCACCGAACGCTTAACTTGATGAACCACCTCTGGTGGCAGTTCATGGAAGGTTAACTCCTTAGCCTCCGCTGCTAAGTGCTCAGCAATTGTCTTCGTCACTTCTAATCTCCTTTCTTTCGCAATTGCCTCCCCACAAACTATTTCTTTCCCCTATTTCTTATCCGCTTTCGGGAAACCGTAAGCTGCAAATATCTTCTCCTCATATTCCTGAAACTTCCTGCTCTGTCACTGAGTCAGGAGTAAACACCGAGGCCCTAAGAGGCTCGTATTTATCTATTATCTCCTGACCCTCAGGAGACGCAAGAAACTCAAACCAGAGGAGAGCGGCATGGGGGTGATCGGCCGTATTGAGGATACCGCTGGCGTGCTCAATAATCCCGGTAGGGACAGGCTCAATGATCTTGTAGCTAAGGTTCCCTGTCGGGTCCTTGCTCATAGACCTCTTGACGATACTGAAATTAGGACCCAAGTAGAGGGAATACTCTCCGGTAGTTATGGCGGTGTTAACTCTGGCGGCGCTGCTACCCCACCACACGGGCTGCTGCGCGGCTACCTTTCGGGCGAAATCCAACGCTCTTTCCAGCCCCCAGGCAGGCACCAGGCCAGCTACCTGTCTGGGCCGAAGATCCAGGACGAATTTCTTTCCCTTGAACTCAGGTTTCAGAAAATCCTCCCATTTAGCAGGGACCTTATCTTCCGAGATAAGCTTCTTGTTGTAGGCCACGACTCTTATGGCGCTTGTGACGCCTACTATGTTCCTCTCACCGGAGTGAACCATCCGGGGATCGATTTTAAGCACACCATGCCTGGCCATGCCCAGGATGTCCTGCTTCATTAAATAAGGTATATACTCTTTGCCAAAGTCGGGGGGCATATGGATGATGTCCCACTCCTTAGCTTGTCCTGCCTTTATCTCAAGGAGAACCCTCTGGAAAGTGTCCTGGCCCGTGATCTCCCCAACATGAATATCAGTGATAAAAGGATACTTTTGCTTAAATTAAAGGCATTAATCCATGGCTTGAAATTCGCGGACTCCAGGCCGGTCATCACCCTGAGTTTTCCCTCCTTCTTTGCCATGGCCACAATCTCGTCGTGAGTGGTAAAAAAGATGTAACCCTTAGCCTCAGCCTCCTTCTTGGCTTTCAGCAGATCAGGACTAGCTGCATCTGCATGCGTGGTAGCCAAGATTAGTAATAAAAAGAGAGTGAACGAACCAACGATTTTGTTAAGAGCCATAATCCTCATGGCCCACCTCCTTTGGGATAAGTTCATAATTTTTAAGAGCTCTGCCCGCGAACCACTAGCAATTTTACTAACTTACCGATATCATCGAGCCTGTCTAAATTGTATATAGTAGTAATGACTTCGCTCATCTGTTTCTCCCCCATGAACTTTCCCGCCATGCTGCGGAATTTCTCCTCTACGTCTGCGTCTGTCATTGGATTCATAGGATGCCCCTTAGGCTGGAGAACCTCGCAGCGATATTTTTGGCCTTTCTTGGCGATGATTTCTACGACGGCTGGACCGCTACCTGGTGAGCCGACTTCATCTAGCTTAGGGTCTGGCTCTACGAAGATCTTATCTACCAACTCCCGCACCCTGGGATCTCGCAGCTTCTCGTCTGAGTACTGCTCAGGCCCTACGGCACGGTCCAGAATAGCAACCGCCGTAGTGTAATAAGAACTATGGTCCGCCGTCTCCTTAGTTTTGGGATATCGACGCGTTTCAGGATTGGCGAGGATCCGGTAGGTAAGCGAAGTTGTCTTAATCCTAACCTCCGCTACATCTTCAGCTCTTATGTCGTGCTCTTTAACCAAGGTTAAAGTCGCGTCTAGAACACCTTGCGTGACTCCACCGGCGGCAAATCTCTTGACCCAGGTATTCAGGATTGTCCAGTCTTTTCTCGGCTGCCTCAACTTCTCCAAGTCCATCTCTCCCCCCGTTACAACCTCAGCCAGGCCGTGATGCCCCTCAAAGACATTAACAGGCCCCTTAAAACCTTTCTGCGCTAATAAGGCGCCAAGGATACCGCCATAAGCGCCATACGGAAACTTGAGATTTCTGGCCATCGTCAATTCTTCTTCGCACCAATTCACAATGCCCAGCTCCATATTGAAGCACCCTGCGAGGGCTAGAGCGTTTGCCATTTGCTCCTCGTTGAGTCCAAGGAGCCTACCCACAACTAAGGCCATTACGCAGGGAGTTCTCATAGTCTCGTGCGTCCATCCTTGTCTACTTAGGACCGCGTCATATCCTCTGTGAGATCCCCATCTTTTATCCCCACTAATAGAATCAAAGACTTTATTTAACAGTTCGTAGGCCAAAACGATTGCCGTTATAACCTCCTGGCCACTAGAGTGCTGCCGCTCACCCACAGCCAAGATCGAGGGGATCGACTCGCCGTGGTGTCCTGTGTGGTTGCGTGCCTCCTTTGTAAGGAAGGATCTGTCCATATAGTCGAGGTATTTGACCATAGTGCCATTGGCCAAGGTGGCATACAGACACGAGGTCTTGAGACCGCTGACGAAAACCGTTGATTCACCCGGCTCTTTCATCTCCTTAATCAGGCTCTGAATGATTTGGCTGGGCTCACTCAGATAGCCCCCCAAGCCGACACCCAGGGTGTCCAGCACCGAACGCTTAACTTGATGAACCACCTCTGCTGGAAGTTCACGGAAGGTTAACCCCTTAGCCTCATACGCCAGTTGCTCGGCAATGGTCATTGTCATTTCTGATCTCCTTTCCTTGCTTAACAAACCCACTTAAAAGGGAAGTCTCTTATCTCTTTGGACCTCTTCGCCTAACAGCGTATCCCCATTTCTTTCTCCTATTTTTTACCCGCTTTCGGGAAACCATAGGCTGCAAATAGCTTCTCCTGATATTTTCCTGAAATTTGGTGAAATAATTCCGGTCTATCACGGAGCCGGACAGGGAGGTTACCATTGGCTGAGGCGAACATCTCGGCGTCGGCTACATCGG
>JACPSE010000139.1 GCA_016193465.1 Deltaproteobacteria bacterium
AAGCACAAGGAGATGACGGCTGCGGAGATCGAGTCGATCCAGCGCAACTGTTTCGACGAGGACTTCCGGCGGCTGGGCCCTTCCATCTATCGGGTGGTAGAGACCTGGCTGAATGGGTATCTCAAATGGAAGGATTCGCACATCCCGATCATGCGCAAGAAGGCTCAGTACTTCGCCAAGAGACTGCGACGCAGCTATTCGGCGTTCCTGCCTGGAAAATTGTTCGGACCCACGAGGAAGGTCCGCAGGAAAATCCGAGACCTTCAGAAGCGAGTCCACCAGGAGTTGGGTAAGCCAGACCTCGCACAGAACCTTGAGGCCATCGGGGCCATCGGAACGGCTGTCTGGTCTGGGTTGGCCCTGAAGATGAATCTCTTCCAGCATCCCCGTCTGATCCGCAGGGAGCATCGGATGCCGGGGAGGGATCTGATAACCCCACGGAACGCCCTGATGACGCCGGATCCAAGTCTCTGATCCGCTCGTTAGGATCTTCTGCTCCCACTGAGACCACCGTCTGCAGGCCTCTGAGCCGAAGGAGATTTGGGGGCCGGGTCTTTTGATTTTTAATTTCACTAGCCGCCAAAACAATCCATCTGGGGGAGACCCAGCCCAAACTAATGTGCAACGAATCAAAGACGTGACCGGATCGCAGATGGTCCAGGCCAAGTTAGTTTCGCGTAAAATGATTAAGAAGGCAGAAGGCATGAGTCGGTAGGCGGCGACAAAAACCGTATTTTGCCAGGGATCTTATATGCCCTGGGATCTCTGTTTGTCGTAAGTTGTCTTTCCTCCTTATAGCCTCGGCTACGACGCCTTGGCCACTTGCCGGAAGGGGTGGCAATCTCGGCAGATGCCTTGCGGATTATGCGCCGCTTTATCCTGATGACATGTCATGCAGACTTCTCTCCTCGCTGCTTTCCACTCATGCGGCACATGGCAGGTGGTGCATGCCGCGGCCGCGTGTGTCGCCTTGAGATGAAGCTCCGAGCGCGCCGGATGGCAGGTCGCGCAGGCCGCCTGAGGCTGGACGGTCTGATCCTTGAGATGACACTGGCTGCAGGCGAAGGTCGCCATCGGGGCGTTTGCCGGGCGCGCGTGGCAGGTGGCGCACTCCGCCACCAGCCCCCTTCCCCGCAAATGACAGTCATTGCAGGCGAGCCGCGCGTGCTTTTCTTTAAGCGGCCACGGGTGCTTGAATTTTTCCGCCACCTCGACGTCGGCCGGCCTGGGGACTTTGCTCTCCTGGGCGATGATGGTGTGGCAGAGCTGGCAATCCTTGCGAATCGCTTTCCCTTCGTTGCTCACATGCTTCCCCTCGTGACAGCGGAAGCAGCCCGGGAAGAGCGTATGGCCGATATTGTCCGGGTGGGTCCTCCAGTCCACTTTCATCTCGGGAAAGATGTTGGTCTGGAAGATGCGCTGCACCTCGGCGATCGCCTTTTTGATCGCTTCTTTCCTTTTGTCGTAGAGCTTGGGATATTGGGTCAGGTAGAAGCTGTCCAGCGAGGTGGCGATCCCTTCCATCGCCTTCTCGGTGGTGGAATAGGACCGGCTGAGCACCTTCACAGACTCCCTCTTGATGTAGGGGAGGCTGCTGTCGATCAGGCCGGTGAGCAGAGCGGTGTCCACGGCGCCGTCCGGATCGCGAAAGATGTGGCTCGGCCGGTTGTGGCAGTCCATGCAGTCCATGCGCCGGATTTCCAGCTTCTTCATCTCCTCCGGGTTGAGGGAGGCGCTCCGATCATAGTAATCCGTCACCCTTCCCTGCCTGTCCTTCATCCTCACCCAGGGAATCTTCTGCCGCTGGGGGTCGGCGGCGCCGTACCATACCTCGTTCGCGATGTTCATGTGCCAGTGGATGCCCGCGGTGATCCCGGTGGTCGGGCTGCCGCCCCCGGTGCGGATGAGCGAGCTGACCTGCCGCACGCTGTTCTTCTCATCATGCCCGTAGCGCGTGATCACCTTTAATTGCGCGCCGAAAAACTTCTCCGGCCAGTGACACTGCTCGCAAGTCTCCTGGGCCGGACGGAGATTCTCTACCGGAGTCGGAACCGGGCGGGGGAACTTGTTGAACAGGACCGAATAGATCTGATAGGCGCCGGAAAGCTTGGAGCGCACATACCAGGTGGCCCCCGGTCCCACATGACATCCGGCGCATGTCACGCGGGAATGGGGCGAGGCCTGGTAGGCGGTGAACTCCGGTTTCATGACCGAGTGACAAAGCTCGCCGCAGAAAGTGACCGAGTCGGTGAAATGATAGGCGCGATAGCTCACCGTGGAGATAAGACCGAGTAAGACCACGGACGAGGCTATCACAAAGAAAAAGAGGGTACGGGTTCTGGGATCGTTCAAATCGAGCCGGGGATAGGGCGGGAGCTCTCCGAACTTCACGCGCCGCTTTCTCTCCAGGTAGGCCCCGGCGGGGATAAGCAGGAGCCCGAACAGCAGGAGCCCGGGGTAGATCATGTAGGTGAAGACGCCGAGGTAGGGGTTGGACTTCCCCATAATCGCCTCGATGAGAAACATGGAGAGGATCGAGAAAAAGCTGAAAAAGGCGAGCCCTGCCCCCACCAGGCTCAAAGGGTGACTTAAGAGACTGCGAATGCGACCGTCTGTCATCGGCTATCCTTCCCCGTCAAACAGGACAAAATCATTCTGTAACCAGGTAGTTTTTCCGCCGTCAATGGGTAGTTTTTCCCAGCCCTTCAGGGCTGGTACCGGATAGCTATTTTTTTTCAATCTACTTATATTACGGCTGAGAGCAAAAGGCCAAGCCTGGAAAGGAGGAAAAAGCCATGATTCGATATCATGCTAACGACTGGGTCAGGCCGGGCTTCTATTGGAGCCCATCCCGCTGGGAGATTGTGACGATTCCAAGGGGAGGAGGACAGCTTACAGGAGAAGAAGGGGTTCGTTATCTTCGACTCCCTCTTGTTTTGGTGATGATCCTCGGTCCCATGATTGGAGCGCTGTACGTGGTCTTTCTCCCGTTCATCGGCTTCGTGCTGGTTCTCAGCTTCACCGCGAAGAAGTGCTTCCCGGTGATACGTAAGGCCGTAGTGAAGTTTCTGACCATGATGGCTACGGCCCCCGACGAAAAGGGATGACGAGCTGCGTGATTGCGCGTGGGTGAGGGATTTTTTGTGAGGTGGAACCGGCTGAGCGTCAAGCTCATGAGCGCTATAGGCGCTGCGTCCCTTTTGACTCTGGGGGTTTTTGCTTGGATCAGCATCACAACCCAGCGCAACCACCTCATTGACGGGATGATCCGGGGCGCCTCCCAGTTTAGCGACACCGTGAAACGAAGCACGCGCTATGCGATGCTGCAGAACCGCTGGGAGGACGCCCACCACATCATGGAGACCATCGGCAAGCAGGATGGAATCACCATGGTCCGCATCTTCAGCAAGGAAGGGGTGATCCTTTTCTCCACGGATAAGGCAGAGGCGCGAGGCATCGTTAATAAAAGGGCCGAGTCCTGTTACGTCTGCCATGCCGCTGAGAAGCCTTTGGAGCGCCTGATGCTTCCGGAGCGGGCGAGAATCTTTACGACCCGTCAGGGCGAGCGGGTACTGGGAATGATCACACCGATTTACAACGAAGCGAGCTGCACGAGAGGAGGCTGCCACGAATCGACCAAGAGGGTCCTAGGGGTTCTGGATATTGGCCTGTCGCTGGCTCAAGTGGATGCAGAGGTGGACGCCACGGTCCGCAAGACAGCGCTCTTCGCTGGAGGGATGACCCTTTTTATCTTGACTATTCTCGGCCTTTTTCTCCAAAGGGGAGTGGTCAGGCCGGTTAATGAATTGCTCGAGGGGACTCAGCGCGTGGCCCAGGGAGATCTAGGTTACCTGATCCCCTTCCGGACAAGGGATGAAATCGGCTCGCTTGCGGCATCGTTCAATGAGATGACACTGGCCCTACAAAGAGCAAGGGCAGACCTGGCTTCGTTGGTGGAGAACCTGGAACAGCGGGTCGAGGAGCGGACCAAGGCGCTTGAGGAAGCGCAGGCCCAGCTCATCCAGTCCGAGAAGCTGGCGTCACTGGGGAAGCTGGCCGCTTCCATTGCCCACGAGATTAACAACCCCCTGTCGGGGATACTGACCTATGCGAAGCTTACGATGAGAAAATTAAAGGGCCTCCCGCCTGATCAAGAAACCTTATCCGCGGCCCTCAAGCATTTGGCCATGATTGAGCGGGAGACGGAGCGATGCACAACCATCGTGAGAAACCTCCTCGACTTTGCGCGGCAGCGGGGCGAGCCATCCTTACAGGAGGTAGATCTGAACGCAGCGATTTCAGAGGCCCTTTCTCTCCTCTCGAATCGGATGGCTATCCACGGGATTGTCCTGAACAAGAACCTCGCTGACCTCCCTGCGGTCAGAGCTGACTTCGGCCAGCTTCGGCAGGCCTTTGTAAACATCGCCCTGAACGCTTGCGAGGCGATGGAGCAGGGAGGCACTTTAACCGTCAATTCGCGCTTCATTCCCGAGGCGAGAGTGGCGGAAGCCGAATTTGCCGATACTGGAGTGGGAATTCCTCCGGAGCGCTTGCGCGAGATTTTTGACCCCTTTTTCACCACCAAAGAGAAAGGAACGGGTCTCGGCCTTTCCGTTGTCCACGGCATTGTTGACCGGCACGGCGGCAAGATCAAGGTGCAAAGCCAGGTGGGTAAGGGAACCTCGATTATCATCTCGCTGCCGGCGGCGGATAGAGAGGTGTAAGTGGACACTCATGGCGGACTTTATGTCCTATATCTACCTCATGTGGATCGGCAACGAGAAAGTCGAAGAGGGGGTCCTGCAAGAGGTGAAGGACAACGTCGGCGGGATTTTCGGGGTCCCGGCCAGGATCAAAAAGGTCGAAGAGAGACCCTCCGATGCCTTCGATCCTACGCGCGGCCAATACTCGTCCACGAAGATTTTACGCTGGGTTCTTCGGGACGTACCCAAGGATGCAAAAAGGGTCATGGCCATCACCGATTGCGATCTCTACATCCCGGTCCTGACTTTCGTTTTTGGCGAAGCCCAACTTGGCGGCAAGGGCGCGATAGTCTCAACCGCTCGCCTGAGATTGGACTTGAACGGCTTTCCTTGTCCTTCACGCTTATGCCGAGCGAGACTTTTGAAGGAGTGCGTGCACGAGCTCGGGCACACCTTCGGCCTGAGCCATTGCCCTTCTTTCCGTTGCGTGATGAGCCGGTCAAACAGTGTCCTGGACGTAGATGCCAAGAGCGGGAATCTCTGCCGGGATTGCCAGAGCTTGCTGATAGAGCTTCAGAAAAAGGAGTGACGAACCATGGACAAGGAGAAGACTCGAATCTTAGTGGTTGATGATGAGGAGATCGTGCGCGATTCCCTGGCCGGGTGGCTCCGGGAGGATGGCTACAGCGTTGAGACCGCCGCCGATGGAAGCTCGGCCGTGGATCGGATCAAGGCAGAGTCATGGGCGGTTCTCCTGGTAGATCTCAAGATGCCTGGAATCGATGGCCTCCAGGTCCTCGAAGAGGCCAGGAAGCTCCAGCCAAAGGCCTCCGTCATCATTATGACCGCCTATGCGACAGTGGACACTGCCGTTCAAGCCATAAAGATGGGAGCCTACGATTATCTGGTCAAGCCTTTTGAACCGGAAGAGCTCTCGTTGATGATGGACAAGTTGATCACCCAGCAGGATCTCATGCGCGAGAACATCCTTCTCAAGAAGGCACTCAAGCAGCAGTACGGGTTCCGCGATCTCTTAAGCAAGAGCCCCAAGATGCAGGCCATTTTTGAGCTGGCTAAAGTCGCTGGCCAGAGCCATTCCACCATCCTAATCCTGGGAGAGAGCGGAACGGGAAAGGAAGTTCTCGCCCGGGCGATCCATGCTGAAAGTCCGAGGAGCACCGGCCCCTTTGTCGCTGTCTCCTGCGCTGCCTTGACCGAGACGTTACTGGAAAGCGAGCTTTTCGGACACGAGAAGGGGGCCTTTACCGGGGCCATTCTCCGAAAAAAGGGGAAGTTCGAGCTGGCGCACGGCGGCACACTGTTTCTCGACGAGATTGGCGACATTAGCCAGAAACTCCAGCTTGATCTATTGCGCGCATTAGAAGAAAGGCGCTTCTACCGCGTGGGTGGAACGGATCCAATCCATGTGGACGCGAGAATCATCGCCGCTACCAACCGGGAGCTAAAAAAAGCTGTGGAAGAGGCGACGTTCCGGCAAGATCTTTACTACCGTTTAAACGTCATCAGCATCAACCTTCCACCTCTTAGGGAGCGGAAAGAGGATATTCCGTTCCTGGTTGACCATTTCGTGGACCAACTGCGAGCCGAGATGGCCAAACGAGTCGAAGGGGTGTCGGCAGAGGCCATGGAGCTGTTGATGGCATATCACTGGCCGGGCAACGTCCGGGAGCTTAGGAATGTCCTGGAGCGAGGGGCCGTGGTGGCTAAAGGGCCCATCATACAGTGCGACGATCTAGGCCTTCCCCCTTCCGAAGGAGAAGCCGAACCGGACTCCTCAGACTCTCTAAAAGAGATGGAGCGGCGCCACATCCTGAGAGTTTTGAACGAGTATCACTGGAATATCACGCGGTCGGCCCAGATCTTAGGGATCGACCGGGTCACCCTCTACAATAAGATCAAGAAGTACGGGTTAAGGCCAGATGATGAAACATCCCCATCGGAGGAGTAAGTGTTGATCCCCGACAACTGATGAATCACTCCACAGTGGTATTGCAAATTTCTACGGGAAGAGAAGTTGTCAATAAAAACGCCAGTTTCCGAGGGCTCTGCAAAGCCGGCCGTTAAAATTTTCAACACCCCTTCCACTTAGTTTAAAAATCGCAAACTCCCGCCTGAAAATCTCTTTACAGAACAGCAAGTTAGCAAGCCGAAAAGGGACCCATCCGCCTTTAGTTTGGCACGCGGATTGATGCAACAAGAAAATGAGAAGATCGATCAGAGGAGAAACGAAGATGCCATGCCCATTTTTGAAAGAGATCGTAATGGCCTACTGCCGGGCATATCCGGTGAAAAAGCCTGTACCCAGGAGCCAAATCATGACCGCCAGCCCCTGCATGGGAGAAGGGTACAGGGAGTGCGGGTTTTACAAGGAGATCGTTGCCCAGATAGAAGGCGCAACCGACCAAGAGCCGAAAGGGTTCAGACGGGAAAGTCGCAAGGAGGTAGCGTAACATGATCCTCGCCTTTACTTTAGCTGCTGCTTTCCTTCTCGTATTGGGGATGTCGGCGCTCTTAGTAGTCTGTGAGAAAGGCCACGAAAGGGCCTGGCACTGGCTTAGGGGCCTTCACAAAGTCAGAGGTTTTCTCCTGCACCCTGCTTTTTTCTATCATCCGGGCCATACCTGGATCATGCCTCAGGCAAATGGAACTGTCCGGATTGGCATCGACGATTTCGGGCAAAGACTCTTGGACGGTATCCGAAAGGTCAGTCTGCCTCCAACGGGATGCCGCGTCATCGAGGGAATAGCCGCCATTGAGCTCGACTGTGGAAAGAGGAAGGCCAGGCTT
Source organism: Deltaproteobacteria bacterium (assembly GCA_016193465.1). Lineage (GTDB taxonomy): Bacteria > Desulfobacterota > Binatia > UBA9968 > UBA9968 > UBA9968. The sequence continues at coordinate 7,512 of JACPSE010000139.1, forward strand.
CTGTCGCCGGTGAACGGCGTAGTGACTGGCGTAAACGAGCGCTTGACGCAAGAGAGCTCGCCGTTGGCACGAGACCCGTACGGAAAAGGATGGTTATTCACCGCAAAAGTCTCAGATCAGAGCTATGTGCGATTGCCCACCGGTGCCACAGCCGCAGAGTGGCTGAAACGGGAGACCGACCAACTCTCTCTATTGCTTCACAAAGGCCTCGGTCTCACAGCAGCAGACGGCGGCGAGTTGATCTCCAAGCCTCCTACAATGCTGAGCGAGGATCACTGGAAGGCCTTAGTCACGACCTTTTTCCATACCACTGAGAGTGAAGGTGAAATGAGGAAGGAATGAAACCACAGAGGAGGAGAATACAATCATGATCCTGGCATTTATGCTCGCACTCATCGCGCTGTTTCTCATGGCTCTGGCGCGATCGGCTCTCGCAGGCTGAGCGGAAAGCCTTACCTGAGAGGAGGAACAGACGAAGATGAAGATCAACCGTAGAACCTTTCTCAAGCTGGCTGGCGCCACCGGCGCGGCCGGGATGATGAGCCGACCAAGGAAGGCCAGGGCTGCGGGGCTCGCTCGTCTGTCAGACAATTCCTATGCCGTGCTGGTAGATACCACTCTGTGCGTCGGCTGTCGCGCGTGTGAGGCAGCTTGCAGCGAGGCAAACCGGCTGCCAGAGCCGGTGATGCCGGGAGACCAGGCTGTATTTGAAAAGGAGCGGAGCACCAGCCCGCAGAGCTACACGGTGGTCAATCGATCCAGGAACACCAACGAAAAGGAGACGCCAAGGTTTGTGAAGAGCCAGTGCATGCACTGCGTCCAGCCGGCATGCGCTTCCGCCTGTCCGGTAAGAGCCCTGGTGAAAAGCCCCGAGGGACCCGTCGTCTATCAGCAGGACCGTTGTATCGGCTGCCGCTACTGCATGGTGGCCTGCCCCTTCGGGATCCCCAAGTTCGAGTACGAGAAGGCCGTCCCATCTATTCGGAAGTGCTCTTTTTGCGCGGAGCGCCAAAAACAAGGGAAGCTCCCCGCTTGCGCTGAGGTCTGCCCGACCGGCGCCCTCAAGTTTGGGAAGCGAGAGGAGCTTCTTGAGATCGCGCGAACCCGGATCTACCAAAACCCCGACCGCTACATCCACCACATCTACGGCGAGCATGAAGTAGGCGGGACCGGCTGGCTGTACATCACTGATGTTCCCTTTGAGAAACTCGGCTTCAGAATGGACCTCGGGACGACTTCGTATCCCGAATTCACCTGGCCCTTCCTCTCGGCGGTCCCCTTTGTGCTGATGCTTTGGCCGCCCTTCCTGATGGGAATCTACGCGTTTACGAAGAACCGGGAAAAGACCACTGAGGCTGGAGAAAAGAAAGAGGCTCGATATGAATGAGACGGTAGAGAGAACCGTCGGCCGGCGCGCCTTGGCCAGAGAGAAGCTCTGGATGGGGCTGTCGCTTAGGGAATACCTTCGAGGGCTTGCCACCCCCTTTGACATCGTGGCTGCCCTTATCCTGGCGGTCGGCCTTCCCGTCATTGCCTATCGCTTCGCCTACGGCCTGGGAGCAGCGACAAACCTGTCCCAGACAAATCCCTGGGGGCTCTGGATCGGGCTAGACGTCCTGAGCGGCGTTGCCCTCGCGGCCGGGGGATACGTCCTGGCTAGCACTGTCTACCTTTTCGGGCTCAAACAATTTTATCCCGTTCTCCGTGCCGCAATTCTCACAGGCTTCCTCGGCTACTTTTTCGTCGTCGTGGGGCTTCTCGTTGACCTGGGTCGGCCTTGGCGGATCCCGTATCCTGTCTTTTATTCCTATGGCGTAACCTCAGTCATGTTCCTCGTAGCGTGGCACGTCTTCCTCTACCTCACGTGTCAGTTCCTAGAGTTCTGCCCTGCCGTGTTCGAGTGGCTCGGATGGAAAAACGTTCGCCAGTGGGCTGTGAGGATGGCCATTGCTGCTACCGTTTTTGGTGTCATTCTTTCAACGCTTCACCAGTCCGCCCTGGGGGCTCTCTTTCTCATGGCGCCTACAAAGCTCCATCCCCTTTGGTATACGCCTTTCATCCCCATCTACTTTTTCATTTCAAGCATCATCGCTGGGCTTACGATGGTGATCGTGGAGAGCGCACTCTCCCACAGGGTCTTCCAGGACCAGATCGATCCCCAGCGGCACGTGAACCTCGACGAAATCACGCTTGGTCTAGGCAAGGCGGCCTCCGTCGCCCTTTTCACCTATTTCTTCCTCAGGCTGCTTGGCATTGTCGACGGTGGTCACTGGGATCTGCTCGACACTCCCCTGGGTTACTGGTTCCTTGTGGAGCTTCTCGGGTTCGTCCTTCTCCCTTGCTTCCTCCTCGCCCATGGGGTCAGGGAGAGGAATGTGAGGCTTGTCCGAGGAACCGCGCTTCTCACAGTCATCGGCATCGTCATCAACCGGCTGAACGTCTCGCTCGTCGCGTTCAACTGGAATGTCGCGGACCGCTATTTCCCAAATTGGATGGAGGTGGTCACTTCCGTTACCATTATCACGCTTGGGCTCATCACGTTCCGATGGATCGTGAACCGGATGCCTGTGCTGCGCGAGCATCCGGATTATCGAGGAACGCACTCGTAGCAAGGAGGATAACATGACACCCCACGACCTCTTCACGATGTACTCGGTAAAGGCGGTTGAATACCTCCTCGCCGTGGCCTTTCTCCTCTTCTTCATTCCCTTCTGGCGGTTTCTCAATGGGGGGAGAGCCGCGGAAGGCCAGGCGGTGGCCGAAGTCCCCGGATGGCTCGGCCGGGTGGCGGACTGGTTTCTCGTCCCCGACTTCATCTACTTTCATCCGGGCCACGCTTGGGCTCGGGTAGATACCGGAGACCTCGTGACCGTAGGAATGGACGATTTCGCCCAGAAGCTCATCGGAAAACCGTCTGCCATTGCGCTGCCAGAAGTCGGCTCACAGGTGAGTCAGGGAGAAAGGGCATGGCGCCTTATGTTAGGCTCCCAGTGGGTTGATATGCTCTCACCGGTCGATGGAACCGTAGTGGCTGTCAATGAGAGAGTGCACGCATCCCCGGAGACGATCAACCTGAACCCCTATGAAGAGGCCTGGCTCATCAAGGTCCGCGCCCAAAGGCTGGGGGCTAATCTCAAGCAGCTTCTTTCGGGGTCCCTCGCGCGGCGCTGGATGGAAGAGGCGTGCGAGCAACTGAGCGCAATGATCAGCCCTGACCTTGGCAGGCTCTATCAGGACGGCGGCTTGCCCATCCATGGGATGGCGCGGAGAATTAGCCCGACGGAATGGGACCACGTAGTCAGGAGCTTCTTCCTGACGTGAAGAGGAGGCGTAAGCCGATGGTAAGAGTTCGTAGTTTGATCCGATTGAGTCTGATGCTTCTATTGGGCGCCACGCTGGCGGTGACCGGGCTGGCCCAGACCCTTCCCGGGCTCCCCCAAGACCTCATTCTTTTACAAAGGGAAGGCAGTCCTGCAAAGGTAACCTTCAGCCATCTAAGCCACGTAGACCAAAAGAGGCCTGATTGCACAGTGTGCCATCCGGCACTGTTCAAGATTCTTGAGAAAGGGGCTCCAGCAGAGGGTGGCGCTATCCGGCACTCAGAGATGGAGCGCGGGCGACAGTGCGGCGCCTGCCATAATGACAAGGCCGCGTTCGGACTGACCAACTGCATGGCCTGCCACCGCGGAGGATAAGCCATGGGAGACACAGTGATGAAACGCTACCGAAGCGGGACGTGGGCGCCCCGGGGCTATTACCTCTGCCGAGACTCATGGGAGATCCGGGCGCTCCCTAGGATAGGCGGCATCTTGAAAGGAGCACAGGAATCGATCTATATCCGCCTGCCAATCCATCCTATCTTGATGCCCTTTTTGGGCGCTTTCCTGGGAGGACTTTTTGTCGTCCTCGTCCCCTTCGTAGCCATTCCCATCCTGCTTTGGCTCCTTGGTACCAAGGCGTGGAAGAGACTCCTAGCCATAATGGCTCACCTCGAAGAGAGAAGACGGGGAGCATGAAAATCCAGCCGTCACTGAACAATTCCCCGCTGGATGGCAAACTTGATTAGCTCCGCCCGATTGTGGATGCCGAGCTTATCCATGAGGTTTGCCCGGTGGCCCATGGCCGTCTTTACGCTGATATCGAGGATCTCTGCCACCTCTTTGTTTGTCTTGCCTTCGGCGACAAGCTTTAAAACCTGCTTCTCCCGATCAGTCAAAGTCTCATAAAGATCTTCCTGCTCCCGAGGCGCGATCCCGCCCAGATAGCCTTCCACAACGGCTGGCGCAACTCCGGGATGAAGAAAGGTTCCACCACGATGGACACTCCTGATAGCCGCAACCAACTCTGTGCCCGCCGCCTGCTTCAACACATAGCCGGCCACACCCGCCTTCAGAAACCGGTAGAGATACTCCCTGTTATCGTACTGGGTGAGAATCAATATTTTCACCTTGGGATAGAGACTTCTCAGCTCCAGGGTCGCCTCAAGCCCGCCCAATCCGGGCATGGCGATATCCATGAGGACCACGTCGGGACTACGCTCCTTAACCTTCTCAATCGCCTGCCTCCCATCCGCAGCCTCCCCTACAACTTCGATATCTTCGTAGGCAGAAAGCAGGGCCTTAATCCCTTCGCGGAAAAGGGTATGGTCGTCAGCAATCAGGACCTTGATCTTCATTCTTACTCCCGGCTCTCGTCCCCTCAGCCCTTCCCAAGGGGAACCTCCACGCAGACACAAGTCCCCTTGCCGGACTCTGAATCAATGGTAAAGGTTCCACCTATGAGAGCTGCCCGCTCTTTCATCCCGAGAAGCCCCAATCCCCGCGCTGCCTCTCCTGACGCAGGAACAGTCTCCGGCACGAACCCTTTCCCGTCGTCCTCAACCTGAAGGCGCAAACGGTCCTCGCCAAAGTCAACCGTAATCTTTACGCTATTGGCCTCCGCATGTTTTGCGATGTTAGAGATCGCCTCCTGGCCAACCCTGAAAAGAGTGGTCTCCACCTCAGGACCCAGCCTGCGCTCTGCACCCACAACCTCGAACAGGAGATCAATCCCCATCGGCTCCAAACGGCTCTCACCAGCCCACCGCAGCGTTGAAACAAGACCCAGGTCATCCAAAAAAGACGGACGGAGATCGAAGATCATGCGGTGGACATTCTCCAACGTCTGGTTAGTCAAACGCTTCATCTGCGCGAGCCTCTCCCGGATCTGCTCTGGCGCGCCGCTGCCACTCGTCTCAATCGAAAGCAGCAAGGTCGCCAGGGCCTGACTGGTTTCATCGTGGAGTTCGCGGGCGATCCTCTTTCGCTCCTCCTCCTGAACCGTGATCACCTTTCTCAAAAGCTCTCCCCGTATCTCCTCCTTTTTCTGAAGCTCCAGATAAAGGCCTTCCAGTTCCCTGGTCCGCTCCTGAACCCTCTTTTCCAGATCCCGCTTCCCCTCAGCGATCGTCTCAAGAGAAGCCTTGAGCGCCTCTCTCATCTGATCCAGGGACTCCCCCAGATGGCCGATCTCGTCCGTCCCCAGTGGAGAAACCGGCTCGTCCAGGTTCCCCCGTGCGATACGCTGCGAGGCCTGGCCCAACACCGCTAAAGGCTTGGTCACGCTCCGCGCCACTCCCCAGGCAAAGAGCAGCGCCATGAGGATCGTCACCGACCCAATGAGCAGGAAGCGTCGCTCCATGGCGAATCCAGGGGCCATGGCCTCTCTCTCAGCCTGACGGATGCTGACGCCCCAGGACGCGACTGTCAGGGGAGCAAAGGCGATGACCTCGCGCACGGGAAATCCCCGCTTTTCATGACAGCTATGGCAGCTCCCCACCACGGACTTTTTCTCTTGGATCAGCCCGGCCAAAAAGCGACCGTGGTCGCTCTCCGTAAAGGCCCGGTTGGGCTTTGTCGAGGCAAGCACACTCCCATTTCCATCCACGATATCCAGATAGCTGGTCTCCCCAGGTTCAACCGGATGCAGCAGGGAGCGAAACTGCACGCTTTCCAGGTCCATCTCTCCGCCCACTGCGCCCACCACCTCACCGTGCCAGTTCCGGACCGGCACCACGGCATAGATCCTCTTCTTTCCATTCCCAATAAAGTTTGAAATGGCCGGCCTGCCGCCTTCAAGGGCGAGGCGGACGGGAGGAAGGGAAGAAAAATCCTTCTGTTCGCCGGGAGGGTACCTGGGCTCGACCCAGATCACCTTCCCTCCCTTGTCGAGTAGAAAAGCCCCCTCGGCAAAAAGCGAGCGGACGTAGAATTCCCGCAGAGCTACCTTCACCGCACCCAGGTCTCTCTTCTCGAGGCTCGCGCGGGCACGGAAGGCCACATCTTGCAGGAGAACTAGATGAGATTTCAGGATGTTATCCAGGTTGTCGGCCAGCGCTTGCGCCAGGCGTTGTCGTTCCCTGAAGACTCGATCAGAGAGCTCCCGGCTGCCCATAAAGTTGGAGATCATCAGGATGATCACCAAGGCGATCATCCATAGGCCGACAAGAAGCAAGACCCGGCCTCTCAGGCTGCCCCTGAGAAACTGAAACGGCTTCATTTCATCGACCCTTCTGACTTACTCTGAGGAAGGCTCGTCGCTCTTTTCTTTTGACGAACCCTCATCTGCGATCTCCTCCGGGGAAGCCGACTCTCCCTTCTCCGCAACGACCCGGGCATACTCAAGGGGGTGCTCGTGCTCCATTCGCTCCTCAGAGATCCTTCCAGTAAAGATACTGGCATCGAAGGGGAAGACATCCGGACTGAGATGGGCGTTGTAGATATGCCAGAGGATGACGACCAAAAACGCCAGGAGCCCTTCGTTTGAGTGAGCGACCTGCGCCGCAGGGATCACCTCCCCTGTGAGGAATCGGGCGAACAAGGTCGGGAAATAGAGAATAAAGCCGGTCATCATCATGATGACCCCGCCAAAGATCAGACCCCAGTACTCAAATTTTTGTCGATAGTCGTAGCGGCCAAATCGAGCCTGCTCCTCCGACAAGCCCAGGTAATAGCGAAGCGTGACGATGGCGTCCCAAAAGTCTTTCTTGCTCGGGACCATGTTAAGCTGGATCCGCTTCATCAGCACCAGCAATAGAACCACGCCCCCGTGCTCAAGGGCCACCACGCTAAAAAGGATTCCCGACATGCGGTGGAGCCAGCGGACCCGATCGATTCCGCCGAGATGCAGGATCAACCACTGAGCCCAGCCAGCAGTGAAGAATTTTTGCGGGAAACCGGTTAGAGCCAGGACCAGAAAGAGGACCATGATGAGCAGATGTTCCAGTCTCTGCCGTACGCTGAAGCGCGTGAAATATCCCTCTTTTGCCTGAGCCATTAGCGGTTCACCACGACACGCCAGATGTGCAGAAGAATCTGCAAGACCAACCCCAAAACCACAAAGGGAATGAAGATCTGATAAAAGAGCTTCACATAGTAGACCAAGGGGGCCCTCTTCGGGCTAGGCTCGTAGTGCGAGAGCCATGCGGCCGGGAAGTTCTCCGTGGCGTCGGCATGACACTTCTGGCAGACCCTCACCAAGTTTGCCTTCATCACGGTAGAGCTCGGATCCTTCACTGCTAAGATATCATGAACTCCATGACAATCGGTGCAGACGGCGGTAACGGCAGAAGGCGTGATCTGCTCCCTTTTGTGGAGAGAGGCAGTCATCCCATGAAAATCCTTGAGGTAAGTTTTCAGGACATTGGTTGAAAGGCCGTACTTGGCCATGAGCTTTTCGTCGGTATGGCACCGGGCACAGAGTTCGGGCGTCTTTAAGTGAAAAACAACTGTCCGGGGATCTTCGATATTGTGCGAGCGATGGCAATCCGCGCAGACCGGAGCATCCACGTTTCCATCCTGTAAAAGGACTTTACCATGGACGCTCCGGGCATACCGCCGGTACACCTCTTGGTGGCACCGGGAACAGGTCCTGGAGACCCTCGATCTCGGAACGGCTGGAGGCGCCACATCATGAGCGCCATGGCAATCAACGCAGAGGGGAGCCCTCAAGTCTCCCTTGGAGAGGATGGCATAGTGAACGCTGTCCAGGCTCTTTGTGTAGTTGTCGAAGTGGCATCCCTTGCAGCTCTCATAATAGGCCAATGTAAACTGGCGCAGATTTTTGAACGATCTCGTTGGATGGGGGAAGGTTGAGATGTCGCCGTGGCAATCAGTGCAGCGCAGCTTATCCCCGTGCACCGAGCGGGCAAAACTATCCACGTCTACATAGAGGGAGCGTTTCTCGCCGCTCTGCAAGACAAGCTCCAACGTCTTGTTGCTATGGCAGTTCAGGCAGAACTGCACCTCTGGGGAAACGGACTCGGCGGCGAGCAACATTGCCGGGAGTAGAAGGAACAGAGCTCCAACCACCGCCCCGATCAGCCATCCCATGGGCTGATGTTTTTGCGCATCCATCGTCATTCGCTCAAAAAAGCCAGCAGGGTGAGACCAAAAAGCAGAAAACCGGTGGCAACTACACTGAAGCCGATGATCCTCCCCAAGTTCCTGAGCCACAATGGCGGCGGATCGGCCTGAATGCGCTCCAAACTCCCTTCCTCCACGAGACTTTGGTACTCGGCCGGGCGCTCTTCTTGGAGTTCTCTATCGCTCAGCTTCCCGGTAAAGATCACGAGATCCATGGGGAATTTTTCCGGACGGAAGTGGCTGTTGAAGAAGTGGATGGTAAAGATGAACCAAACTGCCAAGAGGGCCTCATCGGCATGGATCAGGAGAGCGATGTTGAAGAGCCCGCCGGGAAGGAACCTGCCAAAGAAGGAAGAAAACCACATCACGTAGCCAGTGATCCCAATGATGGCCATCCCCCAAAAGACGGCCCAATAGTCGAATTTCTCCCAGTAAGCGAAGCGACCGAACTGGGGCCGTGGTCCTATTCCGAAAAACCACCGGAAGTGCTGGAACATTTCGATGAAGTCTCTTGGCTGGGGAACCATCGAGGCAGACCCCCAAAAAACGCCAATCTCTCCCCGGACGAAGGCCAGGTAAAAGACGGCTCCAATATGAAGGAAGAAGCATAGCGTCAAGAGGAAAGCAAAGGTCTTGTGAAAAAAGAGAATGGCCCCGAATCCGCCAATGGCAGTGGCAAGCTCAACCGCCCAGGTCGACTGACTGAACCTAAGCGGCATCCCGGTGGCAGCCAGCCCTAAGAAGCTTGCCATCAAGAGGCCATGGAGCAACCGGTGATAGAGATTGATCCGGAGATAGTATCTCGGCGTCTGGTCAAGGCTTTGGCGTTCCATCTTTTCCTTCCTCTCCGTCGGGATCCGGCCCTCCTTCGGCTTGTTCAGGAGGTTTCCTCCGACGCCAAACCTCTAAGGTGGAGCGGAAAAGCCAGAGGGAGGTGTGCAGGCCGAAGAAAAGAAAAACTCCGATCAAGAGGATGTGCATGAAGCGGGCGGCATAGTAGAGGCCCGGGTTTCTCTCTTTGTCATTGGGATCCGCGTGTGGAGAGAAACGGGCAAAGTTCGGGTTTGCCTTGGGATGACACTTCTGACAAGTGGACACCAGATTTGCCCGTGAGATGGACGACCTGGCATCGGAGGCCGGAAGAATCCGGTGGGAGCCATGGCAATCGGAGCAGCGGGCCACCCGGGTAAAGCCCAAGGCCGTCACCTGTCCGTGGAACGTGTCCCGGTAAGTCCTTAGCGACTCTCGATGACAAGTGCCGCACTCCTTGATGATCTCCAGCTTCCAGGCAGGCGTCTCGACCCGGCGGATCTCATGGGTCGTGTGGCAATCGACACAAACGGGCGCCACTGAGCTTCCCTCTTTGACTGCCCGGCCGTGAACGCCATCGAAGTATTCAGCCACAACACCGGCGTGGCAGGCGCCACAGGTTGAAGGGATTCTGGTCCGATAAACCTTAGATTCCGGATCTGCCTTGGGCTTAATCTCATGGGACCCATGGCAGCTTGAGCAATTGGCCGCAACCAGAAGACCACTTCTCGTCAAGGCCCGGCCATGAATCGAATCCATGTAGAGCTGATAGGCATTGGCTACCGGAATACGATGACGCTTGGCAAGCTCAGGATCGCCGTGGCATGTGCCGCAAGTCCGAGGCAGATTCAGGGGGTAGACTTTCGAGTCTGGATGTTTGGCAGGCAAGATATTGTGGCTCCCATGGCAATCACTGCAGAACGCCACGTCACCGTCGCCTTTCGCATGGGCCTTTCCATGAACGCTTTGTGAGTAGGCCTGGGAAGCGCCCGCATGACATGCAGAGCACTGCACCGCCTTCAGTTCCGATGGATGGGGAAGCTGGGAGGCATCTCTATGGCAAGAAGCGCACTCTAAAGGGCCATGAACTGACTGGGACAACTTCTCCCTCTCCACATAAAGCGACACGGGCTTCCCTTTCCGAACCTTTTCCAATCCCTGGATCCCGTGGCAGGAAAGACAAATTTCTTTGGAACTCCCTTGAGCTTGCGCAAAGACTGGAGAGAGAAAAACAGCAACAATAAAAACAGCAGAGAGCAGAAAGGGCCTTATGAATATCGGCCTGGCAAGGTTGGATGGATCTTTCCTATCCAATGATTCCTCACATCCCGCGACCCTTCCCCATAGGCTGGCTCAGCAGAAGGATCTTTGTGAGAGCGGGGAAGATGGGCAGAAATATCATGAAGCAGTACCTCTGTTCGCCTCACTTGTTTCCCAAGCCGGAAGTATTTTTAACAGAATCGTGAGAACTATGAAAGGGAGAATAAGCAAAACAATTGCAGTCAACAAGCCCTCAATCCCTGCGACCTCCATCTTATAGGTCGTAAGTCCTCGGAAACTTTTGGAGAACAATTGCCCTCCAATGACGACGTTCCATCTCGTCGCGAATATCCCCAACTGAATCAAGATCACCGACGTAAAATACAATAATTTTCTTAATTCTTCGTCAAACTTTAAAGACTTCACCATAATCATAATCGCGAGGGGGATGATCATCCCCAGCAAAATCTGTATGATCCAGAGGCTTACAAACAACTTATCGGTGACAAGTCTGGAGAGTATCTTGATAGACTCCTCGCTTTCGTAAAGACGGTGGATAAAATCCAGCGCCTCCAAGGTAAAATCAACGATGACCGCGTAGAAGAGGTAGGAGGTGATCCTATCGAGACACCTCATATCTATGCGTTCTCCCCTCAGAGGCGTGATCACCATGTACAAAAAGATGACCAGGGCGATCCCCGACACGATCGCCGACATGAGAAACACAATCGGTATCAGGACGCTGCTCCACCAAGGATTCGCCTTCACGGATCCAAATATAAATCCCACATATCCATGAAGAATGAATGCCGACGGGATGCCGATGACGGTGATTACCTTGATGGCCTTTCTGTCAAATTGAACCGCGCCCTCGCTGACGTCGTTCGAGAACAGAGAGAGCGCTCTATAGAGCCATCTCATCGGGGGCTTTTCTTCTTTGGACCACACGATAAGATCCCGCCGGTACTCAAACCATATCTCTAACAGAAGCACGGCCATCAAATACCAGAGGTACACAAAGCCAAACATTGCCATCGCGGAGCCGAGCTGAGGGGTAATAAATATCTCGTAAGAACGCTCGGGGTGACCAAGATGGAATTGGAGCGGCAACGGCGCAATCAGAAGAAAAGCTAAAGCCGTTAGGAGGGACAACCGGTACGTCGGCTGAACTTCTTTAACATTGAAAACCTGGACTAAGGAGGCGAGGATGAAGGCGCCTGCCACGAGTCCCGTAATATATGGATACACGACGATCAAGATCGACCAGTGAATCTCGACCTCATTGGGATAGATAAAGCCGGTGACCTCCTGCAGCAGCTCTGACAGCCTTTGGACCAATTCCGGGTTCATCGCACCTCCCCGTCAAGGTCGGCATAATACACCTTAGGCTCGGTATTGAGGTGGGGCTTGAGCACATGAATCTTGTTCATCCGCGTAAAGCGTACAAGGCGACTCGCCATGCTTTTTAAGTCTCCAAAAACCCGCGCTTGCGTCGGGCAAACCTCGACGCAGGCGGGAAGCAGCCCTTTTACGACCCTGTGATAACAGAACGTGCATTTATCCGCAGTCCGGGTCTCCGGGTGAAGATAACGCGCCCCATACGGACATGCCTGAATGCAGTACCTGCATCCGATGCAGCGCTTGGAATCTACAAGCACGACGCCGTCCTCGGTTGGGAAGGTGGCCCCCACAGGACAAACCTGCACGCAGGGGGGATTCGCACACTGATTGCAGAGTTTCGGAACAAAGAAACTCCTTAGGATATCCGTCTCCTCCGGCTTTGCCCTGGGTTTTCCTTTTTGCGCCTCAATACTCTCAACGGTAACGCTGCCATCTTTCCTTATAACGTACCGCTCTACCCAGGTGCGACAAAAGAATGGCTCCTTGGGCACATTATTCTCTTTCTTGCAGGCCTCGATACACAGGCCGCACCCGATACACTTGTCTATGTCGATGCCCATGCCGTAGAGATGATGGTTAGGATCATACCTTCCGTTCCCCGGTTTTGCATAGGCGTCCTTTAGAAAGCGCCGAAACAATCCGGCAGCGGGGATAAACCAGATGGCGTTTTTTAGGAACTTCCTTCTATCCATGATCCCTGTCACATCCTCTCGGGCCGATGCGGGTAATGGCACTCCCAGCAGAGAAACCTCTCTCCATGGGTGGCGAGGTCTATCTTGGGCGCATCCTTTCGGTCAGATTCCTTTCCATGACACTTTCCACAGAATTCCCGTGTCTCAGGCTTGGTTGGTTTGACGCTCCTCGGGGTTATCTTATGTTTCGCCGGAACCGTGTGACAGCTCGTACAGCCGATGAGCGCATGCGGCGAGACAGTCTTGATGCTTGCAATCTGTGCGTGACAGGCGGAACACTCCCGAGGAGTCTCTGACGGCACCGGATCGTGAGGGTGATGACAGGTTACGCAGGCCTTGATCGGATTGTGGAGAACCGGATTTATTTGCGGAAATCCAGTCGGTCTTGACGGATCAAAGGCGTGACAAAAAACACAGAACTCTCTCCCTCTCGGCGCAGTGGGCTTGGTGGCGGGATTTTCTATATGCACCTGCGCGGGCCCGTGACATGTTTCGCATGACAGGGTCTTATGGTAGCCGATCTTCTTCTTGGCGGCTTGGTCTGCATGGCAAGCTCCGCACACGGATGCGCCGGCGAACACGATATTTTTTGCCGTTTCCCTTTGTACTGTGGATTCCCGATGAAATCGTCTGTCTGTCAGAGAGGACGGGAGGATGAAATATCTTACGGTGACGACGCCGGTAATGATAACCGCGATGACGATTAAAAGCCTTCTTATCTGCTCAGGAATTTTCTCCAACACACCCTTCATCTTTTCCATCACAACTCGATGATGCGAAAGCGCCGTTGGTAAAGCTTCCCCCTCGCCCCATCCTCTGACACAGGCAAAAATTAGCACGATTTGTGCCAAACGGAGAAAATCTGTAAGTCTCTAATTTCGTTAGAGAATATATATTGTCCAGGGCAATCAAATTCTTACCTTTCGGAAATAGTCAACCCGAGAAAAAAGCAACTGCCCCTCGGCCGCCGACGCAACTCTAGCAGCTAAAGGCGCGGACTATTTCTTTATGTGACACCGGGCACAGTCCTTCGCCTCTTTCGAGGAGAAGGCCTTCTTGCCGTTATGGCAGGCGCCGCAAAATTCCCCGGCATTAAGCCTGGCCATGGTCATCGCCGGCGACGCGGCCATTTTCTTCATCTGGAAGATTTTAGTATGGCAGTCCGGACACTGGAGTTTCTTCTCAGTTACATGAAACTTGTGGCTGAAAGGAACCGCCCCTAGCGGCTTCGTCTCCTCATAAGAGAAGTCCGGAGGAACCGGCACCTGCTGGCTCATAGCAGGAACCGCACCGAACCGTAGAACAATCATGGCGACTGCCATGATCGCTGCCGCAAAAGAAATTTGCTTGGGATTCATTGATGTTTGCTCCTTTCTCTTGTCAGTCGGTTAAGCGCGCAAAAATTCTTGTCCGTCAATGCGCCGCGAAACGCTCCTTCCCTGCCGCGTCTTCTCAAGCCCCGGCGCCCCGTGGCACGAAAGGCGGACTTCATTGGATGTCGCCTGTGCCTCGACCGTCGGGTCTACTTTAAGCAACTGCCACCTTGGGAGCGACTTGCCGTTGGGAGCGCCAGAGGAAGAACTCCTTGGCGATTTCCGGGAACAGGGCGTAAGAGAGCACGTCCTCTTCGCTGCTGGCAATAGAGCCGATCTCTTTTCTTGCCTGCTCGAGCCCCGGCTTTAGAAGATCCGCAGGACGACAGGTGATGGGCTCTTTCTTCCCCAGAACCTTTTTCTTTACTTCCTCACTGATCGGACCTGGCGGCTCCCCATAAAGACCCAT